>CAZROX010000012.1:0-19731 GCA_964601845.1 uncultured Halothiobacillaceae bacterium
GTCTATGCTGTCGTTGGTTTGGCCAGGTGCCCTATCGGCAGGCATGGCAGGCCATGCAGTCGTTCACCGAAACGCGCGCGCCCACTACAGAGGATGAGTGCTGGTTGCTTGAGCATCCGCCGGTCTACACCCTCGGGCGGGCGGGTCGTTTAGCGCACGTGCGCGATACCTGTGGTATCGAGGTGGTACACACCGATCGGGGTGGGCAGGTGACCTATCATGGGCCTGGCCAGTTGGTCGCCTATGTGTTGTTCGATCTGGCCAGGGCGGGGCTCAGTGTACGCGAGACTGTGACACAATTGGAATGTGTGGTGATCGATCTGTTGTCGCACTACGGCATCAGCGCGTGCGCCAGACGCGAGGCACCGGGTGTCTATGTGCAGGATGCTAAAATTGCCTCGCTGGGGTTGCGCGTAAAAAGAGGCTGTAGTTATCATGGATTGGCCATCAATGTATCGAACGATCTGGCATACTTTGAGGGTATTGATCCGTGTGGCTTCGCCAATCTTGCCGTGACGCGCTTGTGTGACCTAGGTGTCCAGACTTCGGTTAATCAGCTGGCGCAGCTGATGGCGCCGGTGCTGGCGGACAGATTTGACTTTTTTGATAGACATAATTTTTTGGCAGAACAAGTGATGGCACCATTAGATGAGTAACTACACGGCACCCTCTCGCTCGAGTGCCCTGCACAAACGCGGTGCCGAAAAACTCGCGCGCATCCCGGTGCGGGTGGACACCAGTGGTGTCCTCCAGCCCAAGCCTGCCTGGATTCGGACGCGGGTGGTCACCAACGAGCGCGTGCTGCGCATGAAAAGGCTATTGCGCGAGCACCAGTTGCACTCTGTGTGCGAGGAGGCCAGTTGTCCCAATCTTGGCGAATGCTTCTCGCGCGGCACGGCAACTTTTATGATAATGGGCGATATTTGCACGAGGCGCTGTCCATTTTGTGATGTGGCACATGGCAGACCCCAGCCGCTCGATGAGGCGGAGCCAATGCATTTGGCGCGGGCAATCGAGTCGCTTGCACTCAATTATGTGGTGTTAACCTCGGTCGATCGGGATGATTTGCTCGATGGGGGGAGCGCCCATTTTGCCAGTTGTATCGAGTTAATACGCACCCATTGTCCCAAAACGTGTATCGAGATTTTGGTGCCAGATTTTCGCGGGCGCATGCAGCCGGCGCTCGAGGCTTTAAGTGCCGCTGTGCCCGATGTGTTCAACCATAACCTAGAGACCGTGCCTCGGTTGTATCGCAGTGTCAGGCCGGGCGCGGATTATCGGCACTCACTTGAGCTGTTGCAGCAATTTGGGGCGCGCTTTGCAGATATACCGACAAAATCTGGTTTAATGCTGGGCTTGGGAGAGACATTGGATGAGGTGCACGCCACCATGCAAGATCTGCGCGCGCACGGTGTGTCCATGCTGACACTGGGGCAGTACTTACAGCCATCACGCGATCATCTGGCGGTGGTGCGTTATATTGAACCCCAAGAGTTCGATGCCTTGTCCGTTGCCGGTAAAGAGATGGGTTTTCGTCAGGTTGCCAGCGGGCCTATGGTGCGCTCCTCCTACCATGCCGATCTACAGTTTGCAGACTTTGTATAGATGGTTCTTCACAACTCCAGCATGAGGTTTTATCCTGTAGTGGGTAGATATGAGTAAGACTAAAGCTAAAGCGTCCAATTGCGTGCTTGTTTGCGGCCAGATGCCAGATGCGGTGAAGCGTTTGGAGCACTTGTTTGGCACGATCGGCTATTCGCTCACTGTGCTCGATCACATAGATCAATTGACGGTGTACGAGAATCTGGTCAACTATGCGGCAATTTTTATTCTCGAATCCGATCATGCTGCCGTTGCTGCCAGTCGGTTGCTGCCACATATCAAGGATGTGCCGTTAATTTTGGTCACAACGGGTAATGCGCAGGTGCGCTCTTTGCCAGATGGCTACACTGCCATGCTGAACAAAGAGGTGAATTATTCGGCTTTTGTCGGCCTGGTGCATCGGATTCTCTCCAAGCGCAATAAAAACAAACAGCATTCAACCGATGTTGCACCCTTGCAGTTATTCCGTAGCCTGGTGGGCGATAGCCCACAGATATGCCATGTGCGCGATCTGATTGATCGGGCATCGACCACAGAGACAACGGTCATTTTGCTCGGGGAGTCGGGTACCGGCAAGGAGATAGTGGCGCGCAATATTCACTATCGCTCGACCCGTTCCGATCAGGCTTTTGTGCCGGTTAACTGCGGCGCAATCCCAATGGATTTGCTCGAAAGTGAATTGTTTGGACATGAGAAGGGGGCTTTCACTAATGCGCTGAGCACGCGTCAGGGTCGTTTTGGACGCGCTCATGGGGGGTCAATTTTTTTAGATGAAATTGGCGATATGCCCTTGCAGATGCAGGTGAAGTTGCTGCGTGTTTTGCAGGAGCGCGCTTACGAGCGTTTGGGCAGCGATGTCAGTATCGATGTCGATGTGCGCGTTATCAGCGCAACCCATCGGGATCTAGAGCACTATATTGCCGAGGGAAAATTTCGCGAGGATCTCTATTATCGTTTGAATATCTTGCCCATTCATATTCCGGCGCTGCGCGAGCGAGTCGAGGATTTACCGCTGCTGATCGATGAGTTAACCATGCGCATGCACCATGGCAAGGGCATTTCTGTCTCGCTGCTCCCCGATGCACTGGATGTATTGCGCGCCTATCCTTGGCCGGGCAATGTGCGCGAGCTGGCCAACTTGATTGAGCGTTTAGCCATCATGATGCCGATGGGAGATGTCGGCGTAACCGATCTGCCAGAAAAATTTCGCACGCCGCCTAGCAAGCTGCATCAGGGGGGATTTGAGCCTGGCGCATCGCCAGATGGTGCGCCAAAAACTGCGCGCCCTGTTGGTCGCATTAATTTGAAGCGTCATATGGAGCAGTATGAGACCGAGCTGATTCAACAGGTGTTGTTGGAGACAGGTTGGGTGATTGCTAGGGCGGCAAGACAGCTTGGTATGGGTCGCACCACCTTGATTAATAAGATACAAAAGTACAATCTAAAACCCACCGACCAAGTGCCGAGCGAGCCAACCGACGCCTAGTCTCAGAGCGTGACGACGATATTCCCCACGTGTTTTTTCTCGATAAAACTGCGTTGCGCTTGCGGCAGTTGTTCGAGTGGATAGGTGGCCGCTAGCAGTGGCTTGATCTCGCCTTGCTCGATGTAACGCACCAGTTGTGCAAATAGATTGGCTGGTGTCGTCGTCGCACCATAGAAGCTGAGATCGCGCAGGTAGAAGGTGCGCAGATCAAATGACACAATCGGCCCTGCGATAGCGCCAGCACAGGTGTAGCGCCCCTTGCGAGCAAGGCATTCGATCCAGCTCGACCAGCGCTCCCCCCCCACCACATCTGCCAGCACATCGACCTGATCCTTGCCGATGGCGGCGCTAAGTGCAGTGGCGATATCCTCGTCGCGATCGATAACAGCCGTTGGCGCAAGCTTGGCGACATCTGCCATTTTATTTTTTGCGCACAGGGCAAGTGGGCGCGCACCTCGGCGCTTGGACAGCTGAATCAGCGCCGATCCCACGCCACCGGATGCCCCACTAATAAGCACCGTCTCATCGCGGCTGAGACCTGCACGGTTCAGCATGTTCTCTGCGGTGATATAGGCGGTGGGGAAAGTGGCCAGCTGTGCACTGGATAGATCGGAGTCAATCGGGTGCACATTATGCTGATGGACCTTGGTGTACTGGGCAAAGCCACCTGGGCATTCGCTGCCAAAGTAGCCCATTTTTTCGCGATTGTCTGGGTCGCTCCAATCGCGCAACCAGGTGTCGATCAGCACGCGCGATCCGAGTAGCGCGGGGTCGACATCGCCGCCGACCGCCACAACCTCACCGACCACATCGGCACCCTGAATATGCGGGAATTGTAACGGGCGGCCCGACCAAGCGCCATCATCGCTCGCCTGCGGCAGGGCATCGCCTGTGGTGGGCTCGGTGTTGCTGGTTGAATACCAGGCGGTGCGGGTGTTGATGTCGGTATTGTTCAAGCCACAGGCGTGCACCTGAATCAGCACTTCATCCGCATCGGGCTTGGGCACTGGCCAATCTTCGGTGAGTTCGAGTTTTTCTAAGCCGCCAAAACCTGTCAGGACAAAAGCGCGCATCTTGGTGGGTATACTGTGCATGGTCATGCGTCCGTGGTGAATGGTATGTCAAATTGTTGCAAGATCATTAAAACACGGGTGGTGCAACTAGGGCGTGGGTTGCTTGATCTGCATGTGCTTTAGGTGTTGCTGAGCCACTGCCACTGTAACAGCCAGTAGGGCGGTGTTAACACGACCCTTGCGGGTTGATCGCGTTGCCAGCTGGCGTGCGTTATGTATTTGGCCTATCTTCTTTGGTTTGGTTGGCGTCTTTGGCGGGGTGGTTGATTTCTTGTTGTTGGAGCCACTCAGAGGCTTCGATCTCCGGCAGAGGCGGGGCGAAATAAAAGCCTTGTAAATGGTCGCACTCGTTGCGGGTTAGAAACTCTGCTTGGCGCTCGGTTTCTACGCCCTCGGCCGTCACCGTTAAGCTTAGGGTGTGCGCCAAATTAATGGTTGCCCGTACAATTGCCTCATCATTTTTATCGCGCCCGATGTCGCGCACAAAGGCGCGATCTATCTTGAGTGTACTGATCGGCAGGTGCTTGAGATACATCAGCGAGCTGTAACCTGTACCAAAATCATCCACCGCTGTGCTGATTCCCATATCTTTGAGCTCTTGCAGAATCTCTATCGCCTGGTGGGGGTTATCCATGACGGTCGACTCGGTAATCTCCAAGGTGAGCTGATGCGGGCTAATCTGTGTTTTCTCTAGAATGCGTTTTACGGTTGATATGAAGTGGCCTTGACGCAGTTGCTGTATCGAGATATTGACCGCGATATGTTGCTCTGGCAACACGATGTTTGAATCGCGCCAATCTTGAAATGTTTGACAGGCGAGGTTGAGCACCTGCTCGCCAATTGGCAAAATGAGCCCAATTTCCTCGGCCATTGGAATGAAGTCCACCGGAGAGACCATGCCACGCTCTTTGCTTTTCCAGCGCACAACCGCCTCTAACCCATTGGAGCTGTAGTCGCTGGCCCAGACTTTGGGTTGAAAATGGCAAATAAACTCTTCATTTCTGACTGCGGTTTTTAAGCTGTCTTCAAGCTCGGAGCGGAAGATGGCACGGCGCTGCATCTCTGGCTCAAAAAATTGATAGTTGTTTCTGCCCTTGGACTTGGCATGGTACATGGCGGTATCAGCCGCTTTCATAATTTGTTCGGTGGTATTGCCCGCCTCTGGAAAAGTGACGATGCCGATACTAAAAGTGATCAGCGTGGAGTGGCCATTTAACATGTGCGGGGCACCCATCTGCTGAATCATTTTCTCAGCGACGCGGGTGATCTCTGTGACATTGTTGATACGCGGCATGAGTACGGCGAATTCATCTCCACCGAGCCGTGCGATCATATCGCTTTGTCGCAAGCAGTCGCGCATGCGCTGGGTGACACTGAGCAGCAGTTTGTCGCCTGTGTCGTGCCCCAAGGTATCATTGATCTGCTTGAAGTGATCCATGTCCAGATAGAACAAGGCCATACCATCGTTGTGGCGCATGCAGTTGTTTAATGCCTCTTCTAAACGCTCATTAAACATCAGGCGGTTGGGCAGGTGTGTGAGTGGATCCTCTCTGGCAAGTCGCATCAACTCTTGCTCGTGCCCTTTGATTTCGCTGATATCCCTGAAGGTGACCACACCGCTGCTAATGCTGGTGGTCGTGCTATCGCACTCCCTCGTGTAGGGCGCGTAGCTCATTTCAACCGGGAAGCTGGTGCCATCTTGGCGCAACAGTTCGAGGTTGGTCTCCCGTATGGGAAACGGATTGTCCGATTGCATCGACTTGGCGATAGATGTTTCTTGCCAAGATGCGTGGCTGTCTTCAGATTCAAAAGAAAAGATAGAGGAGAGAGGTTTGTCCAACAGGGAACCGTCATAGATATGTAGCATCGAGTTCGCTGCAGGGTTGGCTAGGACGATGTTACATTGCTCATCGACTGACAAGATGGCATCGTGGGCCGAGTTGAACACCAGTTTGTTGTGGTTGCTTGCCTCATTGAGCGCATTGAGCGTGTCATTTAACTCGCGCTTTTGGTTTTCTAGTTTCAGGAATACCTGTACTTTTGCCAGTAGTATTTCATCATTAATTGGCTTTTGTATGTAGTCGAGCGCGCCGACTTTGTAGCCTTTTATTTGATTTTCACTGGTGGTGTAATTTGCTGTGACCAGTATGATGGGTGTCTCTTTGGTTTTTTGGTCTTGGCTGAGTAATTCGGCAACCTCGTAACCATCCATCTCCGGCATGTTGACATCCAACAGAATCAGCGCAAATTCGTGATCCAGACACAGGGTGAGGGCCTCGTTTCCCGACAGGGCTTCCACCACCTGACAATTGACTTTTTTTAGTAGTTTTCTCAGGGCTAAAAGATTAGCAGGCAAATCGTCTACGATGAGTATTTTGGAGATTTCCATTAGTGACTACCGCATATAAGAGTAAAATGAAACCATTATGTTGTCGATGAACGCGTTGTGGCAAATGATTGCGCTATTGCCTCAATAAGATGCGTTATATCCACCGGCTTGGGAACATACCCATTTACACCGAACTGATCGCAACGCTTGCGGATATCGGGTGTATCGTTGGCAGTGAGTACATAGATTGGTAGGGCTGAAAAGCGCGCCTGCTCTCTAATTTTCTCAATTGCCTGATAGCCATCCATCACTGGCATCATTATATCCATCAGCACCAGATCAATTCTACCATTTTGTTGGGCCAGCTTCTCTAGGCCATCTTGGCCGTTTTTAGCCACCACCACTTCAAAGGTGCATTTCTTGAGCATCATCGATAGCGCGTAGATATTGCGCATATCATCATCGACTAGCAGTATTTTTTTATGGCGTAACTGTTTTGGCACAGCTATCTTTTTCTTTTTTGCCGCCCCTGTACCTGTACGGGGTATAGCTGTGCTGTCGAGTGTTTTTAGGAATTGCGTCAGGTATTGGGTATTGAAGGGTTCATCCTCATTGAGATAGAACGTTCTGTCACTGTACTCGGCGAGTTGTTCTTTGAAAGTTGCAGCGAGATCCTTGTTTGTAAAGATGGAGAGCCTGCCGCTGCGGGCCTTGATTTTGTCCATTAGTGTTTGGAGTTTTTTCAGACTCTGTTTTGCATGGCCGACCCACAGCAACACATCATTGTAGTAGGTTGTCTCGGTTTTTTTGATGGCATCAGACATGCTGGGGGAAATGTCGATACCCAGTGTTTGTAGTTGCGCTTGCTCATCTGCAAATAATTTTTTGACATCGATGAGCAGGGCTTTTTGTTTCTGTGTCTGCGAGGTCGCTGTCATTTCTAGCAGCATTTGACTCAAATGTTCCGGGATGATAGGCACGGGTATAGACAGGGGCGCGCGCTGTGCATTGGGAAACAGTTTCTCTAATGCGGTGGGCATCTGGCCGATAAAGCCAATCGGTAGAGCCGGTGGGGTATCGCCGAACAATTTTTTTAGTGTGTCCGCCTGCGCGACCATCTGCGCGTCAATCAGTATGCAGGCGGGTTTTTGCTGGGCGATGATGCTAGATGCTGCTGCGATTGTCTCAGCCAAAATCATCCGCTTGTCGATTTTATTGAGCGCATCTTGTATCGGCTGTGCTAACTCTGGTGAGATGACGGCCAATACTGTTTGATTGTCAGCTGTTGGTTTTTCCTTAGGCTGCGATGGTAGCACTGTCACCGCATTGACAGGGTCGCTTGGCTCCGTAGTTGGCACGGGTGCATCGGGGGCTTGTTCCGATACGATCGCCCTGTGAGTGGGCGGGTTTTTAGGTAAGTAGAGCGTAAAGGTGCTGCCCGTTTGCGGTTCGCTTTGCAGCTCAATTTCTCCACCGAGTAATTGTGCAAGCTCGTTGCATATAGACAACCCAAGCCCGGTGCCACCATAGCGGCGCGATGTGCTCATATCCGCCTGTTGGAACGCCTCAAAGATGATCTGTTGTTTATCCGGTGATATGCCGATGCCGGTGTCGGATATAGAGATGAACATCAGGTATTTTTCTGCATGGGCATCATCGGGATGTCCAACTTTGACGGCAATTTTCCCCGATGTTGTGAACTTGATCGCATTGGATAATAGATTGCTGACGATTTGTCTCATGGCGACCTGATCGCTATAAAACTGTGTGGGTAGTGTTTGGTCGAGATCCAACTCAAATTCCAAATTGGCTTGTTCCACCATGTGTTGAAAATTGCGTCTGATGTAGCTCACAAAAAAGTTGAGATCGACCCAGCCTGTATTGAGCACCATCTTGCCCGCCTCAATTTTGGACAAGTCTAAAATATTGTTGATCAGGCTAAGTAGAGTTTCGCCGCCCTCCTGTATCACTTTGACCGAATCAATCTGCTCTTCGGTGAGGTTGCCCTCCTCGTTTTCAGCCAAAATTCTAGAGAGAATTAACAGGCTGTTCAAAGGTGTGCGCAACTCATGTGATGTATTGGCCAAGAGCTCACTCTTATATTGGTTCGCCTTTTCTGCATCTGCACGTGCTTTTTCCAAGGCGATGTTTTGTTTGGCAATAGAGGTGGCTTGGCGCTCCAACTCATCGTTACTCTCTTGTAGTATTTTTTGCTGCTCGTTGAGTCTGCTCTGCGATTCTTTCAACTCAGCTGATTGCTTGATGGTTTCGTTGAGCAATTCTTTTTGTCGATCGTTGGTAACAACTGCCACTATGTGGATACCAATATCTGCGTTTAGGCTTTCCAATAAACGCAGATGGCGCTGCTCGAAACGGCCAAAGGTGCCCAACTCAAAAACAGCTTGTACCTTGCGGTTGTGCACAATCGGATAGATCAACAACTCGGATGGTTGAAAAGTACCCAGTGAAGATTTGACTGAGAGGTAGCCTGGTGGCAAGTCGCGAATCAGAATGTGCTTGCGCTCCTGGGTGACCTGGGTGACCAGCCCACTGCCCTTGAGCGGAATATCCGAGTTGGCATCGATACCATAGTGCCCGAGTAGTACCAGCTCACGTGTATCGTTGGGTGTGTAGATGGTGCCGACAGGTGCGCCGAGATAGCGGCATAGGGCATCGATCAACTGTCGCCCCAAGGCGCTCAGATCGTGGTGTTGTCCGCGCAGCACACGCGAAATGGTATCGAGGCCATCTTGGTGCCAGTAGCGCTCTCGCAAGTTGCTGATCATGGCGTTGAGTGCTTGCCCCAGCCGATCCGCTTCACCTTTGACCATGATGTGAGAGCTCAAATCATCCCTTGCCACCTGCCCGGCAATCTGGGCTGTATCGTGCAGTGAGCGGGCTAATCTTTGCAGTGACATCGACAGGTTATCTACATCTGATCGCGGTTCTATCGTGGTGCGAAAATCGCCCTGAGAGATGTTGTTAATCTGGGCAATAATGCGCTCCATATCCTTGGTCATCAGGTTATAGGTGCCGGCTAGGCTGTCGATTTCATCTTTGCCTTGAATGGCCAGATCGGTGCCGAGCTGGCCGCGGGCCATGGCGCTGAAAGCGTCGGCAAGATTCGTGATACGCAAACTGGTCTGCCTGCTTATCAGGCTTGCAATAATCCATATAAGAAAGAATATGCCGGCACTGAACAGCCATGCCCGTATCTGCTGGTCCAATACTGCTCGAATGACTTTGTTGCGCTCTATTGTTATGGCGACGCCGATATGTAGCTCGGATAGGTAACGCCATGCGGCGATGACCTCGTTGCCTTGGTAATCGTAGAGCGTCTCGACACCGTCGTTTTCTGTGACTGAGTTTCGACTGACCTGGTCATCCGACTGGTTAGTTATCTGGCTCTTTGGGGGGACGATGTGAATGGATGGTGATATGACGAGGATGCTGCCATCTTTTTGGGGCGCGGCTAGGTTAATCTGAGCGTTTGTGCCATTTGGAAGATTACTGGTCAGTTGATTTAAGACAACCTTAGTAGACAGTTGCAGGGCCATAAAACCGAGTAAGCGGCCATCGTCTAATAGGGGCGCTACAATAAATTGGTTGATCTCATCTTTTAAAATGGAATTTTGGCTATAGCTACCCACAACGGTTTCTAATGAGTTGCGACTTTGTACATAGGTGCGACCTAGCGGGTGATCGGCATAGGTTTTTTTGCGGATATTCTCCCCGAGGATCGGATCGCTGCTATCGGTAGCAAAAACGACGTGCCCTCGGGTGGAGATGAAATAGTAGGATGACTGGCTATGCTTTTCGAGTGTCGAAATTAAATCAATGTATTTTACAGATACTTCTTGGTACTGTTCTGAATCTTTGCCATTTCGATAAAATACATTGGTAATAATGTTAAACGCCTGTCTGGTTTGCGGCAGATTGCTGATTAAAGTGAGCATATCCTTTTGTTGTGTATAGTACAGCTCAATGTACTCGACGCGCTCTGATAGCACAGAAGTTAGGTTATTTTTTACCACGGTCTCTGTGGTGCGTACAGCCGTGACATAGTGCCATAAGCCAATGGCAACTATCGGTATGATGCTCAATATCAGCAGCTTAAACTTTAGCTGAGTATGTAAAGGTTTGTTATTTAAATTAAATAGCTTATTTAAGCTGGGTAGCTTATTGACATTAAATAATTTTTTTACCGAGAACGGATTTTTTAACTTGTAAAATGGCATTTATTTATAGTACCGATACGGCTTGACATATTTGCCTGGCATGCTGCTTCATGCTTGTAGCACGTATGAGATGCCGCGACATAAAAAATAATTGATCAGTGTGTACGATGGGGTGCTAATGGGAGTCACGGTGTGCCTTGGGTGGCTATTTTTTCTCCATACTGCTCGTTCACCCATGCATTCCACTCATTTTCCGTGTGTATTTTAGGGTAAGGCACGGGGTGTATGGTTTTGTCAGACTGCCACACGATACGTATTTGCCACTCGTTGTCCACAGAACGGGTGAGAGATGACTTTTTGTTGGCTTGCAGCGGTATGACCAATTGGTTATCCGTGTTAATTTGTCCGATATAGGTATGTTGCCAGAGATGACCGTTTTGCTCATCGACCAACACCGGGCCATTGGGTGCTATCCGATACATTTTACCTAAGTGGCGACGTACAGTGACTGGATCTGTCGACTGGGCGTTGCGTACCGTATCGGCCCAGAGGTGAACACCCACATAGGCAGCTACCATGGCGGCACTCACATTGTTGACTGGATAGGATAAGTTATCTGAAAAGTGCGTGAGCACCTGAGAGACAAATGCTTGATTGCCAGGGGTGTTGAGTGATTGAAAATAGCTCGATGCCACGTAGTGTTTATGGAGCGCCGCTTTATTGGCACGGTGAATTTGGTCGAGTGAGTTTTCATCGACGCTGAAACTAATCACGGGTATTGTGTTTGCGTTGATGCCGGCATTTTGTAGTGCATTAAAAAATGCAACATTGCTACTGCCATTAATCGTGTTGAATATAACGTCAGGTTTGCTCTGCATAATATCGTCGATGATATGATTGACATCGGTACTCCCAAGAGGAATATAGGACTCTCCAACAATACTGGCATCGACCATGCCTTTATAACCGCTGAGTATCAAGTTGGCCGCGCGAGGAAAAATATAATCTGAGCCAACAAGATAAATTTTTCCACCAAAATTCTCTCTAGCCCAATAGAAGGCGGGAATCATTTGCTGGTTGGGTACGGGGCCCAAGTAGACAATATTTTCCGATGATTCTAGTCCCTCGTACTGTACCGGGTAGAACAGTAGGTTGTTCTCAGATTCAAACACGGGCTTGACAGCCTTGCGACAAGCCGATGTCCAGCAACCAAATACGGCATCTACCTCGTGTACCTGGGTGAGCTCTTCGGCGATCTGTGCAAACTGCTGCGGGTTTGATCCGCCATCGCGTAGAATCGCTTCGACCTGTCTGCCCAGCAGTCCACCCGCTGCATTGATCTCTGCGATGGCAAACATCGTGACTGCCGCAATGGGTGTTTCCTCGGCAGACATGGTGCCTTTTAGTGAGTGCATAACACCGACCATGATCGGCTCACTGTCACTGCTAGTTGCACTCCAGCGAAACCCTACAAGTAGTGCACAGACCAGTGACAGCAACAGTAGCGATGCGAAGACGCGCTTGTAAAGTCTGGGTGTAGCCATTGTCTTGCCTTATGCGATTTTAGATGTACCGTCTATTTAAAGACCTATCTATAGCATCATAGCAGCCCCAGAACAACCATTTAGTGTAATTGAGTAGATGGCGAGTGCGCCCTGTACCGATATTTGACAGCAGGTTAGATCGTAGCTGTCGGCACCCCTTAGCTGGCAGATTGTTGCATAAGCCGTTGCTGCAATTTGGCATGAGCCTGTTTGTCGTTACGCTTTTTTACCATGTGATCGCGCAGGGTGCCCACAGCTTGGTGTTCGATTTGGCGAATGCGCTCACCGGACACCTGATATTGGGCTGACAACTCCTTGAGGGTTGATTTCTTTTCGCTCAGCCAACGGCGGGAGATAATATCCTTGCTGCGGGCATCTAGTGTGTCCATTGCAGCATAGAGATCAGTTTGCTCGTGCAGCAGGCTGTCGCTCTGCTCTAGCAGGGTTGCCGGATCCTTACCCGATGCAAAGAGATACTCTATGGCGGGCAGCTCCGAGCGGCCCTCTGTGCCATCTGCCGTCGGTGTCAGTGAGCAGTCATGCGCCCAAAGGCGCGACTCCATCTCCTTGACGGCGGCGGGTGATACATCTAGCTCATTCGCGATCGAGGCAATCTCTGTCGAGGTAAAGCGATCAAAAGATTTCTTCATGCTGCGCAACCGGAAAAACAGCTTGCGTTGTTGTTTTGTGGTCGCAACCTTGACGATGCGCCAATTTTTAATCACAAATTCGTGAATCTCAGCACGGATCCAGTGGACGGCAAAAGAGATTAACTGCACGCCGCGCTCGGGATCAAAGTGTTTCACAGCCTTCATCAAGCCAATGTTGCCCTCTTGCACGATGTCGGCCAAGGGCAGGCCGTAGCCCATGTAACTGCGTGCAATGTGCACGACAAACCGCAGATGCGACAACACCAGGGTTTGTGCTGCCTCTAGGTCGCCATGATCGACTAGACGCTTAGCGAGATCGCGTTCACTCGCTTTATCTAGCAGCGGGATCTGTGAGATTTGCTGCAAATAAACGGCGAGATCCCCGCTGGGGATTGGTAGGGCTTGGGCAGATTTGGCATTCCTCATGGCTATCGACCTCCATCATCATTCGAGATTTGCATTCAACAGCGATATTATAGACCGATTGAGATCGGGTTGAATCCGCTCAACAGTATCATTTGCCCAATTGTAATTTATGCGCGTAACCGCACAATCAGCGTGCAGCTACAGGTAGTCTCTGATCAGTTGCTCTGCAATCTGTACGCTATTTAAGGCGGCACCTTTGCGGATATTGTCGGAGACGACCCACAGGTTGAGGCCGCGATCGTTGGTAACATCCTGGCGGACTCTGCCGACATAAACATCATCGCCCCCAGCTGCTCCAATGGCGGTGGGGTAGAGATCGGCCTCCGGTGCATCGATGAGTGTGACCCCCGGTGCCTTGTCGAGCAGTTCGCGCACCTGCGCAAGCTCGATGCGCTCGCGTGTCTCGATATGTAATGCTTCGGAGTGGCCGTAAAACACCGGTATTCGCACGCAGGTTGGGTTGACCAAAATCTGTTCATCCTCAAAGATTTTTTGGGTTTCCCAAACCATTTTCATCTCTTCGCGCGTGTAGCCATTTTCTTCAAATTGATCAATTTTTGGCAAGGCGTTGAACGCGATTTGCGCATGGTGTGCGACATCTTGCAGGGGCGTGGCATTGAGCAGATCGGCGGTTTGCCTGGCCAGGGTTTCGATATAGTTTTTGCCCGCACCCGAGACGGACTGATAGGTACACACATTGATTCTGTCGATGCCCACCGCATCGTAGATCGGTTTGAGCGCGACCAGCATCTGTATGGTCGAGCAGTTGGGGTTGGCGATGATGTGCCGGTTGGTGTAGTGCGCAAGGGCGTGGCCATTGACCTCTGGGATCACCAGTGGGATATCGTCCTCGTATCTAAAATGCGAGGTATTGTCGATCACACAGCAACCGGTTTCAGCGGCGATGGGCACGTATTGGGCCGAGACACTGCCACCGGCGGAGAAGAGCGCGATTTGTACCTGTGAGAAGTCAAATTCAGCCAGGTTCTGCACCTGTAGGTCGCCATTCTTAAAGGGGACTTGCTTGTGGAGCGATCGCTCACTCGCGAGCGCGTAGACCGTCCCCACCGGGAAGTTACGCTCCTCAAGAATAGATAACAGGGTCTCCCCGACAGCGCCCGTGGCGCCGACAACGGCTATATCGTAAGTTTTCACTAGAGCTATCTCAATGGGCTTGTATCGGTAGTATGGGCAGGTTGCAGCTCAGCGTGCCGCTGCACTTAAAACTGCATGAATTATAGCATCGCCCATCTGGGTGGTGCCAACGACCCCCGTCGTCTCGGCGGTGAGATCAGCTGTGCGCAACCCTTGGGCGAGCACCCGCTGCACCGCCTGTTCGATACAGTCGGCCAGATCACCACGTGCCAAAGAGTGGCGCAGCATCATGGCGACCGACAACATGGTTGCAATAGGATTGGCGCAGTTTTGCCCTGCAATATCTGGTGCCGACCCGTGTACCGGCTCGTACAGACCCTGGCAGGTCTCGTTGAGCGATGCCGAGGGCAGCATGCCGATAGAGCCGACCAATACGGCAGACAAATCCGACAAGATATCGCCAAACAGGTTGCCCGTGACGATGACGTCGAATTGACTCGGTGCGCTGACAAGCTGCATGGCGGCGTTATCGACATACAGGTGGGAGAGCGCCACATCGGGATAGTCGCCGGCAATGGACTCCATCACCTCGCGCCACAGGCCCGATACCTCCAGCACATTGGCCTTGTCGACCGAGCACAGGCGCTTGCGCCTTACCTGTGCAATCTCAAACGCCCGCCGACCGATGCGCTCGATTTCATGCGTCGAGTAGACCATGGTGTTGAGTGCGCGCTGGGTGCCATCTGCCACCGTCTCGCACAGACGCGGTTGCCCAAAATATATCCCGCCGACCAGCTCGCGCACAATCAACAGATCGAGCTTTTCTATAATGCTCTGCTTGACTGGGGAGGCATCGATCAGCTCTGGATAGAGCATGGCCGGCCTGAGATTGGCAAACACGCCCAGCTCGGATCGCAATTGCAACAACCCACTTTCGGGGCGTAGCTCACGCGGCAGTTGATCGTACTGGGGGGCACCGATGGCGCCTAGCAAAATGGCATCGGCCTCTCGGCACAGCGACAGGGTTTCCTGCGGCAGGGGCGTGCCCGTGCGATCGTAAGCGGCACCGCCAAACACCGCCTCTGTGTAGGTGATATCCAGCGCAAAAGAAGACTTGAGGCAGTCTAGGAGACGCCGCGCCTGCTGGGTGATTTCAGGGCCGATTCCATCGCCTGCCAGAATGACAATCCGGTGCGTCACGAGGGTTTTGTATCTTGGGAGGGCAGATGCATATCAAACATCCAAGGGTACGTTGAGCGCCGCTTTTGCTCGTATTGTTCGATGGTGTCTCTGAGGCGCAGCGTCAGGTCGATATCGTCGATACCCTCTAGCAGGCAGGACTTGCGGAAGCTGTCGCACTCGAATGCCAGCGCATCGCCCTCGGGCGTTTTGATGGTTTGGGTGGCCAAATCCACACTCAGCCGATAGCCCGGGTTGGCTTGCACATCTCGCATGAGTTGTTCCACAGTGTTTTTGTCCAACACGATGGGCAGCAGGCCATTTTTAAAGCAATTGTTGCAGAAGATATCGGCAAAACTCGACCCGATCAGGGCGCGAAAGCCGTATTGATACAGCGCCCAAACCGCGTGTTCACGCGAAGAGCCACAGCCAAAGTTGTCGCCGCTGAGTAGGATGCTGGCACCCGTGTAGCGCGGCTCATTGAGTATAAATTTTGGATTCAATGGGCGGGCGCTGTGGTCTGAGTCGGATTGGCCGGGGCTCAGATAACGCCACTCATCGAACAGGGCATCGCCAAAGCCGAGTACTTCGACCGACTTGAGATACTGCTTGGGTATGATGGCATCGGTATCGACATTGGCGCGATCCAGAGGCACCACTAACCCGTCTAAAAAGGTAAATTTTTGCATAAGGGCTATTTGAAAAAGCTGCGCACATCGACAAATCGACCCGCCAGTGCCGCCGCTGCCGCCATGGTGGGGCTGACTAGGTGCGTGCGCCCGCCAAAACCCTGCCGCCCCTCAAAGTTGCGGTTTGAGGTCGAGGCGCAGCGCTCGCCGGGCTCTAGTCTGTCGGCATTCATTGCCAGGCACATAGAGCATCCGGTCTCTCGCCATTCAAAGCCCGCGTCGGTGAATATCTTATCCAACCCCATCTGCTCGGCCTGCAGCTTGACAGTGCCAGAGCCGGGCACAATGATGGCCTGTTTGATAGAGGGGTGTACGCTACTGCCTTTGACAACAGTCGCAGCCTCGATCAGGTCCTCTAGGCGGGAGTTGGTGCACGAGCCGATAAATATTTTGTCGAGGGTGATGTCGCTGATTTTTTCTCCGCCGGACAGCCCCATGTAAGCGAGCGCTCTGCGAGCACTCTCAGACTGGTTCGCCCCCTGCATTTTGTCTGGGTCTGGGATGCAATCCTCGATAGAGCACACCATCTCTGGCGAAGTGCCCCAGGTCACCTGTGGCTGTATTGACTCGGCTCGCATCTCGATGGTGCGATCGAAAAACGCACCCGGGTCGCTGTGTAGTGTGTGCCAGTGTGCACGCGCGGCCTCGAGTTGTTCGGCGTGCTGGGCAAACAGGGGGCGAGATTCGATATAGCGTATGGTGGTCTCATCGACCCCGATGAGACCTGCGCGTGCGCCGGCCTCAACCGCCATGTTGCATATTGTCATGCGACCGGAGATAGGGAGCGCGCGGATGGTGCTGCCGGCAAACTCGATGGTATGGCCCGTGCCCCCCGCGGTGCCTATTTTTCCGATAACTGCGAGCACGATATCCTTGGCGCTGACGCCCTGAGCGAGCTGCCCCTCAATCACCACCTGCATATTTTTTGCTTTTTTCTGCCACAGGCACTGGGTGGCCATCACATGCTTGACTTCCGATGTGCCTATGCCAAAGGCTAGCGCGCCCAGCGCGCCGTGCGTCGAGGTGTGTGAGTCACCACAGACCACCGTCATGCCCGGCATGACCGCGCCAAGCTCTGGTGCCATGACGTGTACGATGCCCCGGCGCAGATCGCCGATATCCAACAGGTCAATGCCGTGGGTTTTACAGTTGCGCTGCAACGCTTCTACTTGGATACGCGACAGCGGGTCTTTAATGGTGCTATCTAGCTCTGCCTTGATGGTTGGGGTGTTGTGCTCGGGTGCGGCCAGCATGGAGTCCACTCGCCAAAGCTTGCGCCGCTCTAGTGAGAGACCAGAAAAAGCCTGTGGCGATGTCACCTCGTGTAGCAAGTGGCGATCTATATACAGCAGTGCCGTGCCGGATTCGACATGCACCAGGTGGTCATCCCAGAGTTTATCGTACAGCGTTTTTTTCAAGGGGTTAGTTCGCGCTGCATCGGTTAATGTTATGTCGTAGAGCCAGTAGGAGTGAGTGCGTTAATTGCGATACGCACAGCCGCTTTGTACAATCTTAAGATGCCACTTTATACACTAAATGCTAAGTTAAAATCAATCGACGCCACCATAGGCACAGCCATTATAGTCTGTGCTGGCAGGCGCGGGGATGTGCGCTCGCTTGACAGATTGCATGGCACTATCTATTCTGCCAAATATTAAGGTTACTTTTGCGCGTTTTTATCCAAATTAATTAGAGGGCTATACAATGGCTAATATGACTAATGCCGACCTGTTGGCACAAGATCAGCGGCATCTCATTCACCCGCTACACAGCACATCGGGGCATGTGGATGGCCGTGTTTGGGTGCGCGGCGAGGGGTCGCATCTCATCGATGCCGATGGCGGTCGCTACATCGATGGCCTGTCCTGCCTGTGGAATGTGAGTCTGGGGCATGGCAGGGCGGAGTTAGCTGAGGCGGCGACAAAGCAGATGCATGAGCTGGCGTTTTGCTCTAGCTATGCGGGTGGCTCTAACCGCCCAGCTATCGAGCTTGCGCGCAGGCTGGCGGATATCACCTATCCTAATATCAATACATTTTTCTTTACCTCTGGTGGGGGTGAGAGCACAGATAGCAATATCAAACTGGCGCGCTCCTATTGGAAATTAAAAGGCAAGCCCGACAAAGTTAAGGTCATCTCATGCCAATACGGCTACCATGGTGTGACATTTGCTGCCATGTGCGCCACAGGTATCGCTGGATACTGGCCACTGTTTGAGCCGCGTATGCCCGGTTTTTCGCACATCCCCTCACACGACCCTTACCATTACCCCAAGCCAGAGGATGGTAGCTCACAGGGCGTGGCGGCGGCAAATGAGCTGGAGCGTGCGATTCTTGCTGAGGGCGCGGAGACTGTGGCAATGTTTATTGCTGAGCCCGTGCAGGGTGCGGGCGGTGTGATCGTACCGCCGAGCGACTACTTCAAAAGAATTCGAGAAATATGCGATCAGTACGATGTTTTACTGGTTGCAGATGAAGTCATTACCGGGTTTGGGCGCACTGGGCGTATGTTTGGGCTTGAGCACTACGGTGTACAGCCAGATCTGATGCAGTTTGCCAAGTCGATTACCTCCGGTTACGTGCCACTTGGCGGCATAGGGATCAGCGATGAAATTGCGACGACCATTCAGGGCTATGACAAGGTTTGGATGCATGCCTATACCTACAGTGGGCACCCGACCTGTTGTGCAGTGGCTCTGGCGACGCTAGATATCATCGAACAGGAACGCGTTGTTGAGCAGGGTGCGAGCAAGGGTGAGCGCTTTATAAAAAACTTGCAAGAGGTGTTAAGTGGGCATCCGCATGTAGGCAATGTGCGTGGCCAGGGCATGATGGCAGGCGTTGAGATTGTACGCGAGAAATCCGACAAGACGTGGTTTGAACCAGAATTTGCACTGGGTGGCAAGCTGCTACAGGCATTGATGGCGCGCAAGCTATACACGCGTGTACGCAGTGAGGTCATCTGCCTTGCCCCACCACTGACTACCGATGAGGCGACATTGGATCAAATTGTAGACATCGTTCGGGATGCAATTCACGATGTGTTGGGCTGATTTTAGGGCGGCAAAAACACTGTCGAGCACACTCTAATATGCATAGGTGCGTATCGTGCACCTATGCACCTATGTTACTATTGCGATACTGACATGAGTTTGTATTGAGTTTATTCATATGGGCTGTCCTGTGGGACATCCCATATGAATATGTATGGGCACCTTGTCTCACGCTTTTTCGCATAACTATTGAGTCAATAGGTACACTATATGGGTATTTTCCACTTGTTTGGCACTAGCTTTAGACAAACAGGCCTCTTGATACTGCTGCTTGTCGCTTTGCCTGTGCTAGGCACTGGTGCGCAGGCTGTGCCGGTAACAACTGATACCACAATCACCAATCAGACGGTTAGTGACGCTTATACCATTACCGATGGCGTTACATTAACTACAAATGACCCTACAACTGGCAACATGACAGTGAGTGGC
>CAZROX010000013.1:0-18437 GCA_964601845.1 uncultured Halothiobacillaceae bacterium
TAGCAGTTGCCATTGTTTTATTGTGTTGACTAGCATAAACTTAAGAATTTACGCTGGCGCCACTCTATAAGGCGGCAAGGATGGCCTAAAATTGTCAATGAAAGAGACTACTAACACAACAGAGTCGTTGCAATTGCTTGATCCTGCATCGGGCAGTGCAATCGAGTTGCCCGTTGTGCGTGGGTCGCTCGGCGCACCGGCAATTGATGGGCGTCGTTTGCACGCGCAGTCTGGGCACTTCATGTACGACTCGGGGTATGCCAACACCGCTAGTTGTCGCAGTGCCATTACCTATATAGATGGCACCAAGGGTGAGCTGTTGTACCGCGGCTACCCAATTGAGCAGCTTGCAAGACACAGCAGCTACTTAGAAGTGTGTTATTTGTTGTTACATGGTGAGCTGCCAGTTTCGGGTCAGATGGATGAGTTCACCGGCATGATCCAGCATCACACGATGGTGCATGAGGGCATGGCGGACTTTTTCAGAGGCTTTCACTACGATGCGCATCCGATGGCCATGCTGTGTGGTGTGGTGGGGGCGATGTCATCTTTTTATCCCGATGCGCTCGATGTGCACAATGAGGAGAACCGCCAGCTGACGGCTTACCGCCTGCTTGCCAAGATGCCGACATTGGTTGCCTATTGCTACAAGCACTTTCTGGGGCAGCCGTTTATGTATCCGCGTAATGACCTGCCCTACACGGCGAATTTTTTGAACATGATGTTTGGCGTGCGCCCAGAGCCTGGGTACGTGCCATCTGAAAAAATGGTGCGGGCGCTGGATGTGATACTCATCTTGCATGCAGATCACGAGCAAAATGCGTCTACATCCACCGTGAGATTGGCGGGGAGTTCGGGCAGTAATCCCTATGCTTGTATAGCCGCAGGTATCGCCTCGCTATGGGGTGCGGCCCATGGTGGCGCCAATGAGGCGGTGATACGCATGCTAGAGGGGTTGATTCAGTCCGGGGCCGATCCGGCCACGCTCATTCGTCGGGCCAAAGATCCAAAAGATCCATTTCGTCTGATGGGATTTGGCCATCGGGTGTACAAGCATTTCGATCCGCGTGCTAGTATCATTCGCGAGCTGTGTCACGAGGCATTGTCGGAGTTGCAAATCAATCAGCCGATGTTTGATCTGGCATTAGAGTTAGAGCGCCTCGCAGTAGAGGACGATTATTTTAAAGAGCGTCATCTTTATCCCAATGTCGACTTTTACTCGGGTTTATTGCTGCGTGCTTTTGGTGTGCCAATGAATATGTTTACCACTATCTTTGCGATGGCGCGCACGATTGGCTGGATATCGCACTGGATGGAAATGGTAGATGATCCAGAGGCGCGTATCGGTCGGCCGCAACAAATTTATGTTGGCGCCACTCGCCGGGATTTTCCCGGCTGTGAGTAATCCTTCTTACAAGTACTCTCGGTTGGCCGCTCACACCTGTTGGTCTGGGTGTCTTAAGCGGCTAGGCTGAGTGTTTATAGCGTGACTTTTACTGGAAAATCCATGATTCACTATTTTGCATATGCTATGGCTGTGATTGCCGTGGTCGGCCTGCTGGGTGCACCTGCTATCTCGGCTGATTCGCCGGCGGCGGATCGCGATGCGATCCCACTAGAGGAGTTGCGCACCTTTAGCGACATTTTTAATCTGGTTAAAAGCCGACACGTGGAAAGCCACACCGATGCGGATCTGATTCGCAGTTCAATCGAGGGCATGTTGCAAAAAATTGACCCGCACTCGCAGTACTACAACGACAAGGACTACAAGAACTTCGATCGCCAACTCTACGGCAAAACAGGTGGTGTCGGTGTGCGTGTCTCCATGAAAGAGGGTGTGCTGGTGGTGGTCTCTCCTATAAAGGATACGCCTGCAGAGCGCGCGGGCATCAAAAGTGGCGATCGGATTGTCCGCATCGATGGTCAGATTGTTCAAGGCCAGATGACCTTTGAGGATGCGATCAATCTCATGCGTGGCGATGTGGGGACGGATGTGAATTTGTCGATATGGCGCGAAGGCGAAGAGCCTTTTACTGTCGATATTACACGTGCCACCATTCCGTTGATAACCGCACGCGGTGAAATTATCGGCGATGGCTACGGCTATGTGCACTTGTCTTACTTCAATTTGCGCGTGGCGGAGGATCTAGCAGATATCTTGGAGGACCTGCGCGACGAGAGCGACGGCGACCTGAAAGGGCTTGTGTTGGATTTGCGCAATAACCCCGGTGGTGGCGTTTCTGCTGCAGTCGATGTCGCCGATGCATTTTTAGAAGATGGCGAGATCGTCTCTACACGTGGCCGTGGCACGGATGTTGTTTCCCATTACGCGCGGCCCGGTGATTTGCTTAAGGGTGCGCCACTAGTGGTTTTGATCAACGGTGGATCGGCCTCGGCATCCGAGATAGTGGCCGGTGCGCTACAGGATCATCACCGCGGTGTAATTGTTGGTGAGCCCAGCTTTGGCAAGGGAACTGTACAGACGATTTACCGCTTATCCTCTGGTGGGGTGATTAGACTGACAACCGGTTTCTACCACACGCCATCTGGCGTGTCGATTCAAGCCGAGGGAATACAGCCCGATATCCTTGTCGAGCCCCTGCGTTTTGAGGACACCCAAAAAGAGGGTGCCGTGCCCTTGCTAAAGGAGTCAAATTATGCTGGCTACTTGCGGCTAAAGTCAGACTCTGAGTCGCAGGCGGAAGAGCCGGATAAAGATGCGGCTGAGGATGAACCCAAGGATGATGCATTTGATTTTCATGGCGACTATCAGTTGTTGCAAGCTTACAATATACTGCGTGGCATGGAGATGGCTCGCCGCGCGGATACAGCTCCTTAGGACCGTTGGCCCTACACAGCTAGGAATCGTGTTTTTTTTATGAGGCATTTGTGTTACAGTGTCGTTATGTTGGCCGGGGGTTAGTAGCCCTTACCCGCCAGCAGTTTTTTTGTTAGCCTAGGCTCTCTGAGGCGGTTGGTTTAATTTAGATGATTTTGTTTAGGGCTTGAGTGTGTTTGGATTTGGCAAGGACAGTTCTAAGTTGGTTGGTGTGGATATCACTTCCACCTCGGTCAAGCTATTAGAACTCGGCAAGCGTTATGGTGCTTATAGTGTTGAGGCGTGCGCCATAGTGCCTCTCCCTAAGGGCGCGGTACGCGAAAAGCTGATATACGATGTCGAAGCTGTCGGCTCTGCCGTTCGGCTGGCCGTCCAAGATTCTGGCACGAGTGCTAAGCAGGCCGCAGTGGCGGTGGCTGGCTCTCAGGTAATCAGCAAAACTGTCAGCCTATCGGGCAACCTGTCCGAAGATGAGATGGAATCCCGCATCCAGATGGATATTGATCAGTATGTCCCCTACAGTTTGGAGGAGGTCAATATGGACTTCCAAGTGTTGGGCCCTGATCAAACCACGCGCGGCAATGTAGATGTGCTCTTGACAGTGTCCAAGTCGGAGGGTGTGCAGGATCGGGTAACCGCGCTGGAGTTGGGTGGGTTAAAGGCAGTGGTCGTCGACACGGAGCCCTATGCCACTTATCGTATGTTTAAAGAGCTTAGAGCGGGTATCAGCGGGCTGTCGCCTGATGAGGTTGTTGCGGTAATTGATATAGGTGCAACCATGTCAAGCTTGAATGTGTTTGTTGGGGATGATTTGGTATATTCTAGAGATCAAGTTTTTGGTGGGCGCAACTTGACAGAAGAGATTATGAGCCGATATGGCTTATCTTATGAAGATGCTGGTAGAGCAAAACGTAGAGGTGGCTTGCCAGATACTTATGAGCCCGAAGTTCTCGAGCCTTTTAAGCGCTTGTTAGTGCAGCAGATTAATCGCTTTTTACAATTTTTCTTCTCTGCAAGTGGGCATGATCGGGTTGCGCATTTAGCTTTGGCTGGTGGGTGTGCTTCACTGCCTGAGATCGATCAATTTGTCGAGCAGCATACAGGCGTGAGCTGTAGTGTGATCGACCCATTGGCTGAAATGGAAGTGGCGTCCCAGGTCCCTCGCAAGGAGTTGATTGCCGATGCAACTTCAATGCTAATCGTGTCAGGGCTCGCGCTTAGGAGATTTGTGAAGTGAGTGAAATTGCCATCAATCTTCTACCATGGCGTGAAAAGAAGCGCGCTGTTGG
This sequence comes from uncultured Halothiobacillaceae bacterium, assembly GCA_964601845.1. Taxonomy (GTDB): domain Bacteria; phylum Pseudomonadota; class Gammaproteobacteria; order CAZROX01; family CAZROX01; genus CAZROX01. The sequence goes on from CAZROX010000013.1 coordinate 4,129, forward strand.
TATACAAGTATTTGCTGCGATGGCCGTTGCTGTCGGGTTCTGTTCTTTGGTGACGGTGTATTACGTCAACGGCATATTTGACGATTGGACTCAAGGTCAGAGAGTTAGAAATAGCTATATGCAAAAAGCGATTGATAGCATTGGTCTCGAGGTGAAAGAGATTCAACGTTTAGAGAGCGAGAAGTCTAAGTTTTTGGCGCGTCTTCGTGTGATCGACAATTTAAATTTGTCGCGGTTTAAGGCGGTTGATTCCTTTTACGATCTTGCCCAAGCGGTTCCACAGGGCATTATTTTATCTAGTGTTGTACAGGATGGCGGTCAGGTGAAGATATCTGGTAGAGCAAATACGCCGGCAACAGTGCCTGCGTTGATGCGAAACCTAGAGCAATCGGATGCGTTTAGCGACCCTACACTACAGACCTTACGGGCGAATCAGAACGGTTTTAGTAGTTTTTTGTTGACTGTCAATTATGTCTAAGGATAAGAATATTGTGATGTTTTTGGTATTCACATATGGCTGATTATTCGCGTTATTTAGATGCCGAGGGTATCAGGCGTGTTAGCAGCGCTCCCTTACCGGTTAAGGTCGTTGCTTTTGCATTGCTATTTTTGGCCGTGTTTGTGGTGGGGGCAATTATTAGTTTGCCTAGCGATTATGCTAGCCTCAGATCCTTGCAACAACAAGAGGAAACCCTCAAGAAAACCTATGAGCGGGAATACCAGAAGGTTGCTAATTTAGATGAGTATCGCGAGCAACTGGATCAGTTGAGTAGCTCTTTTGGTTCTGTTCGCAAGCAGTTGCCAAGTGCATTGGATGTAGAGAGCCTGTTAATAGATCTTTCTCAGAGCGCATCCTTGGCGGGTTTGTCGGTAGAATCATTTGCACCTGGTTCTGAAAAAACCCAAGATTTTTATACCGAGTTACCAGTGAAATTAGTTTTGCAAGGTTCATACCAACAATTTGGTGCTTTTTTGCAGTCGGTTTCGCAGCTTTCACGTATCATTACTGTGAAGAGTGTTTCTATTAAGAGTGCAGCGGCTCAAAACAACCAAGGCCAGTCAGGTGAGTTGCAGATGGATATGATATTGGTTACCTATCGCTACTTGGCCGATGATGAACTATAGTGTATTGGTTATTTGTCGCATAATGAAACTACTTGTTAATTATTTTGATTTCGGGTTTGTGCGCCCAATTAGGCTGGGGTGTTTTTTCGTGAGCAAATCTTTACTTCGTGGCTCAGTCTTTCTTGCTTTAACGCTCTCCCTATCTGGTTGTGGCGAGGATGTGTCAGATTTGAGTCTTTTTTTGGATGAGGTGGCGCGTAACTCTTTGAGAGATTTAACGCCAATCCCAGATGTGATCGGTGATGGGGGCGCATCAGGTGTTGGGCACAACTTTGATTTTGACCCGTTTGTGTCGGAAAGTATTGTGGTGGAGAGTCCGCACCAGACTTCAAATCGTCCTAAGCAGCCGTTAGAAAAATTCTCTTTAACTTCTATAACAATGGTAGGCACACTCGCTCGTGGCGAAGAGATTTCGGGTATTGTGATCGATCCAAATGGTGTTTCGCATCGTGTTGGGTTGGGTGATTACATGGGCGAGAGCGAGGGTAGGATTGTCGTTATTGACGATCATTCAATTACGGTGAGTCAGTTGGTTTCCGATAGTCAAGGTCAGTTTGTCAGCCAAGAAACAATGCTTTTCTTAGCTGAGCGTTCAGGCCGCAGTGATGGTAAAAATCTGCGATAAATCGCAGTATAAATTCAGGAAGTTCTGATGTATTTAGATCAATATTATTTTATACGCATGTACAGTTTTTTTTGGCGCGCATGTTTATCTGGCGGCTTATTACTGGCTGCTTTTTTCTCTAGTGCGCTGCAGGCTGCGGAGGTAAATTATTTGGAATCGGTTGCTTATTCCGATGATGATAATATTGTCAGCTTGCAAATCTCTGATTCGGATGTGAAAGACGTACGTCATTTTTTCATTGACGGTCCGCCTCGCGTAGTGATTGATATGTACGGCGTTTTAAACAATATTTCATCACCTGTTAAATTTGACAGTGATTTGGTTGATGCGGTTGAGGTGGTTGAGAGTGGTGAGCGCACACGCGTAATCCTTGAGCTATCAAAGCCGGTGCCCTACTACGTTGTTCTAAAGGACAGCGATGTGCAAGTTGGACTTGATGCAAGTCAACCCTTATTGTCCGATCAAGAATATGCTGATATCTTGAACGAACCTGATTCTGTGTTGGATGTCGTAGATACGACAGTTGCTGACACGACTGCTTTCGATGCGGATTCTTATGATACGGCTGTTTCCGATGCAGATTCTTATGATACAACCGCTTCTCTTGATGCTGCTTCTGATGTGGATGCTTTCGATGAACCTTCATCTGATGCGGATGCTTTCGATGAACCTTCAGATGAAATCGCCTTAGATGACAGCTTGGATTTTGAGGATGAGTCTGTATTTGAAAGTGATTTTTCATCAGATGATGTTGTTGTAGCAGACTCAGATGGTGCTTTAGCTGATGCTCAGACTGATCAAATAGCAGCGGATTCGCAAAATTCACAAATAGAAGCGGATTCAATTATCTTCAGTGAAGACGATACTGAAGACTTATCTGATAATGAACTTTACTCTCCACAAACTGTCACCGATGTGTCATTCCGTAGAGGGTTCGATGGTGAAGGGTTGATTGCATTTGAATTTTTGAGTGCTACACCCGTCGTTAAATCAGCTGATAACCCCGGTAAATTAATTCTGGACTTTTTTGATGCGGATGTTGTCGAAGATCTGATTCGCCGTATGGATGTGTTAGATTTTGCTACGCCGGTCGCTTATGTCGATGTCTTTAGATACGGTGGCCATGTGCGTGCGATTATTACGATGTCTTCTGATTTGTATGATGGGCAGGTTTTTCAATCGGGCAACGTGATTACTGCTGAGGTTCGCAAGCATACGGGTGATAGATTTTCAGTGGCATCTGGTAGCAGAGCGAATCAGGTGAAAAAGTCCTATAAAGGCGATCGTATTTCACTAAATTTCCAAGATGTGTCTGTACGTGCCATTTTGCAAATACTGTCTGACTTTACCGATATTAATATGGTTGTTAGTGACAATGTTAAAGGCAATGTGACGCTGCGTCTTAAAGATGTTCCTTGGGATCATGCTTTAGATGTCATTTTGCAGACTAAGAACCTAGCCAAAAATATTCAGGGTGACGTCATGCTAATTGCGCCCACCTCTGAGATTGCCCAGTACGAGCGTTGGGCACTTGAGTCAGTCAAAAGCAACGAAAGCTTGGAGCAGTTGGTAGTCGATATCGTTCAGATTAACTATGCTAAGGTTGCCGATATTGCTCAGATATTGACGAGTGTACCGAGTGTATCGGGTGATGTCGGGTCTTCTGGTGGCGGTTCTATTTTGTCTCCAAGAGGTAGCGTAGCTGTCGATTCGCGCACGAATAAACTCTTGGTGAGAGATATACCCAGTCGCATCGACAACATACGCGATATGATTAAGAGATTTGATATACCCGTGCAACAGGTGTTGATCAATGCCAGAGTGGTTGTTGCATCGGATAATTTCTCTAAAGATCTTGGCGTACGATTTGGTGTATCTAACCTGAGTGGTAGTGCAGGTAGTGCTCAGGTCGCTGTTTCTGGCAACTCTACGGGTGTTTCTAGTTTGCTTGCGGGCACTAACCCTGGTAATGGTCGATTTAACGTCAATTATGCTGCGGCTTCTGGTGCAGCATCGTTTGGCTTGGCTTTTGCGAAGCTACCTTATGGACGTTTACTAGAGCTTGAGCTGTCAGCTATGCAAGCTGAGAATCAGGGTAAAGTCGTATCTAGTCCAAGACTGATTACCGCCAGTCAGCAGAAAGCGTCTATCGAACAAGGTGTTGAGATACCGTATAGTACGTCTAACTCGTCTGGCAATAATGCGGGTGCTACTACTAATAATAACAACTCGACGATTGAATTTAGAAAGGCCGTTTTGTCACTAGAGGTCACACCTCAGGTCACACCGGATGAGAATGTTATTATGGACTTGATCGTGAAAAGAGATACAGTTGGTGCAGTCTTTACAACGGGTGGCGGGGATCAGGTGCCAAGTATTGACACACGAGAGGTTTCTACACAAGTTTTGGTAGGGAATAATGAGACAGTTGTGCTCGGTGGTGTTTATGAGCAAACGACTCTGGATACTGTACGTAAAGTACCGTTTTTCTCTGACTTGCCTTTAGTGGGCTCTCTCTTTAGGGCAAGATTAAACTCAGATAATAAGAGTGAATTGCTGATATTTATTACACCGACTATACTTGAGCAATAGTATTTGGTGCTCTATGAGTATTGAGATTATTCTAGTTGCGCGCCATATCTAACGGTGTGGTGCGCACCATCAGAATTACCATCTTTATCTAACTCGATGCGATATAGCGCTATTGGTTGTAATCAGCTCCCTATGCACGCGAAATACAGAAATTTGCTGTATTAGTGTGTTTTCCGTCTTAGCGTTTTTGTGTTAACTTTACTCGTTGCTATCTATTAGATTAGTGTGAGTTCTTTGCGCGATACATATCAAAAAAATATTATTCTAATTGGCTCTATGGGTGCCGGTAAAACGACCGTTGGCCGTTTGCTTGCCCGTCAAATGGAAAGAGAGTTTTTTGATAGTGATGGAGAGTTAGAAAAACGTACGGGTGTTTCTATCTGTACAATATTTGAATATGAAGGTGAAGATAAATTTCGCGAAAGAGAATCTTCCGTTATTGAATCACTGATGGAAGAAGAAAATATTGTGCTTGCCACGGGAGGCGGTGCAGTATTGAAAGATGAAAACCGTCTTATTTTGTCTCAGGGAGTCGTTGTTTTTCTGTCCATATCAGTTCAGCAACAGATAGAACGCACAAAAATGAATCGCAATCGCCCTCTGTTGCAGGAGCAGAAGGATTTAAGCGGCTATTTGACTGACCTGCATCAGCAACGCGAACCGATCTATCAATCATTAGCTAATTTGTCTATTGATGTGGGTGGTTTAACTAAGCAGTCTGTTGTAAATAAAATTTTTGAATTTCTGAGTGCTTAGTTTTAACTGCGCTATTTAGTTGACGTCATAGTAATATTTATTGGCAGTGTGGTACTGCACTTATGAACATCATACAAGTTGACCTTGTAGGCAATGGCTATCCCATTTATCTGGGAAGTGGAATTCTATCGGATAAAGCGCTACTGCAAGCACATGTCCCAGGCAAGCAGGTGCTGATTGTCAGCGACCGTCTTGTTGCCAAGCAGTATCTGCCTGGTTTACAAGCGGCTTTTAAGGGGTATGATCTTGCCAATATCGTGCTGGATGTTGGGGAAATACATAAGAATCAGGCTAGTGTCGATGCGATATATGATTGTTTAATAGAAAAAAAGTTTGATAGAAGTTGTGTGTTAATCGCATTGGGGGGTGGTGTTGTCGGTGATCTCACGGGGTTTGCTGCGGCAACTTACCAGCGTGGCGTGGGCTACTTGCAAATCCCCACTACGCTCTTGGCACAGGTCGACGCATCGGTAGGCGGCAAGACTGCTATTAATCATGCGAAGGGCAAAAATATGATTGGTGCCTTCCATCAGCCCAATAGCGTGATTATTGACACCGATACACTAAACACACTTGGCGAGCAAGAATTTATTTCTGGATTGGCAGAGGTGGTTAAATATGGCGCGATAGGAGATCGGCCATTGTTTGATTGGCTCGAGTCAAATATGGCACACATTATCAATCGCGACCAAGATGCGGTGGCCCATATCATTGAGCGATCCTGCCGCAATAAAGCGAGCTTTGTAGCGCGTGATGAGCGAGACAACGGTGTGCGGGCGCTGCTCAATTACGGCCACACATTTGCCCATGTCATTGAAACAAGTACCGGTTATGAAGTCTGGTCACATGGTCAGGCAGTTGCCGTTGGTATGCTAATGGCCGCTTCCATGTCTGTACGCATGGATTGGTTAAGCCAACAAGATTTTGATAGATTACATGCATTAATCAATGGCTTGCATCTGCCTAGCCGTTTAGCCTCTGAGCTGACTGCTCAGGAATTTATTGACATGATGCATTTGGATAAAAAATCCTACAACAAAAAATTAAGGTTGGTTTTGCTGCGCTCCATAGGAGATGCAGTCTTAACAGATGATTATCCAGCGCAGTGCCTCCTCCAGACAGTTGACGCCTTCCTAAATAGCTAAAGTTTAATCATGTCTGCTAAACAGTACGGAGTGCTCGGCAATCCAGTTGAGCACAGCTTATCCCCTAGCATCCATAAAAAATTTGCAGCGCAATTTAACCAAGATATCGAATACAAAAAGATTTTTGTACCGCACAACACATTTATCGAAAGCATGACGCAATTGATTGATGAGGGGCTTTGCGGGGCCAATGTCACTGTGCCGTTTAAGGGCGATGCATTTAACTATTGCCACAGTTGCAGTGAGTATGCGCAGCGTGCAGGTGCAGTGAATACGCTGATTGTCGATCACAATCGTCAGTGCTTTGGTGCCAATACTGACGGGGTTGGGTTAGTGAAAGATTTAACTGTCAATCAGGCGATCGGCCTATGCCAAAAAAAAATATTACTGCTGGGTGCCGGTGGTGCGACCCAGGGGATATTAGAGGCGCTACTTCGGGAGTCACCCGCCTATATTTTTCTTGTTAATCGTACTTTAGAAAAAGCGCAAGCGCTTGCCCAACGGTTCTCTGATCTCGGTAGGATACAGGTTGATCAGACGGCAGATGCCAGCGGCGAAACCTTCGATATCATTATCAACGCAACATCCGTGGAGTTCAGCGCCGACGCCACTCTACAGCTATCACAGAATATCGTGCATGCAGATACGGTTGCCTATGATCTATCGTACAACCAGTACAGAGACACAAAATTTTTATTGTGGGCCAAGGCATGTGGCCTGACACGCTGTATTGATGGCTTGGGAATGCTCGTCGAGCAAGCGGCAGAGTCATTTTATTTGTGGCACGACAAGCGCCCTGCCACCTCTAGCGTACTCAATGATTTGAGATCCGGGAGTGTTCAGACTCAGCCCCTATAAGGCAAATCAGTCCTATGCGGATAGCATGAGTCGCATAGATCAACTTGCGAATACACAGAGCGATCTAATTTTAAAAGCTAAAATTTAGCGCTGCCCTACGATCTGACATCTATCTAAATCTGCATCTAAATCTGAGTATGGCATGTGTCAATTCTCGTGCATGGTAGCTCAGATGCTATCCCCACCGAAGAAAAATACACAACCATGTGAATCGCTCAACTAGCGGTATAGTCTGCCACTGGCATAGGGGTTTGCATCTGATCGACATGTGCTTCAAACAATATATCTTTTTGCCAGATATTTTTTGGTGTACGCGTGAAGAGCGTGGCATGTGCAATTGGCTCGTGCGGTTGTTGTAAAAAAGCAAACACCCTGCCGCCTAGGGTTGTACGGTTAAAGTGTTGCTCTGCAACCTCGGGCAGCGCGGCACCCATAAAGGTGACGTCAAATCGATGGTTGGTCTCCCACAGCTCGGTGCCATCTGCCGTGTGTAAGGTGACATTGGAGATATTTAATTGCGCCAGCCGCTCGGCAGCCTGCTCACTAAAGTCCTGATGCAAGTCCACGCTGTCCACGGTACGCGCCAGCTGTGCTAGGCAGGCGGTCAAATAGCCACAGCCTGTCCCGACTTCCAGCACAGACTCCTGAGCGGTCAGTGCAATGGCTTGTAGTATGCGGCCAACCGTTATCGGTGTGAATGTATGGCAGCCATGCCCAATCTCAAATGGATAATCGGCGTAGGCCAGCTGGCTGTAGTTATCTGCTAAAAACAGCTCGCGTGGTACAGTTGCCAAGACAGACAAAACGCGCTCATCGGATATATTGAGCGGCCTCAGTTGTCTATCGACCATGTGCTGGCGCATTTGTTGCTGGGCATCTGATGACATCATTAATTCGTTGGTACTCATAGCGGTAGAATACTATACCGACTGTGCCCTATACGCAAGCTATAGCGCATGCATGCCCTATTTCGGAGGGTTTTAGCCAGCAGCATTAATATGTGCCAGCGCACAATCTATCCTTTCGATCACAGTCGCCTTGCCGATCAGTGCCAAGGTTACATAGATGGGCGGCGAGGCAACCGCACCTGTAACAGCGACTCTCAAGGCAGGTGCAAGCTTACCCAGCTTGATATCAAGCTCTGAGAGCGTTTGGGCGACAGCAGCGTTGATCGTTTCGCTGTCCCAGCAGTCGATTTGCAGCAGATGACCTCGCAGGTGAGCAAGTGGTGCGATCGCATCGGTCGTTAAATGTTTTTTTGCATCATCATTGTTGTACAGGGGTACCGTGTCGCTAAAGAAATAGCGACTCTGTTGTGCCATTTGTGCCAGCGTATCGACGCGGCCAGACATCACTTGCAGGATACCTGATATTTTGTCAGCGCCCGCTAAGGGTGCAATGTTATGTGCTTGTAGCTGTTCTACAAAGCCCTCGTACAAGACATTTTTTGGGGTGATGTTCATTATGTGTTGTCGATTGATCCAATTGAGCTTATCGGCATCGAACATAGCGCCACTTTTATTGACGGCATCCAGTGAGAACAGCTCGATCAACTTCTGTAGAGAGAATAGCTCTAGATCGCCACACGACCAGCCCAAGCGCGCTAGGTAATTCAGCAGCGCCTCGGGTAGATAACCCTGTGTGCGATACTCCATCACATTGGTGGCTGCATGGCGCTTTGACAGCCGCTGCCCATCCACGCCTAGGATCATGGGCAGGTGTGCATATCGGGGCAGTGCCCCACCCAACGCCTGCACAATATGAATTTGTCTTGCAGTATTGTTGATGTGATCCTCGCCACGGATCACATCGCTGATCTGCATTTGCAGATCATCCACCACAACGCAGAGATTGTAGGTGGGCATGCCATCGGAGCGTGCAATGATCAGATCGTCCAGCTCGCTATTGTCGACCTGTATTTGTCCATACACCCGATCTGAAATCGTGACATGCCCCGTGCGAGGTGTCTTGAAGCGCACGACATAGGGGGTATCAGAGGTTGCCGTGGGAGCGGTGTCGCGACAGTGTCCATCGTAGCGCGGCTTTGCGCCGGTAGCTTGCTGGGTGACACGCAATTCATTGAGCCGCTCTTGTGTACAGTAGCACCGATAGGCGCAACCCTGGTCGAGCAGCTGCTCCAGTGCGCGCCGATAATGCGCCAGTCGCTGTGTTTGAAAATAGGGCTCCTCATCCCACTGCAACCCCAGCCACTGCATCCCATCGAGAATCGCCTGTACCGATGCCTGATTAGAGCGCGCCAGATCGGTATCCTCTATGCGCAGTAAGAATTTCCCTTGGTTTTTTCGCGCGTGCAACCACGAAAAAAGCGCGGTGCGCGCCCCGCCGATATGCAGATAGCCAGTGGGACTCGGTGCAAACCGAGTAATCACAGACACAGGATTACACCCCATGCGTTTGCGAACAAGAGCCGGCGCACTCGCTAGGTCGCCTGGTTAATGGTCAAATGATCAGGCGGTGTTGCCAGATCGACCATCAGTCGATCGCCGCTTGCAAATTGATCTTTCAGCAATTGTTCCGCCAAGGGATTTTCCAGTAGTCTTTGTAAAGCGCGACGCAACGGGCGTGCTCCGTAGGCTGGGTCGTAGCCCGCTTGGGCGATGAAATCCCCCGCCGCTGCCGTTAACTCAAGTGTGAGCCCATGATCTGCCAAGCGCGCATTCAACGCCTCTAGATGTATGTCGAGTATTTGGCGTATCTGCTCTTGTCCCAGCGCATGAAACACAATGATATCATCAATGCGATTAATAAATTCAGGTCGAAAAGTCTGCTCGACCACACCGAGTACCCGGCTTTTTATCTGGGCGTATTCCGCCTCGCTATTTTGATAAATAATCTCGCTGCCCAAATTAGAGGTCATGATGATAATGGTGTTGCGAAAATCCACCGTGCGCCCATGGCTGTCGGTGAGCCTGCCCTCATCGAGCACCTGTAACAATAAGTTGAAGACATCCGCATGCGCCTTTTCCACCTCATCCAATAACACGACCGAGTAGGGTTTGCGCCTGACGGCCTCTGTCAGATAGCCGCTCTCCTCGTACCCCACATAGCCTGGCGGTGCACCAATCAAGCGCGAGAGCGAATGTTTTTCCATGTACTCCGACATGTCGATCCGTATGATGGACTGATCTGTGCCGAGCAAAAAGCTGGCCAGTGTTTTTGTCAGCTCTGTTTTTCCCACACCGGTTGGCCCCAAAAATAAAAAGGAGCCGTTGGGTCTGTTGGGGTTGGTCAGCCCTGCTCGCGCCCGACGAATGGCGTTGGCAACGCTCTGCACAGCCTCTTTTTGCCCGAGCACGCGGGCGCTGAGCGCATCCTCCATGTGCAGGAGTTTGTCGCTCTCGCCCTGTAGTAGCTTGTCGACTGGCACGCCGGTCCAGCGGGCGACCACCGTCGCTATCTCCGCTTTATCGACCTGATTGCGCACCAATTGCATCGCGCTTCTATCCACCGATGACGCCTCGGCTAACCGGCTTTTAAGCTCTGGAATTTTTCCGTACTGCAACTCGGACATCCTTTCCAAATCTCCGGCGCGCTGGGCGCTATTGAGATCGAGCATGCATTGATCCAGCTGCTCTTTGAGGTTGTTGACATCGAGCAGGGCAGACTTTTCATGCCGCCAGACCTCCTCTAGATCGGCGTATTCTTTCTCAAGCGTGTCCACCTGTTTTTGCAAAGCCGCCAGGTGTGTTTTGGAGGGCTGATCCGACTCTTTTTGCAAAGCGGTGCACTCTATTTTTAACTGTATCAGTCGGCGCTCCAGCTTGTCCATGACCTCGGGCTTGGAGTCTATCTCCATGCGTATACCACTGGCGGCCTCATCTATCAGGTCGATGGCTTTGTCTGGCAATTGGCGATCTGTAATGTAGCGCTGGGATAGGGTCGCCGCCGCGATGATCGCCTGATCGGTAATGTCGACACAGTGATGCACCTCGTAACGCTCTTTGAGCCCGCGCAGGATCGCAACTGTATCCTCGATGGAAGGCTCATCGACCATGACCTTCTGAAAGCGTCGCTCGAGCGCGGCATCTTTTTCCAAATGCTGGCGATACTCATTGAGGGTGGTGGCGCCGATACAGTGTAGTTCGCCACGCGCCAGCGCTGGCTTGAGCATATTGCCGATATCCATGGAGCCCTCGGCACGCCCGGCACCGACTATGGTGTGTAGCTCGTCGATAAACAGGATGATCTGCCCCTCTTGCTGCGCTAGGGCTTTTAGCAGTGCCTTAACCCGCTCCTCAAATTCGCCACGAAACTTGGTGCCAGCGACCAGTGCGCCCATGTCGAGTGATAACAGCAGTTTGTGTTTCAGCCCCTCGGGCACTTCGTGGTTGACGATGCGCAGCGCCAGCCCCTCGGCAATTGCGGTCTTGCCGACGCCGGGCTCGCCGATTAAGACCGGGTTGTTTTTGGTGCGTCTTTGTAGCACCTGAATGGTGCGACGGATTTCATTATCGCGCCCGATGACAGGGTCCACCTTGCCTGCCGCTGCCCGTGCTGTCAGGTCAATGCAGTATTTTTCTAGCGCTTGTCGCTGGGTTTCATCGGATGGATTGTCGACGGTTTGATCGCCACGCACCTGTGTAATGGCATTTTGGAGTGCCGTCGTGTCTAGGCCACAGCTTTTTAACAGCGCGCTGTACTCTTTGTTTTTATCGATCAGGGTTAGCAGGAGCGTTTCACTGGACGTGTAGGTATCATTTTGCTGCGCGGCCTTGCGCTCCGCCAAATTGAACAGCCCGATCAAGGTGTTGGATAGATAGACCTGCCCATCGCTGCCGCTGACTGTGGGCAGTGCCTCCAGTTTTTTTTGTAATTGCGTACGCAATTTTTGCGTGTCTGTGCCAGCACGCGATAACAGCTGCTGGGTGCCGCCATCCTTTTGGTCTAGCCATGCCATTAATAAGTGCACAATTTCGATCGCTTGATGTTCGCTGTTGATCGCGATTGCTTGTGCATCGGCCAAAGCGGTTTGTACGGCGGTGGTCAGTTTTTCGGGGCGCATAGCGGTCTTGATTACCTCTTAAAAAATAGATGAAGCTGCGTGCAGATTTATACTGCGTGCAGGTGTGTACAGCTATGTAATGGGGACAAAAAAACTTAAAATCAAGCGCGTGCTATTGAGCTAGCAAACCTGCGCGTGCGGGATGGCGCTGTGATGCCGAGCCGATGATCGGCGCTATAGCGTGCGTCAAAATCGCCCGGTAGGATCCGTGCCGCGTGCTTGAGTCGCTTTGGTCGACAGGTTGCATAGGCGCTAAGGGCACCCTAGGATGGCCGGTTAATAGCTGGCGATGCCATCTTGCAACCTGAGCGGCTTTGATTGGAATAATCCGATGATCGATAAAATTTTTATGCGCGATTTACAGGTGGACACAGTGGTCGGGGTGCTCGATTGGGAGCGCATCGTGCGGCGTACCGTAATCATCGACATCGCCATGGGTGTGGAGACGGATCGTGCCATCGCGCAGGATGACATCGCACACACCCTCAACTATCAGGCATTGCACGATCAAATAGTCGCATTCGTGCGCGCGACTCGGTGCGACCTGATAGAGACGCTCGCCGATCGAATTGCCCAGCTGGTGCTCGCGCAGTTTGATGTGGCTTGGGTTGAGTTGACCTTGCGCAAGCCCGCCGCCTTGGCGGGCTCTACCGATGTCGGCATTACAATGCGGCGCGAGCGGCCCGTGCCGGCGAGCTAACAGCTCTCAGATATTGCGACTGCCCGTCAGTGGCAGGCGCAAGGTGACGCAATAGCTGTTGTACCCTTTGCTGGTGTTGATGCTGGCGCGATTTTCAAACGCCAATACCAGCCTTTGATGAATGTTCGCCAGCGCGATGTGATTGCCCTGGGTGTCGCTGGGTTTTTTTGTGCTCGGCATGGGGTTGCTGATGCGAATCTGGCAGTACTTGCCTTTTTTTCGATCGACCTCAATCGTGAGGGTGCCGCCATCTGGCAGTGCCGAGATGCCGTGGTAAACGGCATTTTCGACCAGTGGTTGCACGCTGAGCGCGGGCAACACGATGTTGGGCAGCGGGTTGGCAATTTGCCAATCGACCTGCAGTTTTGGCCCAAGACGCAGCGCCTCGATGCGCAGATAGCCCTCGATCAGCGCCATCTCATCTTGTAGGCGGTGCGGCTGATCGGGCGGTTGTAGGCTCGCTCGAAATAGGTCGCACATATCTGCGATCATCTGTTCTGCCAAAGCCGGCTGGGTGCTGATCAGGCTGCTGACCGCGTTCATGCTGTTGAATAAAAAGTGTGGCCGAATCCGCATCTGTAGTGCATTGAGCTGCAGGCTGAGGCTCGATTTTGCCGTGAGCAAATGCTGGTGACGCAGATAGAAGTGGCGCAGGGCGATCAGGGTCACCAATCCACTGATGGCGAGATTGCGCAGGATGCGCTCTGAGACGCTGACTGTCGATGGTAGGTGTAGCGACAGTTGATCTTGGTAGTAGATCCCAATGACGGTATAGAGCAGCGTGATCAGCTGCACAATCAAAAAAGTGCTGATGCTCAGGAGCGTGTTATTGGCCAGCCATTTGGGTTTGGCATTGCATAACCGGCACAGCAGTGCCGCTGCGCTCAGGGCGACCCAGAGGTTGAAGTAGGAGGTTAAGGCAAAGTACTCGAGCTGCTCAAACCAGACGCCCGGGCGCGCCAAAGCCAAGATCAGCGCCAAGATCACCGCGATGAGAATCGTCCAAAGCAGCACATCCAGCGAGCAAAAATTGGGCAAAAAATTGCCCGCTCGGGTTGCTGGGCGCGTATTTTGGGCTGGCTTATTCAGACAGGTGCCACAGGTTGCTGTGCCGATGATGCGTCTTCACGATACTGTGGCAAACGGATGATGGCATGGCTTGCATACCGATCAGGTTGCATAGTCTTCGTTATCGCTATCCAATATGGCCTTGAGCTCGGCAAAGTGTGGCTCTGCCTTATCTGAATAATTCTCTAGCTGTTGGGCGGTTTTTTCTGCAATCTTTGGCGACAGAATCCGCAATGGGCGATTGGTTTGTAGCGCGGTGATATAAGTTTGCGCGGCGCGCTCAAAATAATATAGCCGATCAAACGTATCGGCCACCGTATCCCCAAGCACCAGCACCCCATGATTGCCCATCACCATGACTTTGGTTTTTTTGTCGTGCAGCAGTTTTGCACAGCGCTCGCCCTCGCTCTGGAGCGC
>CAZROX010000014.1:0-18397 GCA_964601845.1 uncultured Halothiobacillaceae bacterium
ATTTTACACATTCTTGAATGGGTCGTGCCAATTGGGCAATCGTCGGGCGGGGAGTGATAGCTGTGGTGATGAAAAGGTTTGTGTGCGTACGCTAAGGTCTCACTGCCAGTACAACGGGCCACAATTAGTAAAGTGTCGATTGATTCTATAAAACATACTTTCGTTCCGTAGATTGGGGGAGCTTGGGTGCCAATTTGTCACTGGGTTTAGGTTTTTCTACTTTTTGTTGTAGATTTAGTGCATATGATGCAATTTTCCCCCAAAGGTAGGGGATGAAACACCATTTTGACTAGCAGTAGATAGCCATGGACGCCATGGTGTCACTGTTAGATCGCATCATCATCCGCCAAGCTACATAACATGGCATAAAGTTAGCATATTCACTGCAATAATCGACAATAACTGCAAAAAACCGAGTATTTGTAGGGTAATTTTCAGCTAATTTGGCTATTGCATCAAGACTTTTTCAAGGGATATATTATGTTATTGCGCACTGGCACTGTAATTGAATTGGGGGTTGTTTAGCCACCAAAAAGGGGTTATAACTGGCCGGTGTGGTTGGCACAGGTGCGTGTTGGCGATGTGGGAGCGCTTGGTAGCCACTGAGGGTTTGAGTACAAAAACAACCTGAAATCTTGGAGAGGGTAATGACTGACTTAGAATTATGCGTTGAGGCACCAGGCCGTGCGGAGCTGGTTAAACAGGTGCGGGAGAAGATCAAAGAGCTCGGTATTACCTATATTTATTATCAATTTATCTCGGTTACTGGTCGCATAGTCGGCAAGGGCATTCCCGCCGATCACTGGGAGCGCACGGCGGAGCGGGGCTTTCAGCTAGTCTACGGCTCGACCGCCAATCTGTTTATCGATCGCCATGGCGATTACATCGGCTATGGCCCCGAGGCGATGGAGCTAGTCGGCATCCCCGACCCAGAAACATTTGTGCAACTGCCGTGGGACAAACGTGTGGCGCGGGTATTTTGTACCTGTTATCGCAATCGTGAAGAGCGTGAAAACCCAGGTGGTGCCTTGAGTTCAGATTGCCGTGGCAATCTGAAGCGTTTTCACAAAGAATTCCAAAACAAGTACGCCATGGATTTACGCGTGGGTACCGAGCCTGAGATGATGTGGCTCAAGCGGGGCG
Organism: uncultured Halothiobacillaceae bacterium; assembly: GCA_964601845.1. Lineage (GTDB taxonomy): Bacteria > Pseudomonadota > Gammaproteobacteria > CAZROX01 > CAZROX01 > CAZROX01. The sequence continues at coordinate 1,144 of CAZROX010000014.1, forward strand.
AAGATGGCAAGCCAGATGGCGGCTTCTCCAATCCCTACTGTTACCATATCGACCAATTCGAGTCTTTGCGGCCGGTATTTATGCAGGTGCTCGATTACTGCTCCGCCATGGGGCTCGATATGATTCAGGGCGATCACGAGGATGCGCCGGGTCAGCTGGAGCTGAACTGGACCTATGATGATGTGTTGCGCAACTCCGATCGGCTATCGACTTATCGCCAAATATGCGCACAGGTTGCCCGCGAAAATAACCTGATCGCCTGCTTTATGACCAAACCGTTTATGGGCGTGTCGGCCTCCGGCTGTCATACCAATATCTCGTTATGGAAAGATGGTGGCAATATCGTCAACCGCCTGCACAATGATCAATTGCCCGGCATGGAAGAGGTATTTACCTATCGCGATGGCGGTGAGAATATGTTTATGCCCGATACCGATGATCAACAGATGCCCGGTAAGGTTGGCTTGCAGTGTGTCGGTGGTATCGTCAAACACCTCAGTGCGCTGACCGCCATAGGTTGCTCGACGGTGAACTCTTATCGCCGTCTGTGGGACACCGGTTTTTGGGCACCCGTTTTTGCCGATTGGGGCTATCAGAACCGCACCACTGGCCTGCGTATTTCGGCCCCTGGTCGCTTTGAGTACCGCGCGGTGGATTCCATGGTCAACCCCTATCTCATGGGGGCGGCGCTGCTGAAAACATTTGAAGATGGTATCGACAATAACATCGACCCGGGTGCGCCCGAAAGCCGCAACATCTATCAGGCAATGGAGGAGGGCAAGCAGGTCAAGAAGTTGCCGATGTCGCTCGGTGAAGCCTTGGAGCGCCTGAGTCAAGATGAGGTAATCAAATCCGCTATGCCAGAGGATATGTACAAGATTTTCCACTGGTATAAGAACGATGAGTGGGAGCGGTTCATGCACACCACCACCGAGTGGGATCTTGCCACCTATCTCGATTGCCTACCGTAGGCCGCGTTTCTTGCGCTTGTTTTTTATTTGGTCTGCTGCGGGTTTTTAAAGTATTTTTGCAAGTTGTCCGATAACTTGCTCTTTGCAACACGATTAGGAGAATATTCTTATGTGTGGTATTGCTGGGCTTATCCGAAAAGCTGGTGCCACCAGTGATATAGGCTCTGAGATGACGCTGATGCTACAAGCTTTGCGACATCGAGGACCCGATTCAACTGGTTTTGCGCTCTATGGTAAAGGGGAGGCGGATGTACGTGTACTGCGCTTCAAGGTCGCAGAGCAGGAGGAGATGCGGGTGGGGTTTGATATTCACCGCCAAGTTGTCGACCGTAAAGCCGAGGTCGACAAAAGAATGGCCGAGGCCGGTGTCGATGTCATCGAGCGCCAAGATGCCACTGAATACGCTTTTCGTTATCATTTTAAATTTAATGGCGATACTAAGCGCCTGATCGACCAGCTAGAGGATATCGAGGGGGTCGAGGTGTTGTCGGTTGGCAAGGGGCTTGAGTTGATCAAGGATTTGGGCGATGCGACGACCGTATCAGAGCAGTACGGCCTGAAAAACTTCATCGGCACCCATGCCATTGGCCACACGCGCATGGCGACCGAATCGGATGTGGATATTCGTAGCGCGCATCCCTATTGGGCCTACCCGTTTAACGATGTATCGGTGGTGCACAACGGCCAGCTGACCAACTACTGGACTAATCGGCGCGATCTCGAGCGTCGTGGTCATCGCTTTGTGTCCAACTGCGACTCAGAATTAATTGCGGTTTATATTGCCGATTGCATCGATCAAGGTGAGGTGCTCGAGTCGGCGATGCGCCGTTCGGTGGATGAGCTCGATGGAGTGTTCACCTATTTAGTTGCAACCAGCGATCAGCTCGGTATGGCTAAAGATGTGATGGCGGCCAAGCCGATGGTACTGTATGAGAGCGATGAATTTGTTGGTCTGGCCTCAGAAGAAGTGGCTATTCGCAGCATTTTTCCGCATGAAATAGACACTTGGGATCCCTATGAGGGGGAGGTTAAAGTATGGGCAGCGTAAGTAAATCCCATGAAATGGGGCTACATCAGGAGCAGTTGCAGGGGCGAACGCAGCAGCGGTTTTTCTTGCCGAGCGAGGAGGAAAACTTTACCTATCCATGGTCTTACGAGGTCGATTTAGATCAGGCTGCCACATTTGATGCCGCCGATATGTCGATTACGGAGATCAATTCCAAGATTCGAGCGCTGATGAAGTCGGGTCATGGGACGATTACCGTACAGAATCCGCGTGCCAAACATTCACTGGGTGTCGGTATTCTCAATCGACTCAACCTCAAGTTTGAGGGCAGCCTGGGCTATTTTGGCTGTGGCCTGATCGATGGTCCCAATGTGCATATCACAGGTCGCGTTGGTTGGTCTTGCGCAGAAAACATGATGGCTGGCACAGTGGTTATCGATAAGAATGCCGGCTCGCTATTCGGTGCGGCTATTCGCGGTGGCGACCTTGTGTGTAAAGGGCAAGCGGGCGCGCGCGTGGGCATTGATCAGAAGGGTGGCACGATTATCGTCGGTTCCAGTGTCGGTGCATTTACTGGTTTTATGATGCAGCGTGGGCGCATGATTATCCTCGGCGATGCCGGCGCTAACCTCGGTGACTCAATGTACGATGGCACGATTTATGTCGCCGGTAAAATTGCCAGCTTGGGTGTCGACTGTGTCGAGACCGACCTGACCGATTTGGACAAGCGTTATCTGAGCGCCAAGCTCGATCAGTACGGGATGCAGGCGCCCAATGGTATCGACAAGATCGTCAAACTGACGTCGGGCAAGCAGTTGTGGAACTACGACAACCTTGAGCCGACAGAGAAAAAAATGGTGCTTTAGTAGGCATCGTGAATTAATTTGGAGAATACAGATGTCCGATAGCAAGAAGGATGTACATCATCTCGGTAAGAGTTTTATCTTTCCGCCCGAAGTGATCAACGATATCCATGTCAAATCTGAGCTGGGTCGCTACCGCATGCGCGGTTTTTCACTGTTCAAAAAGATTCCGACTTGGGATGACTTGACCTTTATGCCCGGTACCCTAACCCGTTTCGTTATCGAGGGTTATCGGGAGAAGTGCCTCACCAAGACAGTGATTGGCCCCGAGGCGAAACGGCCTTTAGAGCTCGATATTCCAATCTATATCACAGGGATGTCTTTTGGTGCCCTGTCGTACGAGGCCAAGACTGCACTGGCACGCGGTGCGACTATGGCGGGTACCGCGACCTGCTCCGGCGAGGGGGGGATGATTCCGGATGAGCGACGCTATTCATCCAAATGGCTCTATCAGTGCATTCAGTCGCGCTATGGTTTTAACCCAAATCACCTGCGCCTGGCCGATGCCTGCGAATTTTTTATTGGCCAAGGCTGTAAAGTGGGTTTGGGCGGCCATTTGATGGGACAAAAAGTGACCGATCAGGTCGCTGAAATGCGCTCGCTGCCAGCTGGAATCGATCAGCGCTCACCGGCACGCCACCCAGATTGGATGGGGCCAGATGATCTGGCACTAAAGATCGACGAGGTGCGTGAGGCAACCGATGGCCAGATACCCATTCAGCTCAAGCTCGGTGCCGCACGCGTTTATGACGATGTGCGCATGGCGGCCAAAACAGGGCCGGATTCAATTTATATGGATGGCATGGAAGGCGGCACAGGTGCCGGCCCCCACCTAGCCACAGAAGAGACTGGCGTGCCGGGTATCGCAGCGATTCGCCAAGCGCGGCGGGCACTCGATGATGTCGGTATGTCGGGAAAAATCTCGCTGGTGTATGCCGGCGGTATCCGCAATGGTGCCGATGTGGCCAAGGCCATTGCACTGGGTGCCGATGCCGTGGCGATTGGGCATTCGGCCATGATGGCACTCAACTGCAACAAAGATATCCCAGAGGCAGACTACGAAAAAGAAATCGGCGTGCAGGCAGGTCATTGCTATCACTGTCACACGGGTCGCTGTCCGGTAGGTGTGGCAACGCAGGATCCCATCCTACGTAAGCGCTTGGATCCAGATAAAGCGGCGGAGCGGGTTTATAACTTTTTGCACGCCCTGACAATTGAGGCGCAGTTATTCGCTCGCGCTTGCGGAAAAACCAATATCCATTCGCTGGAGCCAGAAGATTTGGCAGCCTTAACGCTTGAGGCATCGGCCTGTGCGCAGGTACCCATGGCCGGTACCCAACACACCGTTGGTCGCCCCGATATGACACGTTTCTAAGGAGATTCACAATGACTGAACTGGATATCAATCATTTCATTGAAGGCGATGGGGTCGATACGACGCGCGAAAAAGAGATCGGCCAACATATCGGCTATCGCTACGACGTTAATCTTGTGCCAGACATGGCGCGCTGTACCCCATTTTTAAAGAAGTACATGGCGGTGATGGGTTGGCAGGATCTCAACTGGCTTGAAGATGTGCACATGGGCTACGAGGAGGGCCGCCCCGCAGTATTTGATCGCAACATCAACGGTTGGGTGTCGATTCCTGAGACGATGGTATTGCCAGATAATCAGCAGGATCGCGATATGATTGCACGCGAGCTGTTGGTCAAGTTCCAGATGTCAAAGTCCCACCCGATGGTCGATCTGCGCCAAGCTTACGAGAAGTTTTCATAGCATCTAATGTTTTCGTGCCCAAGTGTGGGCACGTCTTTGGTGTGATGAAAGATTAATTTGGACTCACTAAGGTTCATGCCGAGAACGCAGCACCCTGTGTTTGTTTGCCGTGCTCTGACCAACACAGGGGTGGCTAAGACAGCACTTTAATTGAGTCGAAGTCTACACAACATCGGCTTGTGTTTTAAATTGACGAGCGTTTTTTCCGTCAGTGACTCAATTAATCATCGGACTTGCCTAATTAAATAGTCGCTGTAACCATCCACCCAAATAATTTTAAGTGGGTGTTTTCGTAATGTGCTGAATCCTGTTGGGCAGACCGCGCCCATTATTCCACCATCTGTTTGGGTTGTCGCTGTTAGGGTTATAACTGGCTCGACTTACCCAGTCTTCCCGCAGAAAAATAACCGGCTCTTCATAGTGGTGGACATAATGGATTGCATCCATCACTTTTTCAAGCACGCTCGCATCCCGCTCAATTGAAATTTTTAGCTCAATCATGGCGTAGGTTTCTGTTGTGCCAGCTTGGTAGCCCTTTACATGCGTTGTAGTTGTTGAGCCTGCTTCTGGTTGTGCGGTCTCCATACCTGGTGCCGATATACTGGCATTTCTTTGGTATCGACCATAGCTCAGCGGATAAACTTGCATAACGGCATCAAGAATTTTATCGACATCTTCTATCGGCGTCTGGATTTCGAGCGTCCACACAGCGACAAAACAACCCGACTTTGCTTTGTATTGATTTAAATCCATAGTTTCCCCCGATGCCTAACTTTTAAAGTCTCACCTAGTCCATCAATTTCAGCGCCTGATTGGCCACTGATGAGAAATAGTTGAAAAGTACTTGAACGCTGATTAGTTAATTGCGTGCTTTTACAATGGCTTTTTTATTGTTTATTAAACCGAAACATTTATCAGATATCTAACGATTGTGAGCGACATCATGCGCGGTTGGTGGCCTTGTGCTCAATACATATACTGGTTAGAAAATTCCCTGAATCCATGCTCAGAATTATGTATACCAATGTGAAAATTTCTTTTTCCATTTAATACAACGTTGCGCATCCCGTAGCTCATACTGGTGAATGGCAGTTGGGAGATCCAACCTAAATGTATTCTCCCGATCTTCACCTAGAGCGGTTAGTCGCATAGTAAACCAAGCGGTTATGCCACCCGATGGGTTGGAGTCAAACTTTGGAAACTCAGTATCTGCTTTTGCTTGTGTTAGCCAGTCCTGCGCAAGCCTAGGGTTAAGCGCCAGGGCACGCCCTATACCCACCATGTCTACTGCACCACTTGCCAGCGCATCTACAGCTTCCTCACGTCGTTTGAAGCCACCTGTCGCCATTAGAGGAACTTTGGTGAGCCCTTTTGCACGACGAGCAAAATCAAGAAAGTACGGCCCTTGCGTTAATCCATCGGAACTTGCCTTTGCACCCGGAAAATAGGTTCCACCGCTAATATCGATCAAATCTATCGAGGTTTGATCGAGCAGGCGGATCACCTCTAAAGCATCAGTTTCTGTCAATCCCCCTTCCAATTTATCGGTTGAGTTAATCCGGATGCCAACGGGAAACAGTGGCCCAACAGCGCCTCTAACCGCGTTGATTATTTCAAGTACGATACGGCACCGTGCTTCAATGGAACCACCATAGCCATCGCGCCTAAGGTTAAACAACGGCGATAGGAATTGACTGAGTAAAAAACCGTGCCCAGCGTGAATTTGAACGCCACTAAAGCCCAGTTGCTTTGCGTAGAGTGCGGTTTGTGCATACATGCTTGGTAGCGCCTGAATCTCTTCGAGCGACATCTCGGCACATGTTAGACCGGTTAAATTCAGTGCAGAGGGTCCCTTGGGTTGACTGATAGGCAAGTGTGAGAGGGCGCCAGCATGACCGATCTGCGGCCATAAATGAGCCTGCTGAATTAGCGCTTTGCTAGTTAGTAGTTGTATTAATTTTTTATTGGTATTTGGCCCAAGCACTAGATTGCCGGGTTTCTCTGCAAAGCGGGGGTCACCTTGCACTTCACCGATGAGAGAGATTGCCACTCCACCCTCAGCCCATCTTTCATACAGTCGAATCTGTGCCTCAGTGGGATCGCCCTCACCATTTGCCAGCGAGTCGGACATAGGTGATTTTGCCAATCTATTCTTTAGAACAGCACCGCAAGGCAGTTCCAGCGGGCTTTGCAGGACATGGGTAGAATTTGAGTTTTCTAGCATGGATTTTTGAGCGGCTAACGCCCGCATAATTGGCTGAAAAGTCTTGGGTAGCATTGTGAGCCATCGACCAAGTAAAGCCAAGTTTTTTCGTTTAAGTTGCTATGAATAGACTTATTTTTAGGATAGGTAAGAGCCAGCATAACTGCGGCTGCCGTAATCATTCTTTATTTGTGCGCCAGCGAATGAGTGCATGGTTATGCCTATTTGCACCATCGCAAAAGAGGGTCAAAATTGACTTGAGGATAGCTTCTACAAGAGATTGATCTTGTGCGTGCCTGAGGTGTTGGAGATAAAGGCCAGCACTCATATCAACACTGAGCGCCTAATTTGCATCACCCGATGGCCCTAGCATATTAGATTGCAGAGCTGGGAATTGGAGAGCGTGTCGGCAGACACCCCGAACCCCACCTTGCCGAAGCAAGGTGGGGTTCGGTCACACGATTGCAATCAATCGTTGTACTTGGCGTAGCGCTTTTGCTCGGATGCATTTCCCACCACAAGTGTTGCAATGCAAATAGCAACACCGATCAGCGTGTACAAGAGGGGAGCTGCCCCCCCCGCACCGATATACATTGCGCCTTCAAGCACGTTCCAAGTTGCCTCTTCGAATGGATAACCCATAGCGTAAGCCTCCGTTTAATTGCTGGATGTGGGTGATTGAGGAATGCCTTCTGGATAAGCGAGCGCGGGTACCTTGACAGGGTCGAGGCCTTCGATCTGCGCTTTTTCTGAGACACACAGCATATTCAGTTTTTTCAGAATGAATGCGGTGATATAACCGGGCACAAAACCTAATAAGAAGAACACAACCGCCCCGATAACTTGGCCGACTATACTGATAGTCGGCACGCCGACATCACCCTGTAGGGCAGGGTAGCCAGTTGCAAATATACCGAGCATGATCACACCGTACAGGCCGATGGTGCCGTGTACTGTCACAGCCCCCACCGCATCATCAATGCCCCATTTCTCTAGCAGATCAGCGGCGGGTTTCAAAAGTAGACCAGCTGAAAAGGCGATGATGAATACATGCGATGGAAAGTAGATATCGAGACCAGAGGCCACAGAAATGATGCCAGCTAGCGCGCCCGACATCATCCAGAAAGGGTCCTTGGTGATAATCCATGCACCGATAATACCGCCAGCGACGGCCATAACAATATTAAATGCCAGGGATGACAGCGTGATCGGCGTACCATAGATGGTTGCCCCTTTGTCCGAAAACCAGCTCCATGGCTCGCCGGGTAAGATAATACATGCCATCAAAAAGCCAAAAAAGCCCACGATGATCAGCATGAGGCCTGTGACAGTCAGCGGCATATTGTGCCCCGGGAGATGATTGCTTGAGCCATCGGCATTGAATTTTCCGACGCGTGGGCCGAGGTGGATCAAAACACCCAGTGCAAAGAAACCGGCAACCGCGTGCACAAGCCCTGCGGCACCAAAATCGTGTACGCCAAATGATTGCACCAACCAGCCATCGGCGTGCCAGCCCCAAGCGGCGGCCACAACCCAAGCAAATGAGCCGAGAACAATGGCGCAGATGACAAAACCCACTGTCTGGATTCGCTCGATTACAGCACCCGACATAATCGATGCAGTCGTGGCTGCAAAGAGTGCAAAGGCACCCCAGAACACACCCGAGGCAGTATCCGCGATATTGGCCCCCATGTATTGGGCTGACTCACCCCAAGCTAGCGCGATGGAGCTGGCATATTCGCCGCCCGATATCCCGTTTGGCCCAGCCGACAAGGTGATGCCCGTAGGGAGTGCCCAATAAAACCACCAGCCGAAAAAATAGAAAGTGACTATGACAAAAGCAAAGGCTAAAAGGTTTTTGATTCCGGAGGAGAGTACATTTTTGACACGGGTGGCACCCATTTCGTAGGCTAAAAAACCGGCGTGGATGATCATCATCAAGGGGATCGTTAAGTAGTAGTAGGCCTCGGCAAACATTCGATTAGTTGTTTGCGCCAAAACGGTTAGTTGCTCTAAGGTTAACGCTTCCATAGTCTTCTCCTAAGTGAAAATGCAAAGAGCCAGCGAGACGCCAGCTCAACACCGATCAAACCCAAGCACCCTTTATATACGCTAGCACTGAGTAATGTCAAATTGATTATGCCCCGATCAGCCGTCCTCTACCCAGATTTCACGGTGCCGTAGTCGCCGCGTACACGCGCCTTACTGGGGTCAAAATGCGGGTAGGGCACAACCTTGGCGCGCAAGCGTTTTTGCAAGCCATCGAGTTGCCCGACATCCAGCTCACAGCCAGCTTGTGCATGGGCTACATCGATGCGCGCCAGCGCAATCACTTGGTTTAAATAGGGTGATCGCATCGCCGATGTAATTTGTCCCACCTGCGCCTTGCCCACCCGCACGCTGTCGCCAGATACCGGGACTTCAGCGCCGAGTAGCTCCAGCCCGACCAGTTTGCGCTGCGGGCTCGCCTTGCGTCGCACCAGTGCTTCGCGTCCGATAAAATTTTCTTCGGTGGATTTTAGTGCCACGGTAAAACCGATGCCGGCCTCGTACGGGTCGGTCTGATCGCAAAACTCATAGCCGGCAAAGATCAACCCAGCCTCTATGCGCAGCATATCCAATGCTTCGAGGCCAAACGGTGTTATGCCAAAATCGGCACCGCGCTGCATGATGGCATTAAAGAAGGTCTCGGCATCTTTGGGATGACAAAATAACTCATAGCCCAGCTCGCCAGAGTAACCGGTGCGACTGATCACACAGGCCTGCCCGTTAAAATCTCCGAGGCGTGCGATGGTGAAGCGAAACCAATTTAGCTCTGCAACGGTGGATTGTTGAGGTGGGGTATAAAACAGCGGCGCCAAAATCTCACGCGAGAGCGGGCCTTGGATGGCGATATTGCACAGGGAGTCTGTGGCACTGCGCACCCAAGCGTGCAGATTCAGTTTGTCTGCCTGCTCGCGCAGCCACAGGCCCGAGGTATCCGAACCCCCCACCCAGCGAAAATTGTCCGGCCCGAGGCGGTACAAGGTGCCATCATCAATCATCCCCCCGTGCTCGTAACACATGGCTGAATAGGTGATCTCACCGACAGAGAGCTTGCGCACATTACGGGTTAAACACAGCTGCAATAGATTTTCGGCGTCTGGGCCGGTAATCTCGTATTTGCGCAGGGGGGAGAGGTCCATCACCCCGCAGCGCTCGCGCACGGCCCAGTACTCGGCAATGGCACCGTGTTGGGTAAAAGTATTGGGCAACCAGTAACCCGCATACTCGACATGGTCGCGGGTATGCTGGGCAAAGCAGTCGTGAAAGCCGGTTTGTTTGGTCTGGCTCATATCACTCTCCACAGATGAACGAAAGGCGATGGATCGTTGAAAATTTTCATGCGCCGAGTAGGTGCGCACCTGAATATCTGTTGGGTGCCAACCGTTTGCCGGGTCTACATCGCACGGGCAGGCGGTGGACACACACACCAGATCGCTGAGCGCGCGCAGCAAAACAAAATCACCTGGACGCGAATAGGGATCATCCATGCCGATCGCATTTTGTGCATCGAGCAGGGTGTTAAAAAAGAAATTGATGGCAGGCCAGCCGCCGCGCTCACGCACACCGAAATCTTGCATTTTCCGGTTGATATTGTCAGAGCAATTGGCATGGCCCGGATAGCCGAGATCCTCGTAGTAGCGCGCTGTGCAGGCGAGGTTAAAGGCATCGTGTCGCCCGCAGGTGTCCTGTACTATTTCTAATAGCGGCTCTTGATCGCTCGAATAATACTTGGCAAACAAACCGGGGGCCGGGTAGGCGGAGCCGGTGAGTGAGCGGGTGGTGGTCGGGTCGATTTCCCGCTCCAAGCCGCGATCTAGTGCGCGCTGGCTGAAGGCTTGAAAGTCTGAGCACTCGCGCCCTTGCACGTCTAGAACTTGGATGTACTGCCCCGCCATCACCTCGTACGCACTGGCATGGCCGGGCAGTATATTGATGTCGATCAGCGGATCGGCCAGTGGATCGGGTGGGGCGCGTGTCGCTGCCTCATCGGGTATCTGAGCGCGTCGGATGTATAGAATCAAGTCGGTGGCCGGGTGTTGCTCAAATGGCTCCAACGATTGCGCGGGTGCAGCGACGACCAGTAACCCATCGCATGCGGCATGAAATGTCACCCTATCGCCCGGCCGCGACCCGGCTGCAAAAACGATGATGGCATCGGATTTTGCCAGATCAAACCCCGCATGCTGTAGCGCTTGAGAGACGCGCTGGCCACTTGCCGAGCCGCTCAACACATCGGCCAGCCCTTGGGCAAAGCCTGTACCGCTTGCGCCCAGCATGGCGGCATCGGATACGCCATCTGGTGTAAAAAACACCAACTCCCCGCGCTGTAGCCCGGCGAAGTCGAGCACGGTTATCTCCTCGCCTGCCATGATTTGCAGCGTGCGGGAGCCGCCGCCGGGTACGGGGTGGCGCTCGGTACCGCGCGGCAGGATAGGTAGGCCAGGTACGCTGATCCCGCGTCTTTCATAGGGGGTTTCAAACTGCAGCATCAGCATCTACCCATTATTCGAGCCCCAGTGCACGCTTGCGTGTCGAAGCCCAAGTGACGGCCAAGTGATCTGCAATCAGTGCCATAAAGGCTACCGCCAGGCCGAGCACTAGCCCCTTGCCCACATCGGTGAAACTGAGCGCGCGTTGCATTTCTTGACCCAGATCCTGCGTGCCGATAAAAGCGGCGATGATCACCATAAACAGCGCAAATAAGATGGATTGATTGACACCCGTCATAATCGTGGGGAGCGCCACCGGCATCTGCACATGCCACAAGACTTGGTGCATCGATGCGCCAGACATGTTTGCCGCCTCGGTAATACTTGCCGGTACACCGCGCAATCCCTCGATGGTGTAGCGCAGCACTGGCACGGTAGCGAACAATATAACAGCGCCGATAACTGAGATGTCGCTGACGCCGAACAGCATGATCACAGGAATCAGATAGATGAAACTTGGAAATATCTGTAGGGTGTCGCAGACGAGCAGGGCACGTTTTGCACGTGCTTCGTGTCGAGCCGACCAGATGCCGAGGGGAAAGCCGACGACAAATGCGATAAAGACAGAAAAGGTGACCATGTAGACGGTGATAATGGCGCGATCCCAATAACCTGTCATGCTAATGGGTATGGCAAAGGCTAAACACACCCACATAGAGCGCCACTTGCCAACACTGTATCCGGCTGCCGCCAATGCAAGCAACACGCTGGTAAAGGGCAGCCACAGCCATGCATCGCGCAGCGGGATTAAGATATGGACGATTACAAACCAGCGTAGCCATTCTGTAATCGGTGAGATGGTAACCAAGATCACTTCGAGCAGGTTATCGAGTGGCTTTGAGAAAGAAAAGGCCATGCGCCTTGTGATGGTGTGCAGGTAGGGGTCAAGTTGTGCAACGATTAGCGTGATGAGCACCAGTGCCAGCCCAATCAACCATATCTTATAGCGCACATACCAAGGTGTGTCGCGCGGAAAGTGCTGGGGTTCAGCCATCGCCCAAGCGCGGGAGCAGCGATCCAACATGATGCCGATCAGCACAATCGATATGCCGATTTCAATTGATCTGCCCAATTTGAGCGACTGTAACAGGTTCAAGAGTTTTTGCCCCAACCCTGGCATGCCAATAAAGCTGGCCAATACCACCATAGCGAGGCATTGCATAATGGCTTGGTTCACGCCGATGAGCAGGTCGGTGCGCGCGGTCGGCAGGCGTACATTGAACAGTATTTGCCAAGGGGTCGCACCGCACATATAGCCGTTTTCAACCATCTCGCCGGGGACTTTTTTCAGCCCCAGTATCGTCATGCGCACCATGGGTGGCACGGCAAAGATAATGGTGACGATGGCCCCAGCCTTAGCCCCCACGCCGATAAATACGACCACCGGTATCATCCAGGCAAAGTGTGGCATGCATTGGGCGATGTTGAGTATCGGGTTTAGGATGCGCTCGATGCGTGGCCAGTACCAGGCGGCTATGCCGAGCAGCAGGCCGATGAGCACGGCCAGCGGGGCGGCAATGATGATCACCGACAGTGTTTCCATCGCCCATTTCCATTGCCCCACCATGGCAATCCATACAAATGTGCCACCAGATAGCAGGGCGAGACGCCATCCACCCAGCGATGCCCCGATCATGGTGGCGCTGATCGCCACGACGGTCCACGGTAGCGGGCCGATTCTGGGCCAGCGGTTTTTGCCGTAGAGAATATTGGCGGTGAAATCGAGCAGACTTTGTATGCCATCGGCGATGGCACGGGTGACGTGAATGAGCCCGAGATCCTCGCTTAAAAAATTAAAGATTGCATTGATCCAGTCGGCAAATGGCCAGACCATAAAAGGCGGGGGGCGCAGCAGCCACTCGGGTAGCAGCGGCTTCGCAAGCAACAGCGCCCCTGCAAGGAGCAGCATGTATAGAGCGGGCGATAGGTTACGCCAAGTGCCCGCGTTCACTCACGATCCTCCCACTAGTATCGCCAGGGCATCGTCGCGGCGGATATGGCCTATTGGGCGCTGTTGGTCATCCTCGACCGGATAGGTCTCACGCGAATCCTCGATCAGCATCTTGGCGATCTGCTCGATGGTGTTGTTCTCATTCACCGCTGTACCACTGGCTTCACCTGCTTGCACCAGTGCGCGCACGCGCACGACCTTGGCTTTGGCAACCTCTTCGGTGAAGCGTGTTACATAGGGTGTAGCCGGATGTAGCACGATCTGCTCTGGTGTGTCGCACTGCTCGACCGCCCCATCCTTCATGATGGCAATGCGACTGGCTAGGCGCAGTGCCTCATCGAAGTCGTGGGTGATAAAGACAATGGTTTTGTGCAACAGTGCCTGGAGTCGTAAGAACTCGTCTTGCATTTCTCGGCGAATCAGTGGGTCGAGCGCTGAAAATGGCTCGTCTAAAAACCAAATGTCCGGCTCGATAGCCAAAGAGCGCGCTATGCCAACACGTTGCTGCTGACCGCCGGAGAGCTCGCGTGGATAATAATCCTCTCTGCCCGATAGCCCCACCAACTCGACCATTGCCAGGGCGCGCTCGCGGGCATCGTGGCGATCTTGCCCACGCATTTCGAGCGGAAAAGAGACATTGCGCAACACGGTGCGATGTGGCAAGAGGGCAAAGTTTTGAAACACCATGCCCATTTTTGATCGCCTGAGCTCGATTAGCTCGCGCGATGACAACTCAGATAAAATTTGGCCGTCCACATTAATTGAACCGGCAGTGGAATCTAACAGGCGTGAAAAGCATCGCACCAGGGTGGACTTACCCGATCCAGATAAACCCATGACTACCAGAATCTCGCCTCGCCCGACCTCCAAGCTAACATCGCGCACAGCGGCAATGTAACCATCGAGACGCATCTGCTCCCAATCTGCCTCGGGATGTTTAGCCAGATAGTTGGCCGGTTGATGGCCGAATAATTTCCAAAGATTTTTACAACTTAATACCGCGTCGACGCCAGTCATATGTGACTCCCTAAAAACCGCGTGACGTTAAAAATAGAGATTGCACGCAGCAAAAAATTGCTGTGGTCGCTCATCTACAGCACAGCTGGGGGCAAAGCGGTCGCTTCGCCCCCAGTCGCGCCCCTCATCTGAAGGCTAGATCCACTCCTCCCAGATGTGGGTGTTGTCCTCAAGCCACAACTCTGCCGCTTCTTCTGGGTCAAACTCATCGACATCGACCAACTTCGCCATCTCTGCGATCTGGGCGTTGTTGAAGTCGATTTTGGTGAGCACCTCGTAAGCTGCTGGCCATTTGGTGCGCATGCCATTCCAAGCTGCCTTTTTGAGGTAGCCATCGGCTGGGTTGCCGCAGTCGTAGGGCAGATCAGGGTTGGGGCCAACAGAGGGGTCGACATCACAACCATCAACCCATGTAGGGAATTCGACAAACTCGCCTTCCCAAACCGCTTCTACAAAGTTTGGCGTCCAGTTAAAGACGACTATCGGCCGCTCGGCGCGCTCGGCGGCTTTTACTTCTGCCCAAATCGCTGCAGCCGAACCGGCATTGATGACCACAAATGGCATGCCAAGTGCATCGACACGCTCTTGATCGTGCTTGAGCCAGTCAACTGGCCCAGCTAAAAAGCGACCTTTGTTGCCTGTTTCTGGTGTGGCAAATACCTTGGCACACTTGGCCAGCGCTCGCCAGTCGGGGAGGCCGGGGCATGCCCGCTTGGTCCACAGTGGATACCACCAGTCTTCACGCGTGACGGCATTGTGATCGCCAGCATCGTGTATACCGCCTCTAGCTAGGGCTTCGCGGAAAGATTTGCCAAAGGCACCTTCCCACACTTCGAGCTCCAGCGTGACATCGCCACGGCGAATAGACTCGTACACAGCTTGGCTATCGGTGGTGACGTATTCGACGGAACTACCGATGGATTCGAGAATCCCGCCCACCACATGACTCATCACAATCTGGCTCGACCAGTTGTGCAGTGGAATGACGATGGGATCGGCGCTGTCGACAGCCGAAGCCACCGTTGGCGCTGTGACTAGTGCACCTGCCAGTACGGCAGCGGATAATTTTCGGAACATAGGTTTACTCCATAGTTGATAGCCGGTCTTGGGTGGTTCAGCAGTTGAATGGTAAAACATATCAGTCTCCCTAAGTTAATGGACGCCCGTCGCTGAGCGGTGGTGGTATCGGTTAAATCACTCGATGGAACATACACGTGATTCTCGCAATGCTTGGACCTACAGTGGGTAGCACGCCGATACGCATTGTAGGCATGTTAACCCCTTCTGGTAGAGTTTGCACTCAGTGAGGGGCTCGTGTCAATTCTGTTGTGGGACATTTTGTAGGTAACACGCCATGCTGTCGTCCAGCGCCTCAGACCATTTTGTGTGATGAGGCGGTGCGAGATCGCCGGTCATCGGCGAGACGTATCCATGATCGCGAAAAGTCATAATCCCAGCTTTTTTGTGCTTTTTCCACTGAAAGAACGCCTCGTTGGACGCATCCACATCAAAGCTTGGGTAGTCTGTCTCGGCAATCAGCTCGCGCACATAGTCCCCCTGATAGCGAATACATGCGTAATCGTCCTCCAGCGCCGCCTCCGCTGTGGCGCGTGCCACAGGGTCTGCGGCCATCACCTCATGCGATGGCAGGGCGATGCGTCCCAAGATGATGTCGCGCACATACCACGCCTGCGCATCGAACATGTTGAAGGTATACCATTGATCCTGCATGCCGAGGTAGAACAGGCTCGGCTCGGGCACGTAGACTACGCCCTTGTATAGGTCTGATGTGGCAAGGCAGTTGGCAGTTTTTAAGCGCAGGTGATCGGGCAAGAACGGAAAGTGATGCCGGTAGCCGGTGCATAAAATAATCGCATCGACAACCTTGGAGGTACCATCCTTAAAGTGAGCGGTTTTGTCTTGAACCCGCACCAGTGCAGGCACTTCTTGCCAGTTATCTGGCCATTTGTACCCCATGGGGGCCGTGCGGTGTGCGACTGTGATAGAGCGGCAACCGTACTTCCAGCACTGGGAGCCGATATCCTCGGCTGAATAAGAAGTGCCCAAGATTAAAATATCCTTGTCGATGAATTCGCGTGCATCGCGAAAGTCGTGGGCGTGCAGGATACGGCCATTGAAGCGCTCAAATCCCTCGTAGTGCGGCACATTGGGGCTAGAGAAATGCCCTGTTGCCACGATGAGGTGATCAAAATGCTCTAGCGTTTCGGTGTCTGTTTCCGTATTGCGCGAAGTGACCAGATATTGCCCTTGCTCTAGTCGAACATCGCGTACATGGGTGTTGAAGCGGATTTGATCGCGCACACCCGCCTTGTTGACGCGACCTTGGATATAGTCAAATAGTACCTCGCGTGGCGGGTAGCTGGCGATATTGTGGCCAAAGTGCTCGACAAATGTATAGTCGGCAAATTCAAGCCCCTCTTTGGGGCCGTTTGACCACAAGTAGCGATACATGGAGCCGTGGCAGGGATTGCCCACCGCGTCTACCCCAGTGCGCCAGGTGTAACGCCACAACCCGCCCCAGTCGGCCTGTTGTTCCAAGCAGACGACCTCTGGCACGTCGGCGCCCTTGAGTTTGGCGCTCTGAAAAGCGCGTAATTGAGCGAGGCCAGATGGCCCAGCGCCAATGATGCATACCCGTTTTTTCATAATCTCCCCCTCTAAAATTGTATATTTACCATACACCAAAATAACTTGCTCAGGCAATCTCTAAAGCACTAATTTGGCGGTAAGCGCGCTTTTTGGTATTGCCACTTGGTGTGCAAGGGCGCAAAATACAGCGCTGGCCTGGTCGTGTTCGCCGATTGCACAGGTGCGGGCAAATCCGGTCAGATGGCGTGCGTAGCTGGCGACTGTGTGGTCTCACTCAGCGAGCAGTTGACGTTAATGTTAATCTTTATAGTGTGCACACTAA
>CAZROX010000015.1:0-17972 GCA_964601845.1 uncultured Halothiobacillaceae bacterium
CCCATCCACAAGATATCGTGCAGCCGGGGCATGTGTTCCCGCTAATGGCGCAAAACGGTGGCGTGCTGACACGCGCCGGGCACACAGAGGCGGGCTGTGATCTGGCGCGCTTAGCTGGCTTGGAGCCGGCGGCGACCATCGTCGAGATTCTAAAGCCGGATGGCAGCATGGCGCGCTACGACGATCTGAAAACATTTGCCGAGCAGCATGATCTGAAAATTGGCACCATTGAAAACCTGATCCGCTATCAAATTCGCAATCAGCGCACGGTCAAGAAAATCGACACATCGCGCATTCTGACCCAATACGGCGAGTTCGATCTGCACGCCTATCAAGATGTCATCGAGCAGACGGTGCATCTGGCCCTAGTCGTGGGGGAGCCGGATATGACCAAGCCTGTGCCAGTGCGTGTGCACCTTGAAAACACCCTAATCGACACGCTCGGCGCACTCGATAGCGGGCGCTGGTCGCTCGGGCATGCCCTGCACAAAATTATCGAGTTCGGTGGCGGGGTGCTGATTATCCTGCGCAAAATAGAAACACCGGAATCATTTATAGAGAGTATTCACCAACACACGCACCGCGAGGAAACCAACCCGCAGGCAAGCGCTCGGCAAAGTCTACGCACCTACGGCATAGGGGCACAAATCTTGCTGGATTTGGGTGTGCGCGACATGCAGCTATTGAGCAGCCCCAAAACGATGCATGGCCTGGCAGGCTTTGGACTGCGGGTGAGCGAGTACGTCGCAGATTAACTCGCCATCTACACGGCAATAACAGATACTATCGAACAAATATTGGGCACGAGCACGCTATGCAAAACACCAGCACACCAACCACACCACCGAAGCTGATCCCCGAGTCCGGTGATATCGCCATCGTTGCGAGTCGCTTCAATGAACAGATAGTCGATCGACTGCTAACGGGGGCACTGCAGACGCTGCGCACATGTGCTGTCCCCGAAAATCGTATTAAACTGATCCGCGTACCGGGTGCACTGGAGATTCCCATTGTGGCCAACAGGCTGGCACGAGATTTAGATTCCATCGCCATCATCGCTCTCGGATCTGTGATACGCGGCGAGACAGTGCATTTTGACCTGGTACTCCAGGCCTATCACCGAGGCATCAGCGATATCACCCTCAAGGATTACGGCGTACCCATCACCTCGGGCGTGTTGGGCACAGAGAACCTCGCACAGGCGATGGCGCGATCTGGCGAGCGCGACAATTGCGGCTCGAATGCAGCACAGGCTGCCGTGGAAATGGCCAATCTCATGGACACGCTCTATACCGCCTGCTATCTCCTGGACGCACGCTAGATGTCGACCTCATGTCGACGCCATCTGGCGAGAGAAAAAGCCCTGCAAGCACTCTATCAATGGCAGCTAACAGAGGAGCCAGTCCACACTGTAATAAAAAAATTCACTCAGCTGCAGGCGATGGATCGACAAACGATGGATGGGGTAGATATCGAATACTTTGAGAAAATTGTGACCGGTGTCACAGAAAAAACCGCTGAGATTGATCGCATGATTGAGCAGTATGTCTCGCACGGCATGCACGATCTTGACCCAATCGAGCGCACCCTGTTGCGCATGGGCAGCTACGAGCTGATGACCTGTCACCACACCCCCTACCGCGTTGTCATCAACGAAATGATTGAGCTGGCAAAAAAATATGGCTCCGACAAGGGCTATAAGCTTATCAATGGTGTACTCGACAAAATCTACTCACACCTCACCCCAACACCCCATGCTAGCTAGGGCGTGCCTACTGGCGAAACAGTTTCACACACATATCGTGTGTATTTTGGCATCTGGGTTTGGGTCGGGGCTGGCCCCGATCGCACCGGGGACCTGCGGCACCCTGGTCGCTGTGCTGATGCATTATCTGTTGATGTCGTACAGCCCGCACCTGCTGCTGGTGTCGCTCGTGCTGGCCACTGGTGCGGGGGTGTATATCTGCGATCAGCGCACCAAGACGCTCGGCATAGAAGACCACCCGAGTATCGTCTGGGATGAAATTGTCGGCTACGGCATCACCACCTTGTGGCTGCCGTTTGAGTGGCAGTGGTTGCTGGCCAGTTTTGTTGTCTTTCGTGCATTGGACATTTTCAAACCCTGGCCTATCTCGATTGTGGATCAACAGGTTAAAGGCGGCGTTGGCATCATGGCAGATGATGTACTGTGTGGTGTCATTGGCTGCGCCCTGCTGCATCTGGTGCACTACGGCCTATCGGCAGCCAAAATTGTGTGATATTTGCGCAGCGGCAGTGTCCAAATAACGCATGCAATATGTTAGAATTTTATCCCGTGAATCAGGGTAGCAAAAAATCGTTATTTAGCGCATTTTAGCGAGATACAGACCTTCACACAGTAGATTGGTTTGCTGGCATGCCCCGTGCTTGGCCTTGAGTACGCATGGAAAACTGGCCAAATGCACCATGGCATCATCGAGTCCCAATTTAAATTTATAACACATCTCTAGCAACAGCCAACCAATTGGAGCACATCATGTCGGTCGACACGATTCTAAAAACCATTCAAGAAAATTCTGTCAAGTTTGTCTGTTTTCGCTTTACCGATACACGCGGCAAGGAGCTCAGCTTGGCGATACCAGCCGAGTTAGTCGATGCGGCGGCCCTGCGCGAGGGCAGAATGTTTGATGGGTCTTCGGTCGCCGGCTGGAAAGACATCAACGCATCCGACATGCTGCTCATGCCAGATACCAACAGCTGCTTTATGGATGCCTTCACAGAGGATGCAACCCTGAACATCCACTGCGATGTGTGGGAGCCGGAGTTGATGCAGGGCTACGATCGCGACCCACGCACAATCGGCAAAAAAGCCGAGGCCTATCTGGCAGAAACCGGCATCGCCGATTTGGCACTCTTTGGGCCCGAGTCAGAATTTTTTGTGTTCGACGATGTGCGCTTTGAAAACAGCATGGCGCATAGCAGCTATCGTATCGACTCTGTCGAGGCGGCTTGGAACTCCGACAAAGAATACCCGGCGGGCAACATGGGACATCGCCCCGCTATCAAGGGCGGCTACTTCCCCACCACCCCCATCGACTCGCTACACGACATACGCGCTGCCATGTGCCATGCACTCAATGATATGGGTGTCATACCGGAGCTGCATCACCACGAGGTTGGCACGGCGGGTCAGTGCGAAATTGTCACCCGCTTTAGCACACTGGTCGATCGGGCCGACAAAAACCAGATCTTCAAATACACCGTACAAAACACCGCCCATCTATACGGCAAAACAGCCACCTTTATGCCCAAGCCACTGATCGGGGAAAACGGTAGCGGCATGCACGTACACCAATCCCTACAAAAAGATGGGCGCAATATTTTTATCGGCGACCTCTATGCGGGCCTATCGGAAACAGCGCTCTTTTATATCGGCGGCATCATCAAGCACGGGCGTGCGATCAACGCGTTCACCAACGCCTCTACCAATAGCTATAAACGCTTAGTACCCGGCTATGAAGCACCGGTTTCACTGGTTTACGCCAACCGTAACCGCTCCGCTGCCATCCGCATCCCCGCTGTCACCAACCCCAATGCCAGACGTATCGAGGTGCGTTTTCCCGACTCGGCCGGCAATCCGTATATGGCGTTTACGGCGCTCCTGATGGCGGGCATCGATGGGATAAAAAACAAGATTGACCCAGGTGCAGCCCATGAAGAGGATTTATATCACCTGAGTGAGAAGAGCCAAAAACGTATGCCACAGGTGTGCCAATCACTGGATGAGGCGATCGATGCACTCGATCATGACAGGGAGTTCTTGATGGCCGGCGGCGTCATGACAAATGATGCCATCGACGCCTATATCTCACTCAAGCGCGAGGAGGCAGATAGCCTACGCATGAGCACCCACCCGATAGAATTTAAAATGTATTACAGCCTCTAAACATTTTGTGCGCCCAGAGCCTGCAACTACCGATGCAATACGTGCCATATTTTACCGCTGCCACCTATAGAGATAGCGGGTAGGCTTGGCCCATGCGGTCGCTCAATCTGTTGCTACTCAGGTACTTGTTTGGGAGCGCTTTGTACGAGGCAGGGCGACTGCTGTACAGGGCTCTGCCGCGCCGACAACTGGTGCAATTAATCCTCATTCAGCCGCTCTTGATCGGCACCGCAGCCATAGAGACTGCCAGTGCCATCGGGCTAGTCCTGTTTGCCTCCGCCGTGGTCCAGCCGGAGAGCCTACAAGCGCGCATCAATCTTATCTATACCCTACCGCCAATGGATCCGACGACCCTGGTGATCTATCTGGGCATTGCGGTCGCCGCGGGCCTGTATCTGGCCTCCTTTGCCACAATTGCCACCGGATACATCACCATGCGCTTTAGTAATGCAGTGGTGATGACCCTAAAAAACAGGCTGTTTCAATACTATATCCAACAGGATCATCTCTATCACACACGTGCTGAGCATGGCAGTGCAACCGCCATGAGCAGAATTTCTCACAGCGTCAATGTTGTTGCTGGGGGTATCGTCTCTCCCTCTATCAGCATCAGTAAAAGTCTGTTTCTGATGTGCACGGTCATCGGTGCCCTGCTCTATGTGACACCTGCCACCCTACTTTTTATCGCGCTAGCGCTGGTGGGTAGCGCCTACTACGGCATCTATTTGCTCCTGATACCCAAGCTCAAGAAAAACAGCCGTATTTCTGAGCACGCCAATCAACAACTGACCCAGTGGCAACGGGAGGCCCTGACAGGCCTGCGCGAGTGGATACTGTACGATAAATTAGGCGTGCTCCTGACGTTTTTTAAAAGCAGCGCACGCGAGTTGATGCGTACATCGGTCTCCAATGGCGTTTACTCGATGATGCCACGCCATATCGTAGAGCTCTCTGCGATGTCTGCGATGGTTGTGATGTCGGTCTATCTGGTGGTCTATCACGGCCCAGAGAAAACATTTGCCATACTGACCGCCTATACCATCGCATTTTATAAGCTCATGCCCGCCTGCAATGGCATATACGGTGCCCTGATTACGATTCGTAGCTCAGCCGGTTCGGCCGAAAAAATTGAGCACGATATTCAGCTGGCCAATCAATCCGAACAATTCATAAAAGCGCAGGTGCTAGATCGAACGATCGCGCTAAAAAAATCGATGGTGTTCAAAAATATCTGCTTTGTATACCCAGATAGCCCAAAACCGACACTCCACGATATCAATTTTGAAATTGCGGCCGGTAGCACAGTGGGTTTCATGGGTGAATCGGGCTCGGGCAAGTCCACGCTGATGGATATCATCACAGGGCTGCTCCAACCCAGCACCGGCGAGGTATGGGTCGATGACTGCCAGCTCAATCACAACAGCAAGCACGCTTGGCAGGCACAGATCGGCTATGTCTCGCAAAATGTCTTTTTATACAATGGCACAATCGCGCAGAACATCTCTCTCTCCTTAGAAGACGATGCCAATTTAGATGAGGCGCTGATAACGCGCATCCTCACGGTGATCGGGTTGGACCCGCTGATAAAAAGCCTGCCAGATGGCATCCATACGCGCGTCGGTGAGAGCGGCGCGCACTTGTCGGGTGGCCAGCGCCAGCGATTGGGCATCGCCAGAGTGCTCTATAGAGACCCGGCGGTGATGATATTCGATGAGAGTACCAATGCACTGGATATACAGACGGAGCGGAACATCACCGACTACATAGGCACCCTGAGCGACAAAACCGTTTTGATCATCTCGCATCGCATGAGTGCGCTGCTCCCCTGCGACAAGATCTACACCCTAAAGGCGGGCGCCCTGGCCAGTTGCTCCACCCACGCCGAGCTATCCGAGCAGCACGCCAAGGCATAAAATAGATAATTGCCGCCTAGATATTCTGCGCAGAAAATAACGCAGTCGGCTACAAAGATGCGCTCGGCTAGATTATGATATTCACTCAGTGTTTGTAAGATTGCTACGGAAACATTTCTATGTACAAAAATACCTCAATCGCCGCCTTTGATGCCGAACTATCCACCGCCATAGAGGCAGAAAACAAGCGACAAGAAGACCATGCAGAATTGATTGCATCGGAGAACTATGCCAGCCCGCTGGTCCTGCAAGCCCAAGGCTCGCAGATGACCAACAAGTACGCAGAGGGCTATCCGGGCAAACGCTACTACGGTGGCTGTGAGCATGTGGATGTCATCGAAACCCTCGCCATTGAGCGCGCCTGTCAGTTGTTTGGTGCCGACTACGCGAATGTGCAGCCGCACTCCGGCTCACAGGCCAACATGGCCGTCTACTCCGCTCTGCTACAGCCAGGGGATACCGTGATCGGCATGATGCTCTCCCAAGGCGGTCACCTGACGCATGGTGCACCGGTTAATTTTTCTGGCAAAACCTATAACTTTATTCAGTACGGCCTAGATGATCAGGGAGAGATCAACTATACGGAGCTGGAACTCCAAGCCAGACAATTCAAGCCCAAATTAATCGTCGCTGGGTTTTCAGCTTACTCGCGCCTAGCCGATTGGCAGCGTTTTCGCGACATCGCAGACTCGGTGTCTGCCTTGCTGATGGTGGATATGGCACATGTTGCCGGCTTGGTCGCCACTGGACATTACCCCAATCCGGTGCCCCTGGCCGATGTGTGCACGACGACCACACACAAAACCCTACGCGGGCCACGCGGTGGCATGATCTTGGCGCGCAGCAATAGCGAGATCACCAACAAACTACAATCGGCTGTCTTCCCCGGTATGCAGGGCGGCCCTTTCATGCATGCCATTGCCGGCAAGGCGGTGGCCTTCAAAGAGGCGCTGGCCCCAGAGTTTAAGGTCTATCAAGAAAACGTCGTCAAAAATGCGCGCAAAATGGCCGCTGTCTTTATGGAGCGCGGCTATGGGGTTGTCTCTGGTGGCACCGACAACCATATGTTCTTGGTCGACATGATTGCCAATGGCATCACCGGCAAAGAGGCGGATGCCGCCCTAGGAAGGGCCGGTATTACAGTGAACAAAAACACCGTCCCCAACGACCCACAATCCCCTTTTGTCACCAGCGGATTTCGCGTGGGCACCCCGGCAATCACCACGCGTGGATTCTTGGAGCCAGAGGCCATGCAGCTGGCACACTGGGTCTGTGATGTGCTAGATAACATAAAAGATGAGGCCGCTATTCAGGCTATTGGCGAAAAGGTGACGCAGCTTTGTCGGCAGTTCCCGGTCTACGTTTAGACGCTTGTTGCCGACCCGCACACCCCTGCAACAACAGGTAACAGGTTATTTTTTGTGAGAGTTTCTGCTGAGGCCTACAAGCAGCTAAGCGAGAAGCGCATCGCGCTGATCGGCATGTCTGGGGTGGGAAAAACTCGACTGGCCAAAAAGCTCGGCACAGACTGGTTTCACTACTCTTGCGACTACCGGATCGGCACCAAGTATCTGTGCGAGCAAATACTCGATAATATCAAGCGCTACGCCATTCAGGTGCCCTGCATACGCGACCTTTTACGCAGTGACTCCATTTATATCGCGAGCAATATCACGATAGACAACCTGGCTGTTCTGTCTCACTTTCTGGGGAAAATCGGTCGGCGCGATTTGCATGGGCTGAGCTTGGATCAGTTTGATTGTCGGCAAAAACTGCACCGCGAAGCAGAAATCTCTGCCATTGCGGATGTGGGCGACTTCATCGCTAAATCCAAAGAGATTTACGGCTATCCCAACTTTCTGGTCGACACAGGCGGCAGCCTGTGCGAGCTCGAAGATGAGAAATGTATCCAATTGCTGGCGCAACACACCATTATTCTCTACATTGAGGCCGATGCAGCCTGTCGGGATCGCATGATCCAAGCCCAGACCCAAGCACCCAAGCCACTCTACTACCGCAAAGCGTTTATCGAGCAATTCCTCGAGTTGTATATGCGCAATCACCACCTAGACAGCCCAGATGCCATAGAGCCCGATGATTTTGTGAGCTGGATATATCCCCACCTCATCGAAGCGCGCCAACCAAGGTACGAGCAGATTGCCAGAGAATACGGCTACACCGTCTCTGCCACAGAGGTATGCGCCGTACAAAACGAGCAGGACTTCGATGACCTCATGTGCACCGCACTGGCACGACAAGACAACACCCGTCCATAGCACGCCATAGCACGATCACTCACCTGCGCGCATGCCGATTATAAAAGACAGTCTGTTACCGAGTTTTGACAGACTCAGTCGCGAGGGCGTACCCGTATGCACTGCCGAGGGCACAGGTCGCGACAGATTGCATATCGGCCTGGTCAATCTGATGCCCTATGCGGCACTCCAGGCAACGGAGCGGCAATTTTTGCGCCTGCTGGGTGAGGCTCAGGCATCGGTCGATTGTCAAATCCACTTATTTACCGCCATGGATCAAGTGCAATCAGACCACGCGCACACCAAGCAGTACTATCGCCCGCTACAGGATATTAAACACACGGCGTTGGATGCACTGATTATCACAGGTGCCAATCCATCGCAAAAAAATATCACAGAGGAGTCCTTCTGGAGTCAGATACTAGAGACCATCGACTGGGCTACCACCCACTGCCATGCCATCTACTACTCGTGCTTGGCGATGCACATAGCCTGCCAGCACTATCACCATCAAGCCAGAGTGCGACTCCCACAGAAGTGCTGGGGTGTCTATCCGCACCAGGTGGCCACCCATCATCCGCTGGTCGAGAACCTGCCCGCCATCTTTGATGTGCCGCACTCTCGCTTGCATAGCATCGACACAGCCCAAGCCAAACAAGCCGGGTGGCTCGTGCTAGCGACAGGCGATGATCAAAATCTGTTGCTACTCGCCGCCAAACAGGATCAGGCATTGCATGTCTATTGTCAGGGCCATCCAGAATACGACATTAACAGCCTGCTCAAAGAGTATAAGCGCGAGATCGGCCTGTACACTCAGGGAGAGAGAGCGATGCCACCGCAGCCCTATCGATACTTTCCACAAGCCGTACAAAGTGAACTGGCCAGCTTCTGGCACACCTTGGAGAGCAAGCGGCTAACTGGCGATGCGCTACCCCCCTTCCCCGAAGCGAGTATCACGCCCTTGCTACACAACACTTGGCGTGCGGCGGGGGGAATTCTGTTTACCAATTGGCTCAAGTATGTGCAGCAGGCCAAGCTAAGTGAGAGCGCCTGAGCAGCATATACTTGCCTGTGGCCAAAAATACTGTGTATTGTTGGCCACAGCAACACGGTTGTGTGGTAACATTGTTCCGCTGGTTTGGCTTGATGAATCGAGATAGTTCGCTTATTTTTTGAGCGCATGATCGGCAATTGAACGATGTATTGGGCCTGTATCAGCAGGTAGTGCGTCTTTCACTCTGGCTTACATTATCGAATGGCACTGTGGGTTGAAAAGCCCCAGCGCCCTTGAGAACATTCAAAATTAAATGTGGAGATCTGTTTCAACATGACCGAACAAAATAAAAAAACCCCTCCTACGAAGTCGGAAATTATCGCTTATACAGCTGAATACGCTGACATTAGCAAAAAGCAAGTGGATCTGGTGTTAACGGCACTAGAGAACTTGATGGAAGACAGCTTAAACAAAAACGGTCTGTTTACCCTACCTAAGTTACTGCAAATAAAAGTGGTAGAGAAACCCGCCACAGAAGAGCGCGAAGGTATCAATCCATTTACGCGCGAAATGACAATATTCAAAGCGAAGCCAGCGCGCAAGGTCATCAAGGTCAGCGCCCTGAAACGACTCAAAAATATGGCGCTATAGTACCTAGACTATTGGGCACCCTGTCGATGGAGGGGTTAATCCACCGACAGGATGCCAGCGTCCATCTCTGCTTTTGCTAGCTGTTTAGCCTCGATAAAGGACTTATGATCGAGATAGAGCAGACGAGAGATTTTGTGTAACAATCCATCCTCGTAGCGTTGTACCTCGTGATCGGACAGCGCGACCGACCAGAGCTTTTTCATCAGCAACATTTTTTGCTCCATTGTGTAGTGCTGGTGCAAAATTTCGGTAAACTCGTACAAAGATGTGCTCTGCTCGCTTTTCGCCTCGGCCAAATCGACTAGCTGGCAAACCGTTTGGTCATCTACCGACAGGGTTGATTGCAACAGTTTTGTGATATGTTGTCGCTCATGTACACTAAAATCCAAGTCGGCGCGTGCCATTTCGACCATCAGAACAGCTGCAGCTAAATTGAGCTCTTCTTGCAAATCAGCTGTATAATCCTTTTCATCTTGTTCTTGATTCAAATGCCGCCGGAAAAATTTTTGCAGCTCGTTCAACATCAGTTTTCACCTACAATACGTTGTGCTCATTACACCTATACACTCTACTATTATGCGCCTACGCCCGCCATCTAACGGATGCGGCGATCGCTGCATAGTATAAATCATCAACATGTCCAATCGCTCTCTTAGCACTACCCTAGACAGTCTCCATACTTGGTGGGAGAAAGGCTGGTTGCCTTGGATACTCAACGCCGTCTTGGCAGTGGCGATTGGATACACCTTTGTCGGTTTAATCACGCGTGATTCGTCTGGAAATTTGCGCAATATCGATGTCACACAGGCGCAGGCAAGCTGGCAACAAGCAGGCGATATCGCCACGATTGCAGATCGTATCAAGGAAAAGTATCTATTTGGTAATCTCGATCAAAAGGCGCCTCCTAAAAAAGCCCCGGCACCCATTGTGGCCCCAGTCAGCCAACTACGCCTCAAGGTGGCGGGCATCTATATGTCTAGCGAACCGAATCACTCCACAGCGATCATCTCATCGGCCAAAAACAGGCGAGAAAAGCTATATCTTGAGGGCGACAAAATTCAAAACAATGTCATATTGCATGCAATCTATAAGGATCATGTCATCGTCAAGCACAACGGCCAGCTAGAGACACTGCGACTGCCCAGCTTGTCGACGGCCAGTCTGCTACGACGGAGCACGCCTGCACAACAAGCGACACCAGCACCGAGCAGCATACCGACTGGCACACCGCAAGAGAAAACCCAAACGATACGGCAAATCAAAAAAAATCCCTTACAGCTGACCAAGCTATTGCAGATCGATCAACACTATAAGGGCGGTAAAATGCTCGGGTACAGGGTACGCCCACAACAAAACCAACAACAGCTACTCAACTCATTCGGGTTGCAATCGGGCGATGTGGTCGTCTCGATCAACGGCCAAAGTATCACCGATCAAAACAAGATGTTTGCATTCATGCGAAGGCTCAACAGCCTGCCATCGGTGCAGTTGACCGTATTGCGAAACGGTCAGAAAGTTAACCTCACAATCCCCTTAAAATAGTCAGTTGGCTGCCGCTAATCCCCTATGATTTCACAGATGAACTTACCGTCCTAACATGAGCGATTCTCAACAATGTGGTTAAGCCTCAAAAAATATGTTCTGCTGTATTGCCTGCTGAGCTTGCCAGCACTGGCCTATGCAGCTGGCGAGGAACGCTTTACGCTAAATCTAAAAAGCGTCAACATCCACGCGCTGATAGAAAACATTGCCGCCCAAACGGGTCGCACTTTTATTGTGGACCCTCGGGTCAAGGCCACAATCAATGTCGTCTCGCCCGATCCTTTGGATGCAGATGAGCTCTACAGTGTCTTTCTCTCTGTGTTGGAGGTGCATGGATTCGCCGCGATTCAGTCCGGCAAGGTCACCAAAATCGTACCCCAAAGCATCATCCGCCAGTCGCCAACCCAGCAGATCAATATCGAAAGCCCCGCCGATGAATGGGTCACCCATGTCATACCGCTGGAGCACGTCTCATCAAAATTGTTGCTGCCCATACTGCGCCCACTGGTGCCATCCCATGGCCACCTGGTCACCTACGATGCAAACAACTCGCTGATTGTGACCGACCGGGTGTCCAATATCCAACGCATTTTGGATGTCGTAGCGGATATCGACCAACCCAATAGCGATGCGATCGACCGCGTGCAACTGAAGCATACCTCGATAGACGATATCCTAAAAACGGTCAATGCGATACTCACCAACCTAAACAAAAATAGCCCACAACCGATTGTCATCGTGCCAGATGAGCGAACCAATACACTCTTTATCAGCAGTGGCACGGCCACTAATCGCGCAAAGCTCAATGCCATTATTAGAAATCTCGATATCCCACAAGAGTTCCACGGCGATACCAATGTGATCTATCTCAAATATGCCGAAGCTGCAACCGTTGCACCCATTTTGCAGGCAGTTGCCACCAAACAGATTAGCTTGGGTGTTGCACCAGAGACCGCAAAGGACGGTAAGGCAGCCGCCAGTACGCGCAAAAATGTCAATGAAAATTTTTCCGTACAACACGATGAACAGACCAACTCGCTCATCATCACCGCATCGCCCAATGTAATGCTCAACCTACTCTCGGTACTCAAAAAGCTGGATATACGCCGCGCACAGGTGTTGGTCAAAGCCATTATTGTCGAAATAACCAATGATAACCTGCGCTCTTTGGGGTTTAGTGCAGCGCGTACCAACGGCGACAATGTACCGACCGCCTACACCAACTTGGGTAATGGCGCCACCGATCTGGCCAATATCGTCACCAACAACGTCATCGGCTCAGGCTTGTCACTGGCTTTTGGCAAGGTCAATGGAATGGGCAATGACTTTGGGTTTTTGCTGCGCGCGATCGCCTCGGATAGCTACAACAATATTCTATCGACCCCCAGTCTGGTAACGCTCGATAACGAGGAGGCCTCCATATTAGTTGGACAAAATATCCCCATCGTGACCGGGCAAACCACCTCGGCAAATAACACGAACCCGTTTCAGACCATCACACGCCAAGACATCGGTATCTCCCTAAAGATCAAGCCTCAGATCAATGAGGGCAACTCGATCAAGATGAGCGTTACACAGGGGGTTTCGAGCATCGATGGCACCTCTCAAGGCGAATCATCCAACGGCATCATCACTAGAAAGCGCGACATCCAAACCACTGTTGTAGTCGATGATGGTCAAACATTAGTTTTAGGTGGTTTGATTGATGAAAGACGCGTTGATCAAACACAAAAAGTGCCCGTGTTAGGCGATATCCCCGTAGTCGGCACGTTATTTCGCTACCGCAGCTCCACGAATAACAAGCAAAACCTGATGGTCTTTTTGCACCCCAATATACTGCGTGATGGTGAGACAGCTAGCTACTACAGTAACTTAAAATACAACAATATCCGTACGCAACAAAATGAAGAAAGAATTGAGCATATCCTGTTCGATAACACCAAATTCTCTCTACCACCGATAGAAACGCTATCTCAACTACCCGCACCCTCATCGGCATTAGATGACGTAGATGACGATTCGACTCAACCATAGCACTCGCACATGGTAACTGCGAACATCGGCACGGAGTCAGCTGTGCCCGAGCAGGCTGTTGCAGAGCTGGCACCCTCCAAGCAGTCCATCAGCTACAGCTTTGCCAAGCGGCACGGCGTGTTGATTGAGCGTGGGCCAGATGCCAATGCCAGTATCACCGTGTTGCACTATCGCCCCCTGCAAGCGATTACCCTGGCAGAAATACAGCGCCTACTCAAAAAACGGCTACAGTTGCGTGAGATTAGCAACGATATGTTTGAGAAGCTACTGACCCAATACTACGAGGACAACTCTGAGCAGACCAGCGAGATCATGAACGATATCGGCAATGAATTCGATATCAAGACAGCCAACGCACTGATCGAACCCGAGGATCTGCTGGAATCAAAAGACGATGCCCCCATCATCCAGCTCATCAACGCAGTTTTGAGCGAGGCGGTGCGCAAAAATGCCTCCGACATCCATATAGAACCCTACGAAAAACGGCTGGTTATTCGCTTTCGCATCGACGGTGTCATGACCGAGATACACGAGCCGCCACGCGCCATAGCCGCACTGATGATCTCTCGTATTAAAATTATGGCAAAACTGGATATCACCGAGAAGCGCCTGCCACAAGATGGGCGTATCTCGCTACGTGTCGCCAATCGCCCGATCGACGTCCGTGTCTCTACCCTGCCCTCAGGGCACGGAGAGCGTGTCGTTCTGCGACTGCTGGACAAGCAAACCGGCAGGCTCGATCTAGAGCATCTGGGCATGTCCGAGCACGATCGGGTCAATCTTGAGACAATCTTAAAGGCATCGCACGGCATCATACTGGTCACAGGGCCGACCGGCTCTGGTAAAACCACATCGCTGTACGCGGCTATTTCGCGCCTCAATGCCCGCGATACCACCATCCTCACCATCGAGGATCCGATCGAGTATCACCTAGATGGTGTGGGGCAAACACAGGTGAATCCAAAGGTGGACCTGGACTTTGCACGCGGGCTGCGCGCCATCTTGCGCCAGGATCCAGATGTGGTGATGGTGGGAGAGATTCGCGACATCGAAACGGCTGAAATCGCCATACAATCGAGTCTCACAGGGCATTTGGTGCTATCCACACTGCACACCAACAGCGCCATCGGCTCGGTGACGCGGCTACGCGATATGGGCATCGAACCTTTTTTGCTGGCATCCAGCCTCATCGGCGTACTCGCCCAGCGCTTGATACGCCTGCTGTGCTCAAACTGCAAACAGCCCTACGAGGCGAGTCATGCCGAGCTTGAGACCATGGGGCTAAATCCAAAGGATAAGGTGACCTTATATGAGAAGAGCGGTTGCGAGATGTGCAACCATTCGGGCTTTACTGGCCGCACCGGTATCTACGAGGTGATCAACATCGACAAGACCATGCGTACCATGATTCACGACAATGCCAGCGAGTCGGCGATGGAACGCCATGCACGCACCACATCGCCCAGCATCACACAAGATGGCTACCGCCGTGTGCTAGCTGGCGAGAGCACCCTGCAAGAGATCACACGCGTCAGCCGCGATGCCTAAGACCTGGAACTGACCTACATGCCCGCCTTTGAATACAGCGCGCTCACACAAAGCGGGCGCAAAAAAACCGGCATCATGGAGGGCGATACCGCACGCCAAGTACGCCAATGGCTGCGCGAGAATCAACTCACACCGCTCTCCGTGCAAGAGAGCAATACCAAGACTGGCACCACCCACTCGCGCACCCGACTCAGCACGCAGGATATGGCACTGCTGACACGCCAATGGGCAACGGTCATCGGCGCTGGCACCTCCATCGAGGAGGCACTGAACCTATCGAGCCAAAACAACCACAGCAAGCGCACGCGCACCATGCTGCTATCGCTCAGAAGCGATGTGCTGGAGGGGCGCACACTCGCCCAGAGCATGAGTCGCTTTCCGAATGCATTCCCCGAGATGGTGCGTGCCACTATCTCGGCGGGTGAACACGCCGGCAGCCTGACCAAGGTGCTAGCGAACCTAGCCGATCATATGGAGGAAAGCCATACGACGCAATCGACCCTAATAAAGGCGCTGCTATACCCCGTATTTTTGTCCGTATTCTCGCTGGCAATCGTTGCCCTGCTACTGATCTATGTTGTGCCAGAGGTCGTCGAGGTGTTTGATCAGGTCGATCAGGTACTCCCTTGGCCGACGCGGTTTTTAATTTTCTTTAGCGACATTTTAAAAACTTGGTACGCCGTCATCGTTGGCGGGGTGTTTGCGCTGGTCGTGCTTTTTTGGTACCTGATGCGCATCAACTCATTTGCATTTTATATCCACAATCTCCTGTTGCGCATTCCGGTCATCGGGTCCATTATTCGCGGCACCAACTGTGCGCAGTTTGCCCGTACCCTCAGCATTTTGATCAATAGCGATGTCTCCATGTTAGAGTCGCTACAAATCGCCTCTATGACGGTCACCAATCGGCCAATACGGGCCGCGATACACGATGCAACGGCTAAAGTACGCGAGGGCTCGAGCTTGAGTGATGCCTTGCGGGGGCACCAGATGCCACCTATGCTATTGCACCTGATTGCCAGTGGCGAAACCTCCGCACAACTTGGCCAGATGCTACAGCGCGCCGCAGCCCATCAAGAACAAGAAATCAACACCAAAATGGCCATTTTGCTCGGGCTGTTTGAACCGATATTACTCATCGTCATGGGCAGCGTGGTGTTATTTATTGTGTTGGCAATTATGCTACCGATTCTGGAGCTTAACCAACTGGTTAGCTAGGTTTTTCGGCACAAAATTAACCCGCAGCCTGCCGTATTGTTGCCTAGCGCCCAACCTATTTAAAACAACCGCTGCCACAGCCTGCGCACCTTGCAAGTTGGATAGCTTGCTTGGCAAGCTAGGGTTTATCTAGTATTATCTATTCGTTAAATAACCCTTATTAAGTGAGTGAATCAACCAAATGATACGCAAAACCCTCGCCACTGTACTGTCGCTCGTTTTTGTCTGTACCGCCTATAGTGCACCTGCTTTGGCAGGAGATGAAGCGATTGAAACCATACGCAAAAACCTGTCGCAGATGCGGCCACACATGGCGATCACCTCCATCAGCAAAGGGCCTGTCGACGGTATTTACGAGGTGGTCAGCGGGCCGACACTGATGTATATCACAGCGGATGGCAAGAACCTAATCGATGGCAGTATCATCGACCTGCGCAGCGGTACCAATTACACCGAGCAGGCTCAGGGCAAGCGGTTTCACGCGGCGCTAGCAGACTTGGGCGAAGACAAAATGTTGATCTACAGGCCCGAGAAGTCTGTCGATATTCACCGAAACATCACCGTCTACACAGACGTCACCTGTGGTTTCTGTCGCAAGCTACATCAAGAGCTGCCCAGCTTGCTAGCAGCTGGCGTTAGTGTGCGTTATCTGATGTACCCCAGAGCCGGGGTCAACAGTGGCTCCTACCGGTCGCTGGAGAGTATCTGGTGCGCAGATAATCCACAAGATGCCATGAGTATTGCCAAAAATACCCTGCCAGGTTCGGTCACACCCAAAAACTGCCCCAATCCGATTCGCGAGCACATGGCACTGGCAAACGGTATGGGCTTGCGCGGCACACCGATGTTACTGCTCGATAGCGGACGCGTGGTATCGGGCTATCGCCCTGCACCTCAGTTAATTCAGATGCTCAAAGAAAGCCAACCCTTACAAACGGCATCGGCTAACAAGTAGCGCGTCTACTCCTGTGCGCGCACCCTATCCAATAGGGTGCGCAGCTTCTCCTGCTCGGCGCGCCTCAGCTCAATCGCATAGTCGACATTTACCGGCTCAAATTGCACCGACCCACCCGGTGCAAGCCGTGCCAAAGGCGATAGATCCACCGAGATAACGGTGGCAATTTTGCTGTAACCGCCCATCGTGGCATGATCTGCCATCAAAATCAGCGGCTGGCCGTCGGCGGCCACCTGAATACTGCCGTAGACCACGCCATCGGATAACACATCGGCACTGGTACGATGCGACAGCTTTGGGCCGGAGAGTGCCATGCCCATACGGCTGATGCGCGGTGTCACCTGCCAGTTAGCACAGAATAAATCATCGATTGCCCGCGACTTAAACGCCTGTTGCTGGGGCCCCAAAACCACGCGCACCGTCTTGGGCCTTGCAAACCAGGATAGATCATCGAGCTGTAGCTGCCTGGCCTGCCTAGTGGGTGGATTGATCGCAATGCAATCACCCGCCGCTAGCAAACGCCCATCCAGCCCACCAATCCCCGCGCTGATGGTCGTGCTCAGAGAGCCATATAGGCGCGGCAGATTAAACGTGCCGGCGCAGCACAGCAACACCCCGTAGCTATGTTGTAAAGGCGGCACCTGAACGCTATCGCCATCGAACAGATCGACCACCACCCCGCAGGGAATGTGGCTCGGCGCATCTGAGCCGCGTCTGATAGACAGGCAATCGTGCACACTACCGCTCATACACAGTTGCAATCGCCCCTCTACAGTGGCCTCAAACCCACCGATATAAATCTCTAACGCCGCCGCATCCGCAGGATTGCCCAACAAGGCATTGCCGATGGCCAAGGCCAGCCGATCCGAGGCCCCGCCCTCTGGCACGCCCAAATGCCCCCACCCGGGGCGACCGCTATCTTGAATGCTGGTGTGGG
>CAZROX010000016.1:0-8565 GCA_964601845.1 uncultured Halothiobacillaceae bacterium
ACAGCAGCATGGCTGATTAGAAAGTTATCAAATGATTGACATACTCTTGCCTTTTGTAACGGCGGTATTCGCCCTGCTTATCATCCCCGGCCCTGATATGGCACTGGTTGTGGCAAATGGTGCTGCTTATGGAAAAAAAGGCGCGTTCTTTTCGTCGTTAGGCATTAGTTCTGGAGGAATGATTTTAGCACTCGCAACAGCGATTATACTAGCAACAGCCGTTTCTATAGACTCAAGCCTTTTAGCAATAATTCAGCTCATAGGAGCTTTGTATCTTTTATACATTGCAGTCGTCACCATATATCCAAAATCATCAGGTAATGCCCAGATAAACGATACAAAACCAACTAAGGGTAACTTGTTCTTTCGGGGTGTCGTCACGAATATATCAAATCCGAAAGCACTGATATTTTTTACAGCTTTCATTCCGCAATTCATCCCCGAAGCCACCAGCAACCCCCCAATGTTTGCATTGGCTCTCGGGACACTGCTATGTGTAATTGGATTTGGTGTGAATTTTGCCTTTGGCGTAACTGGGTCTATGTTTTCTGGGTTAAACCGCATCGCGTTTGCTGGACGAACATGGAGTCAATGGGCTATTTTTATAGTTTTTTTCACAATTAGTCTAATTTTTGCTGTGCAATTAGCATTTTCGTAAGCGCGATGCCAAAAAGTTGGTGATGGCCTAAAGTAGGCTACGATTTGAACTTGCTTGATGCCCTCTTTGAACTCAACCCCCTAGATGACCTCGGGCAGACGGTTTGGCCCGCTGATCTTCCGCCACTTCTTCTTGGCTGACAGCATCAAAACATACAAACCATCACACAACGGGATTAAATATCTAAACTTCTTTTTCATGAGAAAAAACAGTTTTCGAAAGCGGTTTTTGCATTGCGGCGACTAAGGTTGCGGATGCCAGAATTACACCTCCAGCCAAAAGGCTCACGCTCAACGATCCGGTGTAGTCACCAATCAGCCCGGCTGCCACAGGGCCTATCGTCTGCCCAATTGCGAAGATCAGGGTAAATAAACTGACTGATTTCGCCCAGAGTGGTTCTGGTAGATTTTTTCTACTAAAACTAGTGACGGAACTGGGACCTATGAAAACTGCTAAACCAAAACAAATCGATGAAATCACTAACCCGATCAAGTTGGGGTAAAAAACAGGAATTGCGGATGCCAATCCTGTTGCCGCGCAAGCCAAAGCCAAAGGGACACCGGAGGTATACCGTGCCAAAACTGGCTTCCAGACAAATGGAGATGCCATTATGCCTAGTCCGATTAGTACCCAAATGACCGAAACAACTAAGGCAGAAAACTGAGCGTTTTGCATCCAGGAGACAACAAAGGTGAGATATATAATGTAACCTGTCGCAAAAAGCCCATAACCGCAAAGAATCCAACTCATTTTGAAGATGGGCAGGGCTTCCGTACTGGATGGGGAGGCCTTTGAGGGCGCAACTTGCCACACTGCCCATATCGAAGCAGGTGCCACGGCGAGGCTTGCTAAGCCCAAAACAATCCAAGCATTGGCCCAAGCACCTACGCCCACGTTGTCAAACCAAATAGGCAAAACAGCCCCACTGATGACCATGCCCAGACCAGCACCACCAAAGTACCCGGCGATGGCCAGTGCAGTGTTTCGTGGATTGTCGGGAAAGAGCTTTGAAACCATTACCCCTCCGATAATAAACACCGGTGCACCCGCAATTCCGGCCAACACACGCCAGAATGTAAGCAACCAAAATTCATCAGTTGTTCCACACATCAGCAAACTAATAGCGGTTACGAGCAACCCGGCAATGTAAAAATCCCGATTTTTGATTTTACTTATCATGGTAAATGTCAGCATGGCCCCGAAGATGTATCCAAATGCATTGGCCGTGTTTATCCAACCTGATTGGGTATATGTCCAACTCAGATCACTTTGCATAGATGGAAGAATCAATCCATACGCAAAACGTGCAAAAGCATTGCTGACACTAACGCCAAGCGCCAGCCCAAGTACGACCATCCAAAGCTTCAACGACGTCATAACAGATGCTTTGTGAAAAGGGTGTGTTCTGCAACGCACACTATAAATATGGAGCGCTCCGATTGATGCCCCCATGAGCCAAACAATGCCACCATCCCAAGAACAAAAATCTGCTCCGCCAGCAAACCTAGATCAAGCATTTCACTTGGGGGAATCTGGGTTTCGATGTTGTCCAAAATCAAGTCTCTGTATTTCTTCGCAAGCAAACTAAGCTCACTATCAGGAGCAACCACTTCGATTGCCGATTAATAAACGCACAACCACAGGAATCCTTCCGAGACAATACTTCCTGAGCGATCAAAAACATTGTCAAGTTTTCGCGCAATTCGACCTCAATATCTTCTTGCGTGGACAAGGCAGCATCGCATTTGAACACCGCGTGCGCAAGATCGTCTTTCGATACATAGCTATTGCAAAGTCATCCGCACAACATTTGCTTCCACGGTGCTGGCGATAATGCCAACCTATGGATGGTACGCCAGCACTGAAGATATTGTCGCACGGCGTACATGTGCATGAGAATCAGGTCAAACCGATTGCAGTCACAATAATCAATGCGATGATACCGCTGCCCGCTAAGAGAGTGGAGCTGATGGCGAGTATAGCGGTTGCTTTAGCGTCTGATATATCGGGCATTGCATCCTGTCGCACCAACCAGTAGTAACTATCATTGGGTAAAATTGCAATAAATGACCCCAGACAAATTGCGATCACCGCTGATATAGGGGAGACTGAAGAGGCGACAACAACTGGCAGGGCGATAGGCCCAACTGCGGCGAAAGTAGACATGCTGGAGCCTTGCAACAACTTGAAAATTGCTGTCAGCACAAACAGCGATATCAGGGTGAGCATAGGGCTTTGGGTACTAAAAAAATCACCGATTGGCACAGCACTTGTCAAAATTGCGCTAAACGCGCTGGCCGCGCCGATGATCAGCAATAAAGCGCCTGTTCGGCGCAACCCAGTGTCGATGCAATCGCGCCGCTCAGCGTGTGGAACCATTACCAGCAAACTGGCGGCAGCTGTCAAAAGTAAGGCACCCTTGGGGTTGGTTGCGAAATCAAGCCAGACATTAAATGTCATATCAGCGAGCACACCGACTGTCAATAATGTAGCCAGCATGATGAAGGGCCACAGAACACTCAGTGGCATGCGAGACTCCACGCTCTCAGATTTTTCGTGGCTGTTAAGAAACCGAGATTCGATAATCATTCCACAGAGTAGACCAACCGCCCAGACAGGTAGGAAAACGAGTACACAAACGGCAAGCAGTTTGCCATCGTCGACGCCAAGACTGGTGGCGACTATCAATGGGCCAGCTGGAAAAAGTAGCTTAAAACCCGTATAAGCGCCAAATGCGACCAGTAGTTTGCGCCTGCGAACCATTGGCGCAATTGCAGCGTAGGCCGTGTCGGGACACACCATACCGGCACCTGCCAATGGCGCTAGGCCAACGGAAATCCCCGCATTTATTTGAATTCGGCGCTGCTCCAATACAGCTGCTAGAACAAAAGCAGGCAAAAGAATGAGAGCGAATTCGCCAATCGCATAACCCCAGCCAGCGTTATAGGTAGCAATTAATTCTTTTGAACTATAGCCTGTGCTGAGCCCCAAAATCAGGCTAATGAGGATCATCCAAACGACGAGCGGTAAGTCTGGTATCAGCCTGGCTGAGTGCGCCCTTGCTTGGATTAAAAAATCAAACATGTGCTTCCCCTTCCCACTTTTCCAAGCTTTCTATAGAGAGAAAGCCGATTGCAAGCCGCAAAAAAGCCCGCAATTTCTGGGCTTTTGAGGCTATCGCATCTCGGGCATATGAAAGTTTGTTGGGTGTTATTGGCGGAGAGAGAGGGATTCGAACCCTCGATGAGGTATGAGCCCCATACTCCCTTAGCAGGGGAGCGCCTTCAACCACTCGGCCATCTCTCCGATTACGACACTTGCCTGTATAGACAGGGCAAATTCTATAGTATTTTGTCGGCAGAACCTAAACAATTTTGCACCGACTATTGCATCTGAGCGCCACTGTGGCAAGAATACCCTCAAATAGTATTTTTACGACAGGTCACTAACAGAGCGCAGTATGATACCACGCAAAAGACTGGATATCTCTTGGTCGGGCATCGGGCTCGCACTTCTTGGCTGCTTTCGCAGGCAGCCGCCGCATGTGGGGCAGGCATTGGTGCAAAAAGCACTCCACAGCGACGACAAGTTCACGCTGGCGACTATGTCGGTGCGCAGCGGGTTCGATATGCTGCTGCGACTGCTGCAACTGCCACCGGGCAGCGAGGTGATCACCTCTGCTATCACCATCCCAGATATGGTGAAAATTCTGCTACACCACAAGCTAGTGCCTGTGCCGATCGACATCGACATCGACACCTGCGCCGTGCAAGTCGAGCAGCTAAAAGATGCGATTGGGCCGAGAACAAAGATGATACTCATCGCGCATCTGTTTGGCACGCGCATGCCGATGGATGAGATTGCAGCTGTGGCACAAGCGCATCAGCTCACGTTAGTTGAGGATTGTGCGCAAGCCTATGCAGCAGATGGCTACACCGGCCATCCAGATAGCGATGTGTCCTTGTTTAGCTTTGGCTTTATCAAAACGGCCACTGCCATCAGCGGCGCACTGCTCTACTTTAAAAGCCAACAAATGCGCGATAGCCTCCAGACGATGCAGTCGAACTACCCCGTTCAACCCAATCGCACCTACCGCAAAAAAATATACAAGTGCTTCCTCATTCAGCTATGCGGGCTGTCGCTGATTAACGCCGGCTTCTATTATGTCAGCCGCCTGTTCGGCACAACGCACGATCGTGTCCTCGATCGCTGGGCGCGCGGTTTCCCCGGTGGGCAGCTGATTGCCAAGTTGCGTATGCAGCCAGGCTACCCACTGCTACACTACCTGGCCTATCGACTGACCCACTACAAGCGCACAGGGCTCGATAAGCGCATCGAAAACGCCTGCACCCTCTGCTCACTGCTGCCCCCCCATCTTTTGGTTGGGAATGGCGCATCCTTTCACGTACACTGGCTGTTTCCGGTGCTCAGCGATGATCCAGAAAAGCTGGTGCAAGCACTGTGGTCCGCCGGGTTTGATGCAACGCGTGGCGGCACCAGCCTGTATGCGGTAGAGGGCGGCGCCACAGCACCGCGGGCGCGCAATGCGCAGCGGATCATGTCGCATGTCGTCTACCTGCCATTTGAGGGTCGCATGAACCTAAAAAAACTGGCCGATACAATAAAGCGCATCGAACCTGCTGGAGCGCCCGATGCCAGCTAATCTAAAAATTAATTACATCGAGTTGCCCGCAGCGGACTTCGACGCCCAGCAAAAATTTTATGAGGCGGTATTTCAGTGGCAATTTACCGACTACGGCGAGCAGTATCGCGCCTTTAGCGACACGGTACTCGATGGGGGTTTTTATCGATCTGACAAGCGCTCAAACTCTGACGAGGGTGCCGCACTGGTGGTGTTTTATGCCGATGATATCGAGCTGACACAGGCCGCTATTTGCACCCACGGCGGCACAATTATTCAGGAGATATTCGATTTTCCGGGTGGACGACGCTTCCACTTCGCCGACCCACACGGTAACGAATTGGCGGTCTGGTCCAATAACTAAGCGAGGCGCACCGATGGCGTACGACATCCGTTATCCCAGTGTTCAAGACCTAAAATTACGGGCAAAAAAACGCCTGCCAAAATTTGCATTTGACTACATAGACGGCGCAATCGACGAGGAGCACGGCAAGTGGCGCAATCGCCACGCTTGGCACGATATCCTGCTGACACCGCGCTATCTGACCGACATTCAGCAGATTGATACAGGCTGCACCCTATTTGGGCACCGTTACAGCCTGCCATTTGGCGTCTCGGCAGTTGGCCTGGGCAACATGATGTGGCCGGGGGCTGAAAAAGCCTTGGCAACGGCTGCCCAGCGGGCCAACCTCCCCTATATGTTGAGTACATTTAGCACCACGCCGCTGGAGACCATCGCCAAGGTGGCGCCAGATGTTTGTTGGTTTCAGTTGTATGTGCCCAAGCGTGAGGCGGTGCTAGAAGATATTTTACAGCGCGTGGCGCAGGCCGGATTTAATGTGCTGGTGGTCACGCTCGATATTCCGGTCGGTGCGAAAAGAAACCGAGAGCTGAAAAACAATCTCAAGCTGCCATTTCGAGTCACCCCAGCGATGATTTGGCAGGCCATGACGCATCCTACATGGACCCTGGCCACCTTGCGTGCCGGCACACCGGATTTTGTCAATGTGCAGGCTTATCGCGATAACGCCAATCAGAACCTCGCCTCCTTTATCTCCGACTTCACCATGGCCGGTGTGCCGCTTGAGTGCATTAAAAAAATTCGCGATCTATGGAAAAAACCGCTGGTGATCAAAGGCATTCAACACGAGGCCAATGCGCAGGCCCTGCTAGAGATCGGTGTCGATGGTTTGCAGTTATCCAACCACGGTGGCAGGCAGCTCGATGCGGCCCCAACATCTGTCGCCACGCTCAAGCAGCTCGCCAAACTCAAACCGAGCACCAGCCTGCTGGTCGATAGCGGCCTTAGAAATGGGATAGATGTGCTGCGTGCCAAGGCACTGGGTGCCGATATGGCCTTTATGGGGCGGCCTTTTTTCTATTCGATGGGGGCACTGGGCGCGCGTGGCGCAGATCATTTGATGGCGATTTATCAGGATGAAATCACGCGCAGCTTGCAGCAGATCGGCTGCCATCGGTTTGAGGATCTAGATGCCTCGTGGCTCGCCTAAGCGCTATGCCCATAGACTTTAGCTATATGATCGCGTGCAGTTATCGCGAGCACAAGGCCATGATGGTTGGGTCGCCCTCAGCGATTGGGCACAGCTGATATTTTAGATGCGGTTAGTTGTGATTAAATAACGCTAAAAAGCAGAATGTTGGCTTATTTTTCTTTAAATATAGATTAAAGACAATTTAGCACCTGCGACGGCGTGCAAAAAAATCTTGCATCACCTGCCCACAGCGCTCGGATAAAACGCCGCCGACGATATCCATCTTATGCATATGCTGATTTTTATCTGCTAGCGAAAAGACACTCTCGATGGCACCGAACTTAGGCTCAGGCGCTCCATAAACCAAACGCGAGACACGGGCGTGCAACATGGCACCGATACACATCACACAAGGTTCGATAGTGACGTAGAGGGTGGTACCGAGTAAGCGATAATTACCGATTGCAGTGGCAGCTGCGCGTATGGCCACTATTTCAGCGTGAGCGGTCGGGTCACAGGTGCCAAGAGGGCAGTTCCAACCGCGTGCCACCACTTCGTTGTGTGAGACGATCAGGGCGCCGATTGGAACCTCGCCCGCCTGATCTGCCTGCATCGCCAGCTCTAGCGCCTGCTCCATGTAGCTTTTGTCTGTGGGCCTCTCTAGCAACATTTAACGCCACCTTATAACAGAGGGAATATCCGGCAATACCCGCTACGAAACGGCATATAACCCAAGGCATTGGCTTGACTGACCATATATTTGACTCAAGCAACCATATATCTGACTTAAATGCCCCTATAATGGACTTAATTGACTATTAATTTGACTAAATTGCTCATGCAACTGACTTAATCGACCATATATTTGACTTGAATAATGGGCCCGTGTACAGAAAGTTGACTAGTGGTAAGGCTGCACGGTCTTCACCTTTGGAATGACTGTCATACCTGCCCCTGTGCTTATTCTGGTTGCACAAACAACAGGAGACAGCATACCAAATTACCTTCGGTTGGATTGCATGCTAGCGTTAAGCTTGCGTGCTGTCACCATCGGCATCAATGCTCTTCATGCTTAATCTGACCCGCCCTTGCTTGTCGACTTCGAGTACTTTCACTCGAACCATCTGACCTTCAGATAGCTTATCAGATACATTTTGCACCCGCTCTTCGGATATTTGAGAGATATGCAGCAGTCCATCCTTGCCGGGCAGTAAATTCACAAAGGCACCAAAGTCGACTATTTTCTCGACCCGCCCCTCGTAAATAACGCCGACCTCAACCTCTGCTGTGACCTGCTCGATACGACGCTGGGCCAACTCGCCGGCTTCTTTTTCAATGGATGCGATCTTGATCTCGCCATCGTCGGACACATCAATCTGCGCCCCGGTCTCCTCAATAATGGAGCGAATCACCGAACCGCCCTTGCCGATAACAGCTGCAATCTTGCTCGGGTCAATTTTTACTGTGATGACTCTGGGGGCATAGGCCGACAGGTCTTCGCGCGGAGCCGAGAGCGCCTGCGCCATCTCGCCGAGTATGTATATCCGCCCTACTTTGGCCTGATCCAATGCGACGGACATAATTTCGGAGGTAATGCCCTCGATCTTGATATCCATCTGTAGCGCGGTAATGCCCTGCTCGGTACCGGCCACCTTGAAATCCATATCGCCGAGGTGATCTTCATCGCCGAGTATGTCGGACAAAACGGTGTACTCGCTGCCCTCTTTCACCAACCCCATCGCAATACCGGCCACCGGTGCCCGCAAGGGTAT
>CAZROX010000016.1:8665-17704 GCA_964601845.1 uncultured Halothiobacillaceae bacterium
CGCTTGGGGGAGCCGATAAAGGCGGCCTCTCCGACGCAGTAGGGAGGGAAATTGTAGTGCAGCATAAATCTGTCGCGGTACTCGCCCTCTAGGGCATCGACTATCTGACTGCTGCGCCCGGTGCCCAAGGTGGTCGAAACCAGCGCTTGCGTCTCCCCGCGCGTAAACAATGCCGATCCGTGCACACGTGGCAGCAGCCCTGTCTCGCAGGAGATGGCGCGCACGGTGCGGCTATCTCGCCCGTCGATACGCGGCTTGCCGCTCAGTACCTGTTGTCTGACCGTGGTTTTTTCTATCTGATGGAAAATATCGCGCAGTGTTTTCTCTTCAGCTGTGTGGTTTTCTAAGACGCTGGCAAACACCTCGGTGCGCAAACTGTTGAGTTGGTTGTAGCGCTCGGTCTTTTCGGTAATGGCATAGGCCGCTGCCAGACGATCTCCCACAGCCTGGGTGACGGCAGCTTGCAAGGTGCTGTCGACTGGCTCTGCCGCCCAATCCCAAGCGGGCTTGCCCACATCTTGCGCCATCTCCTTGATGGCTTGGATAGCCACTTGCATCTGCTGGTGACCATAGTTCACCGCGCCGAGCATGACCTCTTCCGACAACTCTTTTGCCTCGGACTCGACCATCAGCACCGCGTTTTCTGTGCCGGCAACAATTAAATCCAAATCGGATGTCAGGGTGGCAGAACGGCTCATATTGGTGCAGTAATGCTCCGCGATATAGCCCACTCGTGCGG
Source organism: uncultured Halothiobacillaceae bacterium (assembly GCA_964601845.1). Classification (GTDB taxonomy): domain Bacteria; phylum Pseudomonadota; class Gammaproteobacteria; order CAZROX01; family CAZROX01; genus CAZROX01. Next base: position 9,405 of record CAZROX010000016.1, read on the forward strand.
CGGCGATCGGCCCTTGGAAAGGCAAGCCAGAAATAGACATAGCCGCAGAGACGGCCAAAAGTGCCACGACATCTGGCTGGACATCTGGGTCGAGCGACAGCAGGGTTGCGATTACTTGCACCTCTTGCTTGAAGCCTTTGGGGAACAGCGGTCTGATCGGGCGATCGATGAGGCGCGATGTGAGGACTTCCATTTCGCTGGGGCGTCCCTCGCGCTTAAAAAAGCCGCCGGGGATTTTGCCGGCGGCGTAAGTGCGCTCTTGGTAGTGCACGGTGAGCGGGAAAAAATCGAAATTGGTGCGCGGTGCACCCTGCACGCCGACAACAGTCGCCAAAACCACCGTATCGCCCATACGGGCAATCACAGCGGCTGTGGCCTGCTTGGCCACCAGACCAGTCTCTAATGTGACTTCTTGGCCAGCGTAACTAAATTTTTTGACGTACTTATTCGACATAAACCTACCAACAGATCAATAAATAAAAATAACGACGACGCACAATTCATTACAAGCTGACCGAGGCCTAAGCCCCACGCGCTTGCGCGGCAAATGATAACGAGTGGTTAGCGACGCAAGCCGAGACGCTTGATAATACTTAAGTAGCGGCCCTGCTCTTTTCGCTTGAGATAGTCGAGCGATTTGCGACGCTGGCTCACCATACGCAACAGACCACGGCGCGAGTGGTGGTCGTGGTGATGTGTTTTGAAATGGCCTGTCAGGCGGCTAATACGTGCTGTTAACAGGGCAATCTGTACCTCGGGCGACCCGGTGTCGCGCTCGCTCAGTTTGTACGCCTCGATTATCTCAGCTGGGTTAAAACCATCGATAGATGACATGTAAATCTCCGAAAATCATCGCAACTCAAGAACTCCAATGCCGTGCATTCTATCACGGTGCTTCGCCAATGGACCAAAATACTGCGCGTTTTAGCGACTATTTTTCAACCCCATTTATAAAACACAAACTGTGCCTAGTCGCAGCAAATCCGCGGGAGATGAGGCTGCCAGTTTACCGTTAAGCGCCCTAGTCTGCGCGCTGAATCAGCTGTAAAATATGCCGATTGTGCATCGCAGCTTAGCTGTCTGAAGGCGATGCATGTTATTCTAGGCGCCGTCCTGCCATCTGCCTGCACGTGCAAATCGGTCGGATATTGCATCTTTTTGCCCAGATTAAAGCATTTTTTAGGATCATCATCATGACAATTCGAGTCGCAATAAACGGTTATGGGCGCATTGGACGAAACATACTGCGCGCACACTACGAGGCGGGGGCACACGATATACAGATTGTTGCCATCAATGATCTGGGGGATGCCAAAACCAACGCCCACCTGACAAAATACGACTCGACACACGGCACTTTTAATCATGCCGTCTCGGTGGAGGCCGATGCTATCTTGATCGACAACGATCGAGTGCAGGTATTTGCCGAGCGCAACCCGGCCGATTTACCTTGGGCTAAGTTGCAGATTGATGTGGTCTACGAGTGTACCGGCCTGTTTACCTCCAAGGCCAAGGCATCCGCGCATCTGACAGCTGGCGCCAAAAAAGTGATTATCTCCGCACCCGGTGGCTCGGATGTCGATGCCACCATTGTCTATGGCGTCAATCATCAGGTACTGCAATCTGCGCATACGGTGATCTCCAATGCCTCCTGCACCACCAACTGCCTGGCACCCTTGGCCGCCCCGCTGCACCGGCACATCGGCATCGCACACGGCCTGATGACCACTGTACATGCCTTTACCAACGATCAGGTGCTCAACGATGTCTATCACACCGATCTGCGCCGTGCGCGATCTGCTACCCAGTCCATGATCCCCGCCAGCACCGGCGCCGCCAAGGCCGTGGGGCTGGTGTTGCCGGAGCTAAATGGCAAGTTGGATGGCTTGGCCGTGCGCGTGCCCCTGGCCAATGTCTCTATGGTCGACTTAACTTTTGAGGCAGCGCGCGCAACGAGCGTCGATGAGGTGCACGATATCTTGCGGCAAGCCTCTGAGGGCGAGCTGAAAAATGTCCTCCTGTACAACACCGAGCCGTTGGTGTCGATTGATTTTAACCACTGCCCGGCATCGTCGATCTACGAGTCATCCCAGACACGCGTCATCGGTACGCTGGTCAAGGTATTGGCCTGGTATGACAACGAGTGGGGCTTCTCCAATCGCATGTTGGATACCACCGTGGCCTTGATGGCGGCGCAGTAGCCCGACAACCCGACCCTACCTCACCACAAAAACACGGCCCTGCATGTCAAAAAATCATCTGCTACACATGACCGACCTGGATTTAGACGGACGGCGTCTGCTAATCCGACAAGATCTCAATGTGCCGCTAGCGGAGGGGGGATTCGACAACCACAAACGTATCGACGCTTCGATCTCCAGCATTTTGCAGGCACTGGAGCGCGGTGCATCGGTCACGGTGATGTCGCATCTTGGCCAACCGGAGGCGGGGCGCTATAGCGCAGATCACTCCCTGTCACAACTGGCGAACCTGCTGTCAAAAAAACTGGATAAACGGGTCAACTTAATTACCGATTTAGCAGATGCCCATGTCGCGACAGACCCAGATTCGATTAATTTACTGGAAAACGTGCGCTTTCATACCGGCGAAATAGAAAACGACCCAGCCCTCTCACAAAGCTATGCCAACTTGTGCGATATCTATGTCATGGATGCATTCGGTGCCGCCCACCGCGCACATGCATCCACCTGCGGTGTGGCGGACTACGCGCCTATCGCCTGTGCCGGCCCGCTACTGGCGCGCGAGGTCGATATTCTGAATCGGGCGCTCCATAGCCCCCAACAGCCGCTGGTGGCGGTGATTGGCGGCGCTAAAATCGCCACCAAACTCAACACCCTGTTATCGCTGGCCAAAATAGCCGATGTCATCATCGCAGGTGGCGTAATTGCCAACACGCTGTTGCTCAACGATCACCCAATTGGCCAATCGCTCTGCGACCAAGATGCGCAAGATCAAGTGCGCACGCTCCGAGAGGCCATCGCCTCGCATGGCACGGAGCTGCTATTGCCAAGCGATGTCATTGTCAGTGGTGCCGATGGCAGCGGGGTACGCACAACCAATATCGACGATGTTGCCGATCATGAGATGATTTTTGATATAGGCCCGCAGAGTGCACAAAGCTATGCAGCGGCGCTGAAAAAAGCGGGTACCATTATTTGGAATGGCCCAGTTGGGCGGTTCGAGATCGATGCCTTTGCCAGTGGCACCCGCGCCCTAGCAGAAGCGATCGCCCAATCAAAGGCTTTTTCGCTAGCAGGTGGTGGTGAGACCCTGTCCATCATAGAGCGCTACTCGCTGGGCGAGCATATCGACTATGAATCCACAGGCGGCGGCGCCTTTTTGCACTATATTGGCGATGAAACATCGCTGCCCGCCTTGAACGCACTGTACCGTGCGGGTGGGCGCGCTGAGACACAGGGGCGTTTAGCATCGCATTTGATTGGGTGATTTCTCAAGCACGCAAGATGCGCCTCAGGTGCGCTAGCCGCGCACTATCTACCCGACACAATTGATGCTGCTTATTCGTCTAAGCGTGAGATGGCATCGCCGATGGCGATGGCGGTAGCACGCGGTATTTCACCGAGTACCACTGCACTGAAATCACCGAGTTGCCGCACATAGGCATTGACTAGGCCCACTTGCGATGCCCCGGGCAATAGCTTGTTTTTTTTCTGGCGCGCCTTTTCGATGTAAACAGAGACCATGGCCAGCCCATCGGATAGGATCATACGCTGCCCCGGCTGCTTCCCGATGCTGACAGACTGATTGGACAGGATATCAAAACCTGCCGGCATGGAGCGCATCCCCCAATGCAAGTCCCCCTGCTGATCGGGCACGGCACTGGCCTCGTGCTGCCAAGTATCGTAGTTCCTGCGTTGCGGCTTGGAAAAACGGGCGCGGGTCAAATGCGGCTCGGTGTCGATCTGGGTAAACATCATCTCCTCCACCGGCTCACCGGCAAGATTGAGTACCTGATAGCGCAGCAACAGCTTGGTTTTTTCATCCAACCACAGCTTGTAGCTGTAACGCTGCTGATCGCGCGCCTGTAGCGAGAGCCGCTGGGTGCCGCGCCCGGCAACGTAATCATGCCCATCGAGGGTGTATTGATACCAGCGGCGCATTTTGCTCAGATCGCTCATGCTCCAGCGTTGCAATACGCTCTGATGGGTATCGCCGGCGACGACCTGCGCCCGCTCGGGATAGATGCAAAATACCTGGCCATCTCTGAGCAAAATCACGGTCGGCTCACCACTTAAAAAAGTCAAGCGCTCGTAGCGCCGCCCTTGCTCGCTCAAGCGATCGACGTGCACAGCATCCTGCTTGCCCACACCAGAGTAGGTGTACTGACCCGAGTAGGATTGCCGATCGAGCGCCACGACCATCTGCTCTAGCAGTGCCGTTGCATCCGGTGCACTGGGTTGTTGCGCCATGGCCGTGCTAGATAGCAGCACCAGCGCCAAGACAGACAATAAGGGGCACCTAAATCGCATCAACGCTGCTCCAAAAACTGCTGCGGCAAACGGCTGTAATTCGCGATACCTTGAAACCCATAACCGCTTTGCACGATATGCTCAAACAGATACTGATTTAAACTCGCCTGCCACTCACCTTGGAGTTGCAAGGCCTGCAACTGTGGCTGAATATCTAGCCCAGAACGCGCTGTCACCAGCCGCCCCCAGTCGGAAAAAAATAATCCGCTTGCACCCAATACCATCAGCAGCGCAAAGGCAAAACCTGCCACGCGACGACTGGGCAGAAGCGGCCACAGATAGCGACTCACGCGCGCACGCGCAGGCACACGCTCCTGGCGCAAAGCACGCGACAACTTAGCTGAAAAATCCTTATCTAAAGTCTCGTACTGCCCGTGCATCAATGCCTGTAGACGATAGTGTGACGCCCAGATGGCACGCAGCTCAGGGTCGCGCGCAATCTGCTGTAGCAAGCGCTTGCTAGGCAACCGCTCGCAATCGACCACCTCGGATATACAGGCTTTTTTTCTATCGATACTCATCGCTTAATCTCTCCACTCAACGCCTCTTCAACTGCCTTGCCAATCGCCTCGCGCGCGCGAAAAATACGTGAGCGCACCGTGCCTATCGGGCATTGCAACACCTCGGAAATTTCATTGTAGGCCAGCCCCTCATATTCACGTAACGCGATGGCATCTTTAATATCGGGTTGCAAGGCATCCATGGCGCATGCAACCACCTGCTCTAGCTGCTCCGAGAGCAATTCATGCTCTGGTGTGTGGCCGCTTAATCTTGCCATGTCAACCGCATCGACTGTCAGCTGCTCTATGGGGTCGGTCATCGGCTGGCGCGCACGAGAGACCGCATGATTGTTAGCCACATTGATGGCAATTCGACAAAGCCACGTATAAAAACTGCTCTCATTGCGAAATTTACCCAACCCGCGATAAGCATTGATAAAAGTTTCTTGGCACAGGTCTTCGATGCTGTCTCTATCCCTAACTCGGCGCGCGAGCACCCTGGCAATACGGTGCTGATATTTGAGTACCAGCAGGTCGAACACCGTATGATCCCCCGCCTGAAAAATGGCGACTGTCTGCGCATCTGCTATCCGATCATTCATAGTGAGAAAGCAAAAAGACTACACAAGTTATGGACATGAAAAATCACAGTTAGTTCACAGGCGTTATACAATAAGCCTCCTAGAGCATTTTGATCATCGCCGTGCAAGACAACCATACATCCCCAGCTGCCTCTAACCAAGTACAGACATTTAATGTACTGATTCTCGGCAGTGGTGCCGCCGGCCTGGCAACTGCTATCCGTCTTGGCGAGAAGTATAAGACGGCGGTTATCTCAAAATCTCAACTCAACGAGTCGAGCACCTACTATGCACAAGGGGGAATATCGTCCGTGCTCGGTGGGCAGGATTGCTTTGCCTCCCACATAGACGACACCCTGCAGGTCGGCTCGGGGTTATGCGATCGCACCGTGGTCGACTTTGTTGTCAAGCATGGCCCAGAGCAAATTCAATGGCTAGAGCAGCTGGGTATGCATTTTAGCCAGTATGTCGATGCAAATGGGAAGTCCATGCCCCATCTGACCAAAGAGGGCGGGCATAGTCATAGACGCGTTGCCCATGTTGCCGATGCCACTGGGCGCAGCCTGCACCAAACCCTGCTCGATCGCGCCAAGCAGATGCCGCAGATCAGCTTGCTATCCGATCGCATCGCCATCGACCTGATACTGCGCAAGGATGCAAATGGCACCACCCGCTGCTGTGGCGTGTACCTACTCGACATCAAGCATAATCGCGTCGATACCTATCTGGCCAACACGGTTGTGTTGGCCACGGGGGGCGCAAACAGAGCCTATCTGTACAGCAGCAACCCCAATGGGGCCACCGGCGATGGCATCGCCATGGCTTGGCGCGCCGGCTGTCGTATCGTCAATATGGAATTTATGCAGTTTCACCCCACCTGCCTCTATCACCCACGCGCCAAGGCGGAATTGATCTCCGAAACCGTGCGTGGTGAGGGCGGCATCCTAACGCTATCCGATGGCGATCGCTTTATTAAGCGCTTCGACAAACGGATGGAGCTGGCACCACGCGATGTGGTGGCGCGGGCAATCGACTACGAGCTAAAACGCACCGGTGCCGATCATGTCTATCTGGATATCTCGCACAAGTCGGCGGAATTTATTAAGACACGCTTTCCCAACCTGTATCAAACCTGTCAGCGCTATCATTTTGATCTGACTAAACAGGCGATACCGGTTGTGCCCGCCGCACACTATACCTGCGGGGGCGTACACACAGATATACACGGACAAACCGATCTGATCGACCTGTATGCCATTGGCGAGGTGGCCCACACAGGCTTGCACGGTGCCAACCGCATCGCCAGCAACTCACTGCTAGAGTGCCTTGTGTTTGCACAGGCTGCCAGTGCGCATATTGAAAAGCACCGCCCACCCTCGCCACCTGATACGGATTTTCACGACGTCCCTATCTGGGATGCCAGTCAGGTGACACGATCGGATGAGGCGGTGTTGATCTCGCACAGCTGGGATGAGATACGCCGCCTCATGTGGAACTACGTCGGCATTGTGCGCACAGACAAGCGTTTATTCCGTGCGCAGCGTCGCCTGGCACTGCTCAGCGATGAAATTCATGAATACTATGCCAACTTTCACATCAATGCAGACCTTTTGGAGCTACGCAATCTGGCGACGATAGCCGATCTGATCGTGCGCTCGGCCCTGATGCGCAAAGAGAGCCGCGGATTGCACTACACCCTAGACTATCCAGATGCCCTGCCCACCGCAGCCGATACCACCCTACAGCTGCATGAGTAACGCAGGTCGATGACTGAACAGCCGCATATTATCTCTGCACAGGCGCTAGCTGCAGCCTACGATCATCCACAGTTGCGGCTCATCGGCGTGCAAAAAATGCAAGATTATCTGCTCGCTCATCTGCCGCGCGCCCAGCAAGTTGAATACGCCGAGCTGGTTGTGCCCGCGCAAGACTCCGGGGCCTCCGCCCTGCTACCCAACGAAGAGCGGTTTTCCGCCCTCGCCCGCAAGCTGGGTCTGAACGCAGACAGCTGGGTGGTCGCCTACGATGATGGCTTTGGTACAGCTGCCAGCAGATTAATCTGGACACTACACACCTTCGGCCATGGGCGCTGCTCGTTGCTCGATGGTGGGCTAAAAGCCTGGTTTGGCTGCAATCAACCGATAGCAAACGGGCCACCCGAGCCGATACCCGCTGGCAATTTTATTGCCAGCGAACCGAATCGGCACGTGATCCATCTACAGGAACTCTGGGCGCGTATCGACGAGCCGGATCTAAAAATTATCGACGCACGCTCCGAGGCGGAATACCTGGGCACCAAAATACTGACCAAACGTGCAGGCCATCTACCCAACGCCATCCATCTGGAGTGGAGTAACGCCCTATCGCTGCCGCAAAGCCCCTGCTTTAAGGCGACAGAGGCACTAAAAGCTATGCTAGATCAGCACGGGTTGCAGCCAAGCGATGAGGTGGTGGTCTACTGTCAAACACATCATCGCTCATCGCTGAGCTATATGATGCTGCGCCATCTCGGCTACGAGCGGGCGCGTGGATATCACGGTTCTTGGTCGGAGTGGGGCAATCATCCAGATACACCGATCGTATTGGAGCGACCCTGACAAACACATCGGGTGTGACTGCGCACCGATCAAGCTACATTCTCTTTGAGGGATGGGGCTAATTTAGCAACGACAACCATTGCTCAGCTGGAATTTTTAATGCAAAAATTG
>CAZROX010000017.1:0-16782 GCA_964601845.1 uncultured Halothiobacillaceae bacterium
CCTCAATCTTTCCTTAGCGCATTTCGGAGCAGTTATCGTGCTTGTTAAGCACGACATGGTAAGTTCTTCTGCGGCCCTTATCAGATCGCAGTTTGAAGCATTTATTCGAGGTCTATATTTTCAAGATTGCGCTTCTGATAATGAAGTAGAGTCATTTTGCAATGGGAAACTCCATATACCACTAAATAAAATAATAAATATTTTTAAAAAAAATCACTCCCCAAAGGATAGCGATATATTATTAATACATGATCGCTTAAAAAGCCTTATGAACTCTTTCACCCACGGTGGATGTGAGCAAATAGGAAGTCGATTCACTGACAAAGAATTAGGCAATCACTTTCCAGATAAACAAACTGTTGCTTTGATACTGTTATCAAGAGCCTTAGCACAATACTCTGCTACGGAAGCTGCACTCGTAGCTGACAAAAAAGATTTGGCTAAAGAGCTGGCAAACATCAAGATACCATCAGATCCATCTTTATAAATCATAAACACCAGAACCAAGCTGAGCCAGCTGTTAACAACACATAACTCGCCCCCCCCTCACATGCCAGTCGCCAAAATACCCCGAGCCTGCCGATAAAGATGGTGCCACACACCGAGCATACCGAGCAAAACATGCAAACGACTTTATGCATCAAGCTAATTTTTTCTTGAGTCAAACATATCATCCAACTGATTAAAGTCAGATTAAAAACTCGACTAAACTCTCTATAAAATTAAGCGCTATGATAGATCACTTATACTCAAGCCACGCAACTTCACCGACACAGTTGTATCGGCATAATTAGCAGGCGTCACTCGACAGTAGGTAAACATGACATGTATAGACCAACACTAATAGCACTAATAATGTCTCTACTCCCTTTCTCAGCACTTGCAGTCGATGAACCACCCCATCAGGTGATCTTGCAAGATGGAAAATACGAGCTGAGGGAATACCCGCCGATACTAGTGGCAGAAGTCACTGTTACAGGTGATATGCGCCTTGCAGGCAGTCGTGGTTTTCGGCTCTTGGCAGACTTTATATTTGGCAACAACGAACCGGCTGAAAAAATTGAAATGACGGCGCCGGTTATGCGCACTGAATTGACAGACCTCAAAAACCTGCCACCAATTAACCGCATTAAAAACAAAGATAGAAGCTGGACGGTCACATTCGTTATGCCGGAAAAATGGCAAAAAGAGAATCTGCCACAGCCAAATAATCCAGATGTCTCTATTCGTGAAATGCCAGCGGAGCTGATTGCCAGCATTAAATTTTCTGGGCGTGGCACCGAGACCGCCCATAATAAAAAACAAATCTTGCTAGAGAAATGGATTGACGAACAAGGGTACGACATAGTCGGCAAACCCCGCCATGCCGGTTACGACGCACCTTGGATACCTTGGTTCTTGCGGCGAAATGAAGTGATGATTCCGGTGGTGAAGCGGGATATCAGTCTTTAATAAAAATTGATTAGCGCTGGAACTCACTGCGCCTAAACCCGATACCCAATCCATCTATTGCTGCATGGGCGGGTAGTGAGACAGACTAATCCGCCCCCTCCAACACCCGCATACGCGCCGACTCAGCATGTGCATGCAACCCCTCGCCATGCGCCAACACCTGTGCAGTCTGCGCCAATCCGCTGGCGCTGGTGGGCGAGCAGCTGATTAGGCTGGTGCGCTTTTGAAAGTCGTAGACGCCCAGGGGCGAGCTGAATCTGGCTGAGCCAGCTGTTGGCAGCACATGGCTTGGCCCGGCGCAGTAGTCGCCCAATACCTCCGGCGTGTGCCTGCCGATAAAGATGGCACCGGCGTGTCGGACACGCTGCGCGACCTGCTCGGCATTGTCGAGCGACAGCTCCAGATGCTCTGGGGCGATGCGATTGACCAGCTCTAGGGCACGATCGAGATCGGCCACCTGTATCAGCCCACCGTGTGCCTCTAGCGCTGCGGTGATAATCGGGGCGCGTGCCATGCCGGTAATGAGGCGTTGGCAGGCCGCTTGGACCGCGTCTATAAATGCCCCATCCCAGCTTAACAACAGGGCTTGGGCGAGTTTGTCGTGCTCGGCTTGGGCGAATAAATCCATCGCGACCCACTCGGGGTCTGTCTGGCCATCGCACACAATGCAAATCTCGGAGGGGCCGGCGCACATGTCGATATCGACTGTGCCGTAGACCGCGCGCTTGGCTTCGGCCACATAGGCATTGCCCGGGCCGACAATTTTGTCGCACACCGGTATCGTCTCCGTGCCGTAGGCCATGGCCGCGATCGCTTGGGCACCACCGACTGTGAATACCCGCTCGATGCCAACCATATAGGCCGCCGCCAGCACCAGATCTGAGCAGACCCCCTCTGGGCATGGGGTGCACAAAATCAGCTCATCCACGCCGGCAACGCGCGCCGGCAGTGCATTCATTAGCACAGATGAGGGATAGGCCGCCGTGCCACCCGGCACGTACAGGCCGACCCGCTCAAGCGGGCGCACCTGCTGGCCGAGCACGGTGCCCTCGGCATCGGTATAGCGCCAGGATTCTAATTTTTGCCGCTCGGCATAGGACTCAATCCGCTCGATGGCGTGCTTAAGCGCATCGCGCTCATCGTCGCTGATGGCCTGGTGCGCGCGCGCCAGAGCATCTTTTTCTAGCACCAGCTCTTGCATACCCTGCGCTGGGTGCCGATCGAGGCTGCGCGTGTATTCGAGCAGCGCGCTATCTTGGCGCGCGCGTATGTCATCGACAATTGCCTGCACATCGGCTTTTATTTGTTGATCGGGCATCCGACTGCGGGCCAACATGCGCCCGAGCACGGCATCGAAATCACCGGCGCTCGCATCGAGACGTGGAATCTGTAGCACGGCGGTTAGTCCTCGCCCTGCACGCAGGCGCTGAGCTGATCGATCAGCTGCCGAATCCGCGCGTGCTTGGTTTTCATGGAGGCGCGATTGACGATCAGGCGCGCCGAGATATAAGGCTCGATCACCGCCTCCTCGTACAGGCCGTTGGCTTTTAGCGTCGCCCCGGTGTCCACCAGATCGACAATTTTATCGGCCATATCGACCAGCGGTGCCAACTCCATGGTGCCCGAGAGCGGGATGATGCTAACCAGCTGCCCCAAGCCTGCGTAGTAGCGCTGGGTGCAGTTGACAAACTTGGTGCTCACCCGCAGCCGACGATTGCCCGCTATCGGGGTCTGCCGCTGCTGGGCGACCACCAGCCGACAGCAGGCGATGCGCAGATCGAGCAGCTCGTACAACCCGTGCCCGCCGTGCTCTAGCAGCATATCCTTGCCGGTGATGCCCAAATCGGCACCGCCGTGCTTGACGTAGGTAATGACATCCCGATTGCGCAGCGTCAGCAGATTAAAGGTTGGGTCCTCGGTGGGGACGATCAGTTTGCGGCTCTCTTTTGGGTGCTGCAATGGCGCTATACCAATGCGCTTTAGCAGTGGCAATGCATCATCGTAGATGCGCCCTTTGGGTAGTCCGAGCGTTAGGGTATCCATGGGGATTTAAGCATTCAGGCGCAGAATATTTGCGCCCAACATGCGAAGCTTTTCCTCGATGCGCTCGTAGCCGCGGTCGATGTGATGGATGTTTTCAATAATCGTCTCGCCCTCGGCGACTAAGCCCGCCAAAATGAGCGAGGCCGAGGCGCGTAGGTCGGTCGCCGTCACAGTGGCACCGGTGAGCTTTTTTACGCCGGTGATGGTGGCAATATTTTTGTGCACTCGAATATCCGCTCCCATGCGTGCCAGCTCTTGCGCGTACAAAAACCTATTTTCAAACACATTTTCTGTCACGCAGGCGCGCCCATCTGCAATGCTGTTCAGCGCGGTAAACTGCGCCTGCATATCGGTAGGGAAGCCCGGATAGGGTGCGGTCTCGATGTCCACAGGCTGTGGCCTGCGACCTCGCATGTCCAACGTCACCCGGTTGTTTTCAATATTGATGTGCGCACCGCAAGCCTCTAGCTTTTGTAGCGGCAGCTCCAGCAGGCTCGCATCGGTGTCGATCAGACAAACCTTGCCACCGGTGATGGCAGCGGCGACCAAAAACGTGCCGGACTCAATGCGATCGGGGATCACCTGGTGGAACACACCCTGTAGCGACTTGACGCCCTCTATACAAATTTTCTTACTGCCCGCACCCTCGATCTGCGCACCCATTTTGTTCAGACACTCCGCCAGATCGACCACCTCCGGCTCGGAGGCGCAGTTGTGTAATACCGTGCGCCCCTCGGCGAGCGCGGCGGCCATCATCAGGTTTTCTGTGCCGGTTACGGTCACGGTGTCAAATGTGATCTGCGCACCCTTGAGGCGGCGACAGCGCGCCTTGATATAACCCTGCTCGATGCTGATGTCGGCCCCCATGGCGCGCAAGCCATCTATGTGCATATCCACGGGGCGGGCACCTATCGCGCACCCGCCGGGCAGCGACACCGATGCCTCGCCATAGCGCGCCAACAAGGGCCCGAGTATCAAAATGGATGCGCGCATGGTCTTGACCAGCTCGTGCGGCACATGTAGATTTTGTATCGTGTTGGCATCGACGGTGATGTTCATGTTGTCGCGCAGCGTGAGCTTGACACCCATGCCACACAAGAGCGAGACAATCGTTGTCACATCCTGCAAATGCGGGATATTGCCGATCGTCACCTCGGAGTCGGACAAGAGCGCGGCAGCCAACACCGGCAGGACCGCATTCTTAGCGCCCGATATCCTGACCTCACCCTCGAGATACTGACGGCCTGTAACAGAAAGTTTGTACATAAATTATTGTGTGCCGCGAGGCCTGCTCATAGTAACAGGGTGCAATTATACTTATAATCGACCCAGGCTCCCGTGAATGTGAGCAAATGTTTTAACACCTGATGCCGATACATAAAACTGGAGAGTAAAAATGACCATTGCCCTTGGGGATAAACTGCCGGCTGCAAAATTCACTTGCATGCAAGATGGCGCTGTTGTCACACTGACTACCGACGAGGTATTTGCCAATAAGCGCGTGGTGCTGTTTGCTGTGCCGGGGGCTTTTACACCCACCTGCTCCAAAGGACACCTGCCCGGCTTCGTGCAGCATGCCGAGGAATTTTTTGCGCGGGGCATCGACACCATTGCCTGCCTGTCGGTCAACGATGCATTCGTGATGGACGCTTGGGGTCAGCAGCATGGAGCCGACAAGATTCTTATGCTGAGCGATGGCAATGCCACTTTCGTGCAGGCGATTGGGCTGGCGCTGGATCTTCAGCAAGCCGGCTTGGGCATACGCTCTAATCGCTACGCCATGCTGGTGGTCGATTGTGTGCTCTCGCAGCTGCACGTCGAGCCTGGCTCTGGCCTAGAGGTATCGGGTGCCGAGGCGATGCTCGCATCGCTCGACGCCACTTAGCAGCGCGGCGCTCGCCTGTGACCACGCTCAGTGTCAATTTAAATAAGCTTGCGCTCCTGCGCAACGCGCGCGGGCAGGATTACCCCAGCGTCACCCACTTTGCCAAGAAGTTTATCGACTTGGGTGTGCGCAGCCTCACCATCCACCCGCGACCCGATCAGCGCCACATCACCAAAGACGATGTGCACGATCTGTCTGGCCTGCTGCATCAATACCCCGGGGTCGAGCTCAACATCGAGGGCTATCCGAGCGATCAGTTCTTATATATGTTGCAGAATCTGCGCCCCGCGCAGTGCACGCTGGTGCCCGATAAACCCGGCCAACTCACCTCAGATCACGGATGGGATCTGGTCAAAGACGAGCTGTTGCTATCCGACATCCTGGCCGATTTGCGTCCGTTTGGCGTGCGCGTCTCGGTGTTTGTCGAGCCCGATGAGGCCCAGATGGAACACGCCGCCGAGCTGGATTTTGACTGTGTCGAGTGCTACACAGAAAGCTACGCCCTCGCCTATGAGAGCGGCAGCTATATGCAGGCGCTCAATGTGTACGGGCGGGCAATTGCCGCTGCCCGCATTCATGGATTGCGCGTCCACGCCGGCCACGGCTTGAACCTAGACAACCTGCCCGCCCTGCTGTCGATCGGCGGCATCCACGAGGTCTCGATCGGACATGCGCTCATCGTCGAGTGCATCGAACACGGTATGAAGCGCACAATCGAGCGCTATCTCAAACTGTGCGCCGATGCACCCTAGCCATCTGAGTCGATAAAGCGGCACCATCTGAGCCATGTCAGCTAGCGGATATGTTATTGGCATAGACACGGGCGGCACCTACACGGATGCCGCTATTTTTGATCTCTCCAATCGCACCATCATCGCCAGCGCCAAGGCCTTAACCACCAAGGGCGATCTGTCGCGCGGCATAGCAAGCGCGATGCAAGCGGCACTGGCACAGTGTGCACCGGCGCTGGCGCTCGATCGCGTGCGCCGCGTGTGCCTCTCGACCACCCTCGCCACCAATGCCATGGTCGAGGGTCACGGCGGACTGGTCGATACATTTTTAATCGGCTTTACCGACGGCATGGAGCTGCGATCCGGCATCACCGAGGCGCTGGCCGATGTCAGGGTGGTGACGATTGCAGGCGGGCACCGACACGATGGCAGCGAGCGCGCCCCACTCGATCTGGCCGCGCTCGATGTCGCACTCGCCGAGCGCACGGCGGATGCCTATGCGGTGTCGGCACACTATGCGGTGCGCAATGCAGATCACGAGCGGCGCGCTGGGGCGCACATCTTCGAGCGCACGGGCAAGCCGGTCACCTTGTCGTCGGATTTGTCCGATGCCCTCGATGGCCCGGCGCGCGCCCGCACCGCCGCTTGCAACGCGCGCATCATCCCCCTGCTGGTCAAGCTAGAGCGTGCGGTGCACGTCGCCATGCAGGAGATTGGCATAGAGGCACGCGTGATGATCGTGCGCGGCGATGGCTCGATAGCGACCGCCGAGGTGGTATTGCAACGCCCGATCGAAACCATCCTCTCCGGCCCTGCGGCCAGCGTGGCCGGCGCGCGCTTTTTAACCGAGCTGGACGACTTCATCATCTGCGATATCGGCGGCACCACATCGGATGTGGCCAAGGTGCGCGATGGCTGGCCCGCGCTCAAGCGCGATGGCTCGCACGTGGGCGGGCTGCGAACACTGGTCAGATCCATCGACATGCGCACCGAGGGGCTGGGCGGCGACAGCGCCCTCGCGTTCGATCGGCACAACGCGGTGCAACTCGATACCCGACGGGCGGTGCCCCTCTCACTCGTCGTTGCCCGCTGGCCGCAGATTGAGCAAGAATTGCAACAGGCGCTGACACTGCCTGTGATCACGGACCGTGCCATCGCCTATCTACTGCCCCAAGCGCTGGGAGATGCGGCCGATCAAGCGCATTTTGACCCGCTGGAATGCGAGCTGCTACAACAGTTAAATACCGACAAGCCGACCGCCTACCGCGATCTGGCCCTAGGTGCCCGCACCCGCGCCTCGATCACCAAGCTGGTACGCCAGGGCGCGCTCGCTTGGAGTGGCTTTACGCCAAGCGATGCGGCGCATATTTTGGGGCTACAGTCGCAGTGGTCGCGCGCGGGCGCCATGTTGGGGGCCGAGCTACTGCTGCGCGCCTCGGGGCTTTTGTCCGGCCTTGATGTCGAGTCCGAAATCGAGGCCTTTGCGCAAAAAGTGTATCAGGCGCTCTGCACCGACAGCACGCGCTTGCTGATCGAGTCGCTTGGGGATATCCCGCCCGCAGAGGGGCGGAACGCGCTGATCGAAACCATCGCGGCGGGGGGCAATACCTACGCCGATTTGGCTGTATCGCTACGGGCGAATGTGCCGATTGTTGCAGTCGGCGGGCCTGCGCCCGTGTTCTATCCCGAGGTGGGGCGACGGCTGGGGGTCGAGGTTGTCATTCCGCCGCGCAGCGAGGTGGCCAATGCCATCGGGGCGGCGGTTGGGGTGATACGTGCGCGCGCGGTGATCACCATCAGCCGCGCCGATGATGGGCACTATGTCATCCACCACGGCAGCCCGCCCGAGCGGCATACCGGGGGCGATGCGGCTATGGCGCGCGCCTGTGAACTGGTTAAAGAGCAGGCCTTACAGCTCTCAGCCGAGATGGGGGCGGGCGATAGGCTCGGCGATATCGAGCTGGATATTCAGCGCATCGACATCCCCCACATGACCGATGAGGGGCGTTTGGTGAGTGCGATTATCAGCGCGCAAGTCGTCGGTGCGGCGCGCACCTAAGCCTGGCGGTGGCGACAAAATAATCAATAAAATCTGTACAGATGATACCGCTTCGGTTCATACTGGCTCTCTGCACTTTCGCACGACGTAAAACCATATGGCAGGGCGAATCCCACAGCAATTTATCGACGAGGTTTTGGCGCGCACCGATCTGGCGCAGCTGATCGGCTCGCGCGTCAATCTGAAAAAAACCGGCGCCAATCTCACGGGCCTGTGCCCGTTCCACAACGAGAAAACACCCTCGTTCGTCGTCAGCCCCACTCGGCAGTTTTATCACTGCTTTGGCCAGTGCGGCACGGGTGGCTCGGCTATCTCATTCTTAATGGCGTACGATCATCTGAGCTTTCTCGAAGCGCTGGAGGAGCTGGCCAGAGGGGCGGGGCTGGCGATGCCGACGAGCGGCACCTCGGCTGCGGTTGAATCCCACACCCATCTGTACGCATTGTTGGAGCGGGCGTGCGACTATTTTGCTACCCAACTCAAATCCAACCATGCGGCCAAGCAATATCTGATTGAACGTGGCCTGAGCGATGAAATCATACAGCGCTTTGCGCTGGGCTATGCGCCGAGCCAGTGGGACAGTATCAAAAAAACATTTAGCGATTGCAGCGAGCAGGATTTAATTCAGATCGGCCTGGTGCGCAAAAAAGCCGGTGCGGAAAGCTACGATTATTTTCGACATCGCATCATGTTCCCCATCCGCGATCGGCGGGGGCGCCCGATTGGATTTGGTGGGCGGGCGCTGGACGATGCACCCGCCAAGTACCTCAACTCGCCGCAGAGTGTCCTGTTCTCTAAAGGCGAGCTGTTGTATGGCCTATTTGAGGCGCGCAAGGCGAGCAACCGCATGGAGCGGGTGCTGGTGGTCGAGGGCTATATGGATGTGATTGCACTCGCCCAGCACGGGGTGCACAACACGGTGGCAACGCTCGGCACGGCGATGTCCGCGCAGCATTTATCCCAGTTGTTTCGCCTGAGTAATCGGGTGGTGTTTTGCTTCGATGGCGATGCGGCGGGGCAGACAGCAGCCTGGCGGGGCTTATCGCTGGCATTAACCGCACTCGAAGATGGGCGCGAGGTCTATTTTTGGCGGCTCCCACCGGGGCAGGATCCGGATAGCTTTGTGCGCACCCAGGGGGCAGCGGCACTCGACCAGCAGCTCGATGGCGCCCTGTCCGCCGCCGACTTTATGTTTGCGCATCTGCTGCAAGAAAACCAGATGCAAACAATCGGCGAGCGCACCCAGCTGGCACATCAGGCCAAGCCGCTGATCGACTCGGTGCCCGGCGAGCTGTATCGCAAGTTGCTGTACCAACAGCTATCCGAGCAGGTGGGCACCACGGTTGCGCAGCCGCGCACCAAGCGGGTGGCACCGGCACCGGTGCAAAAAAAACGCCCTCTGGCCATGACGCCGATGCGCATGGCGATCGGGCTAGTCTTGCAATACCCACAGGTGGTGCAAAGCGATGCGATCTCACGCTATCAAATCGACCCGCAACAACCCGGGGCCGACCTACTACACCAGCTGATCGCACTGGCACAAGAAAAACCCGACATCACAACCGGGCGCCTGCTAGAGCAGATGCGCGAAAATCCGGCCTGGTCGCATCTCAATCAGCTGGCATTTAAGGAGATTCCCGGACTCACAGATCATCCAGAGCGCGCGCTGGCATCGTTTATCGAGAGCCTAGCGCAGTTGCATCAGGCCAAACTGCGTGCCCAGGGGCGCGATCTACGCGCCAAATTGCAGCCCGGCGTGCCCCTCTCCGATGAGCTTAAGGCCGAGTTGCGTGCGCAGTTTCCCTATGAAAAGAAACCCTGATGGAGTCCGCTAGCAATCGCGCGAGCTGGCGACGCATCTTTATCGACCAAGCGCTGGCGGTCGGGGAACAGATCACGCTGGATCAGGCGACCAGCCAGCGGGTCAGGCGTGTGTTGCGCGCGGCACGGGGCGATCAACTATGCCTGTTCAATGGCGATGGTGCGGACTATATCGGCGAGGTGGTGTCCCTGGCCGATCAGGTTGTATTGCAGCTCGTGTCGCGCTGGGTCGGGGCGCAAGAGTCGCCGCTGTCGATTGTGCTGGTGCAGAGTTTGATGCGGGCCAATCGGCTAGAGCTGGTGTTACAAAAAACCGTAGAGCTGGGCGTCAGCCAGATAGACCTGATAGAGTCCGCCCACTCGGGGTGGCAGTCCGGGCGCGATCTCGCCCGCCTGCTGCAGCGTTGGCGGGCAATTATTATTGGCGCCTGTGAGCAGTCCGGTCGCAGTCGTATCCCCACGCTCAACCCACCGCTGCCGCTGGAAGCGTGGCTGTCCCAAGCGCATACCCATACATGCGTTGCCTTTGAGCCAGAGGCAAAGAGCACGCTGTCCGATCTACCCAATAGCCAACAGTGGGCGCTCATACTCGGCCCAGAGGCGGGCTTTAGTGCAATGGAGCTGGCCAAGTTTGATGCGGCGGGCATCGTGCGCTGTCGCATGGGGCCACGCATACTGCGTGCGGAGAGCGCATCCTTGGTAGCTGTGAGCATGGTGCAGATGCGCTTTGGCGATCTGGATAGACTGCCCACTGGCAGCTAACGCGTGGGGCTAACAAGCGCGCTGGTACCGATGCCGACCGACAAGCGTACCAGCTGAACACCAAAGAAACGCTGGATAATCCGCCAAACAGGCTGGCCTTTTAACACGCTACAACATAAAATTAAATGTGATCCAATAGCTCTGTCGTACTGCCCATACCTCTCTAATGGCGCGATGATTAGCTAGCGGACAGAGGCGATTGCAGAACTCAAAATATGACACACGACGAAGAATTCAAGTACGCCGGCTTTTGGATTAGAGTGTGGGCATCACTGATCGATGCCCTATGTTTCGTGCCTATCCTCCTAGTCATCTATGGCACGTATAACTATGTATACCTCGACATCTATGTGTCGGATGACTATTTATACTTTTTATCCTCCTCTGAGGATTTTATTGCCGAACCCTTGGAGTCGCTTATCGCGCACGTGCTGAGCTTTGTGATCGTCATACTGTTTTGGGTGTACTACCAAGCAACCCCGGGCAAGATGCTGATACGGGCAAAAATAGTGGATGCCAAAACTGGCCAGCGCCCCACCACTTGGCAGTTTGTCGGTAGATACCTGGCGTATATCCCCTCGGCGCTGGTGTTCTGCCTAGGGTTTATCTGGGTTGCATTCGATGAGAGAAAACAGGGCTGGCATGATAAGCTAGCGGGCACGGTGGTCATTCGCAAGAAAGGTGGCGGTGTTAAGCCAGTGCAGTTCGATGACCCAGAATAATGGCACGACAAACTGTTATCTTCTATAGCTCCCTAACCCATATAAAGGTTCACATGACAAAAATTATTTGCGCGATATTTTGCAGCCTGTTCTTGGTCGGCACAGCCCTGGCGAGCGAGGGCTTGGTCTCTATTAGCAGCCCGCATACGGTTAAAGCAACAGCGGATCGCTTCGAGCGCATCATTAAAAAGAAAGGGCTGACACTCTTTGCCAGAGTCGATCACACCAAAAATGCCGCCACGGTGAACCTAAAGCTCAACCCAACCGAAGTCATTATTTTTGGCAACCCCAAGGTCGGCACGCCCCTGATGCACTGCGCCCAGCGCGTTGCGATCGACCTACCGCAAAAGGCACTGTTTTGGCAAGATGACCAAGGGCAGGTTTGGCTCTCGTACAATGATCCTGCCTATCTGGCAGAGCGCCATGACATCAAGGGCTGTCAAAAGATCATAAAAAAAATCACCCATGTGCTGAGTAAACTCAGCCGCGCCGCAGTATCAAAATAATATTGGGGTGCGATGGGCGCGTGTTCGGGCGAGTAATCAGCACGCAACACAGCTTTTGCCACTGGGTCTCTATTGACTGGTGTGCCTAGGTACGCGAGAATAGCGTCCGATTGTTAATATGAGTACGGGATAGACACATAGCATGTATGCGGTTGTTAGAACAGGTGGTAAGCAGTATCGGGTAGAGCCCGGCACCCGAGTGCGTGTCGAGCTACTCAACGCCGAGGAGGGAGACGTCGTCCAGCTGGATGATGTGTTGTTTATTGCCGATGGCGATAAACACTTGGCCGCTCGCACCGAGCTGGCCGATGCCAAGGTCACCGCTAAGGTCACCGCCCAAGGGCGCGGCAAAAAAGTTGAGATAGTCAAATTCCGTCGTCGCAAGCATTATCGTCGACAGATGGGACATCGTCAGTCTTACACAGAAATTCAAATCACAGATATCGCGACGGGGGTTGCTGATGGCGCATAAAAAAGCAGGCGGCAGTACGCGCAACGGGCGCGATTCCGAATCCAAACGGCTCGGCGTCAAGGTTTATGGCGGCCAGCAAATCAGAGCAGGCGGCATTATTTTGCGCCAGCGTGGCACACAATTTCACCCGGGCAACTCGGTGGGCTGTGGTCGCGACTACACGCTCTACGCCAAGGTAGATGGCGTGGTTAAGTTTCATGTAGGCGGCCCTAAGAACCGTCGTTTTGTCAGCATAGCGCAGCCCACTTAGGCTGCCGCTACCCTGTCTTGCCATGCAGTCGCTCGCCCTTATGCGTTCTGCTGCACTGCCCACCAAATAGACGCTAGCTAGCACCGCCCTCCCCGTGCGCTACTGCTCCGATTGTGCAGCACCTATCGTGCTTGAATTGCCGCAAGGCGATACGCGCCAGCGCGCTGTCTGCACCGCCTGCCATCGCATTTTTTACTCGAACCCAAAAACAGTCTGCGGCTGTATCCTCTCTTGGGGCAGCAAAATTCTGCTGTGCAAGCGCGCGATTGACCCGAGCTATGGCAAGTGGACCCTGCCAGCTGGGTTTATGGAAAACAGTGAGACAACCTCGGCATGTGCGGCACGCGAGGCCCTAGAGGAGACCCACGCGCAAGTTGGCACCCTGCGCTTGTTTGGGCTCTACAGCCTGCCAACAATTAACCAGCTGTATATTTTCTATACCGGCCAACTGCTCAGCGATTCGATCGCCACCAGTTCAGAGTCGCTCGCAGTGGGCCTATACGAGGAAGATGCGATTCCCTGGGATGATCTGGCATTTGCCGTGGTGGAGCGCACCCTGCGCCACTACTATCAGGATCGCGCATTGAACCTAACGCAGGTACACGAGGCAGAGCTTTAGCCTGCGCACCTATAGCGCGTTTTATCTAATCGCGTACTTTTCATGCAATCATCCCCCACCCTGATACAGGTCTCGGACTGATCTACGCATAACACTGCCCGCTGCGAGTGCAGCTAAATAGTTGGCCTCCCAAAAAAACTTGGGATGACTGTGCATTTAGCTGGCCCGAAAAATCTCCGTCTTCGGATTAAACGCATACCAAGCAAACCAGAACGCGCGCACAAACGGCAACAGCTCACCCTTGGGGGATGAGATAGATGCCGACTCGTTGTCTTTATTCCACGAGATCACAATTGGCTGGCCATTGACCTCATCGCGAAACTTGGGCTTGTTCTGCTCGCGCAACGCTTGGAAAGGGTAGGCTTTTGTCACCCCATCAACCTCAATACCCAGCACCCACTCCTTGGGGTGAAAATCTTCCGGCGCAGGTGGGTTAACTGCAAAGTACAGCCGGTAAGCTTTTTGGTAGCCCGCATAGGGGTCGTGTTGGTAGTTGCGCCTATAGCCGGTATCTTGCGACAGCACCCGTGTCTTGGGGTAGCGTTGCTTCCAATCGCCCCAAGTGGTGTGCTCCATTGGAATCACCTGCAACTTTTTGCCGCGAAACTCGCCGCTGATGGCTTGGTTTTTTAGCTGCGACCACAAAGACTCGGTCTCGCGATCGTACAACAGCACATCGCTGTTATACAGCAAGCCTGAGACGCCAAAGTTCAGCGCTTTGCCATCGACTAGGGCAGAAAACGCCACGCCACTGCCGCACAATGGGCAGTAGGTCACGGCGATTGCCCGATCGCCTATGCGATCGTTCACAATCTCGTGCCAGTTCAAAATATTGACAGGATAAGCCCGAGCCTGACCGCCGCTAGCGATGCCGAGCACCCGATCTGTATCCTTTAACACGGCCTGCTGGGCAGACAGAAATTTTGGCTTATCGATAGCGGGGATACCATTTTTGGGCGGGCCACCCGACTTGATGCTGGCAACGGGGATCAGCGAGTCCTGCAAATCAAAGCCGTTTTTGGCCGCAGCGCTGTTCGCCAAGGCTGCCAAGCATAAGAAAACAAAAAAATTGAGGCCGATGCGATCTATTTTCACAAAAAATTTCCTAATCTGTCTTTTGGGGTTTTATAATTCTCTGGCCGGTTAGACAAAAAAATTGTATTGATGTTCCCTGTGATCGGTTGCCGCAATTGCCAGTCAGTCGCTGGTGCGGCAGCTATGCAACTTAAACTGAGCGGGCAGTTACAATCTGGCAGTGGAATTCAATATGCAACAACATCATGCCACCGACCACGACAACTCAAGCCATGCTGTCAAACAACGCGCGCTCAAGCGAGGGCTGACCTTGCGCTCTCTCACCCAATCAATCGCCTGCTTGATGTGCTGGTCGCTCATGCAGGGCGCGCTGGGCGCACCCCCCCTGCAACCGCTGCCACTCAAAAAGCAGGGCAACTTTTATCGGATTGAACAGCAGCGCAAACAGGCAAAAAAGATTCGACAAAACCTGACGCATATCTCGCTACCTGCTGGATTTGAAATCTCGCTCTACGCCTTGGTGCCAGATGCACGCCATATCGCGGTGGCCGATGAGCACACGCTATTTGTCGGCACCAGGCGCACCACCGTGTGGGCCGTGCACGATCGCGATGCGGATGGCCACGCCGATCTGGTGCAGAACTTCGCGCCGAGAGTGCGCTTTTCACTGCCCAACGGCGTCTGTTTTGGCAAAGCTGGCGAGCTCTATGTGGCCGAGCTAAACCGCCTCTTGGTATTCCCCAAGGCTGCGGCCAACTTTGAGCGCAGAGACATACAACCGCTACAGGTGCTGCCACAGGGCGAGCTGATTCCCAAGCAGCTGGAGAGCCGTAATCACGGCGCAAGAGTCTGCGTTTTGGGGCCGGACAACAAGCTGTATGTATCGCTTGGCCAACCGCACAATGTCGCGCCCAAGGAAAAGCTTGCCATCTACAATCACTGGGGCATCGGCGGCATTATCCGGCTCAATCTCGATGGCACAGAGCGCGAGACCTACAGCTTTGGCATACGCAACTCGGTCGGGCACGCCTTTCATCCCACAACGGGCGAGCTATGGTTTACCGACAACCAAGTCGATTGGATGGGCGATGACATCCCACCGGGTGAAATCAATCGCCAAAGCGCGCCCGGGCAAAACTTTGGCTTCCCCTGGTATGGCGGTGGCAGTGTGCGCACGCGCGAGTACCGCAATGAATCACCGCCTAAAAACACGGTGTTGCCGGTGCGAGAAACCGTCGCCCATGCAGCCGATCTGGGCATGATGTTCTATACCGGCCAGGCTTTCCCCAAGCAGTATCGCGGCGGGATTTTCTCGGCGCAACATGGCTCGTGGAATCGCTCCACCCCAGTTGGCGCCCGCGTGATGTTTACCCCGGTCGATGCCGATGGACAGGTCACAGGTGAGACGATCCCCTTTGCCGAGGGCTGGCTGCGCAATGGGAGCTACAGCGGGCGCCCGGTCGATGTACAGCAGCTGCCAGATGGGTCTTTGGTGGTGTCGGATGACTTTGCGGGTGCACTCTACCGCATTGTGTACCACGCGCCCTAGTGCATCGGTGTCGCTTTACAAGGATGTCACACCCTCGCCTATCCCCAAGTGCCAATGATACACTGGGCACTTAAACCTTAATTAAAAGAGCACAACAATCGATGCATTCGTTAAACAGTTTATTTGATGCGATCTCCGAGCAGATGGAGAAACACGCCAAACTCGATCACCTGATCGCCATAACAGAGAGCTATTGCGGTTCCGACTGGCAGGATCACACCACTTTTTCTAGTGAAACCTACACAAGAAATTTGGTCAAAAAAAATGCCCATATCGCCATGCTAATCGTCTGCTGGGAAGCGGGCCAGAAGAGCGACATTCACGACCACCCAAGTCGTGGCTGTATTCTCAAAGTACTCGCAGGCGAGATAACAGAACAACAATACTCGAAAGACAACGCCTTGACCCTGAGAGGACAGCTCACCCTACAGGCCGGCGAAACCAGTTACCAAGAGGGCAGCACTGGACTACACAGCATAATCAACGGCAATACTCGGGGCGTCTCTCTGCACATCTACTCGCCGCCCGATTATACGCCGGTGTTTTATCCGTGGCCTGATAACCAGTCGGCGGTGGCAGCGGAATAGTTTGACTTGATCTGTCTAGTAGGGTGGTGGCCTTGGGGTGGTGATAGGGTGGGTTGGGTTGATTGGCTTGTTAGATTATCTTGAACTCTTTTAGGTGATGAGATAACACTATCGCGCTGACTTAAGCGTATCCTATCAGCCACCTGCTCTAGTAATTTTTTAGTCATATCAGAATTACATCTAATAATTTATTTATTAAGCGAAAAACCATTGGATAAAATAAGTAAATTACAAGTTAAAGCAGCGTCTATATGGGCAAGTAGTATTTAGTGATAGAATAATTGATATG
>CAZROX010000018.1:0-16724 GCA_964601845.1 uncultured Halothiobacillaceae bacterium
ACCTTGTATTTTAGCTTGGGAAAAACATCTTCTGGCCCGTGCCAGAGGGGACTGTTAGTTTATTCTTGTCATCGTTAGGTTACACGACACAAACCATGGCTCAAATTAAGATATATGGACTGAAACCCTCTCTTGCTAAAAACAGAGAGGCTTTATCATTAGCCATTCACAGTGCAGTCATGGAAGCGCTTGCGTATCCCGAAGAAAAAAAGTTTCACCGGTTTATACCTTTGGATAGCAACAACTTTGTTTACCCCAAGGATCGTAGTGAAAACTATACAATTATTGAAATATCAATGTTTGAAGGGCGTTCAGTCGTTGCAAAAAAGCAGCTGATAAATTTGATATTTGAAAACGTGGATCGCCAAGTAGGCATCAACCCACAAGATGTTGAAATAACGATATTTGAAACACCGAAGCACAATTGGGGTATCCGAGGAAAACCTGGTGATGAATTGTCGTTAAACTACAAAGTCGATGTGTAACCTAACAAACGCATGTAGTCGAACAAAGTGCCCGCTACGCGCTTTTTTGTCGGCTGATGTGTGGTGTTAGATATCCAAGACGGTTTGGATATCGCCACCCAATGAGTGTAGCGCAATGACCGCTCAACCAACACTACTGCCAATAGTAGAGCACAGAAAAAACCACCCCTCCTATAAACAGAGTCTCAACCACCAAAAGCCCAATCGCCGCCACCCCTAAACCAGCCGCTTGCTTGAGCGAGGTCTTCATACCAACCGCCACTATGGCAATGAGCAACATCCAGCGCGAAAGCGATGCCACCCCCTGCCCCACCGACTCTGGGATCAGCCCTAGCGAGTTGATGCAGGCGAGCAGCACGAACCCGATCACAAAAGTGGGCAGCAACGGTGGGCGGTGCTTAGTATCGCCAATGGCCGTCGCCACTGTGTAACGCAACAAGAGCGATGCGACCAGCACCACCGGCGCCAGCATCGCCACCCGCATCAGCTTCACAAGCGTCGCCAGCTCACCCGTGTATTCCGAAATCGAAAATCCGGCCCCCACAACCTGAGCCACATCGTGAATACTAGCCCCGATAAAAATTCCCGCTGTGTGCTCATCGAAGTCCACCGCCGCCACCAAGAGCGGGTAGAGCACCATCGCGATAGTCGAGAGCAAGGTCACGCCGATAATGGTGAAGGCCAAGCGATCGGCGGCCTGTTTATCCTGCGGCAAAATTGCGGCTATGGCGATGGCCGCAGAGGCACCACAAATGGCCACCGAGCCTGCCGACAACAAAGAAAAGCGGTAGCGATGGCCAAACAACGGCCCCACCAGCAAGCCAAACAAGATGGTAGCGATGGTGGCGCACACCACGAGTGCGATCACAGCATACCCAAGCTCCACAGCCATCTGTACGCTAATCCGCACACCCAGCAGCGCGACACCCAAGCGCAACAGCCCCTTAGCGGCATAGGCCACCCCGGGTGCCAAGCGACTGCGCTGGGACAAAAAACTGCATACCATGCCGAGCAGCAGCGCCATCAGCATCGCCGGTGCACCGTAGCGCAGTTCGAGCAGCTGGGCGATGATCGCCAATAACACCGCAACAGCTATGCCCGGCATAAAATTGTACGCCGGAGTAAATACATGACCGACCGCTAGCTGAGAGAGCCGACCACGCATCAGCGACCCACCCAACTGTTATGGGCCACCCAGCCTGTGACTAGATGACTGCGCGAGTACGCAAAGCACCCGAGCACACAGCGTTCGGCGCCAACCGATAATAAGCACCGGCTGCCCGATTGTGAGCGCAGCTCAAACATTGGCATAAGTTGTATCCGTTATAAAAGCGACTACTATACACATCGCATTTGGGGCTGTAAGCGACAGCGGCACAGCATCTGGCACTTGAGGTTCACGCATATGCAATCTTAACCCAGCCACCTCGATTGCACCAACCCGCCGTGCATCTCAGTTCCATACGGTAACCTTGAGGGTATAATTCACCATACTCACGGCCAACTGACGCACCACCCAAAAGACACACATGACCGATCTTGCCGACACCAAAATCTATGTAGCGGGCCATAAGGGAATGGTGGGCAGCGCCCTGGTGCGCGAGCTAAAGCGGTGCGGCCAGCACGAGATTATCACCTGCTCCCACGCCGACTTGGACCTGACAGAGCAGGCCGCCGTGCGCGACTTTATCGCCCACCACAAACCAGATCAGCTGTATCTGGCAGCGGCCAAGGTTGGGGGGATTCATGCCAACAACACCTATCCGGCAGATTTTATCTATCAAAACCTGATGATGGAGGCCAACCTGATCGAGGCGGCCTTTCGCCAGGGCGTTAAAAAGCTGCTGTTTCTCGGTTCCAGCTGTATCTACCCCAAGCATGCCCCCCAGCCGATCCGCGAAGAATACTTGCTCACGGATACACTAGAGCCGACCAATGAGCCCTATGCACTGGCAAAAATTGCGGGCATCAAACTGTGTGAAAGCTATAACCGCCAATACGGCGCTAGCCACGGCATCGACTATCGCAGCCTGATGCCCTGCAATCTGTACGGGCGAGGCGATAATTACCACCCAGAAAACTCGCATGTCCTACCAGCGCTGATTCGCCGCTTCCACGAGGCCATGCGCTCGAATGCAGCCTCGGTCACTATCTGGGGTTCGGGTACGCCAAGACGCGAGTTTTTGTATGTCGATGATCTGGCACGCGCCTGCGTGCACCTAATGAATATCGACCAAAGCAGCTACGCCCGTGCCACCGAGCCGATGCAAAATCATATCAATATCGGCTCGGGGCGTGAGATCAGCATCACCGATCTGGCCCAGCTAGTCGCAGCGACAGTCGGCTACGATCGGGCGATTGAATTTGACACCGACAAACCCGATGGCACGATGCGCAAGCTGATGGACAGCACCCGCGCCAATACGCTGGGCTGGCATGCCGACACCGATCTTGCGCGGGGTTTAGAATTGGCCTACGCAGATTTTCTGGAAAATACTTTTAACGCGACTGGAGCCACCCATGGCAAATGATCAAAAAGTGGCTCTCATCAGTGGTGTAACGGGGCAAGATGGCGCCTATCTGGCCGAGTTTTTGCTAAAAAAAGGCTACATCGTACACGGCATTAAACGCCGAACCAGCTTGTTTAACACCGCGCGTATCGACCATCTATATCGGGATAAACACGAGCAGGGAGTCAATTTTCATCTGCACCATGGCGACATGACAGACAGCTCCAGCCTAACTAAAATTATTCGCGACACCCAGCCGCATGAAATCTATAACCTAGCCGCGCAAAGCCATGTGGCCGTCAGCTTTGAAGAGCCAGAATACACCGCCAACTCCGATGCCTTGGGGGCACTGCGCATGCTGGAGTCCATCAGGCTCTTGGGCATGGGCGAAACAACCCGCTTCTATCAAGCCAGCACCTCCGAGCTGTACGGCCTGGTGCAGGAAACGCCGCAAAGCGAAACGACACCCTTCTACCCGCGCAGCCCCTATGGCGTGGCCAAGCTCTACGCCTACTGGATCACCGTCAACTACCGCGAGGCCTACGGCCTGTACGCCTGCAATGGCATTTTGTTTAACCACGAGAGTCCGGTGCGCGGCGAAACTTTTGTCACGCGCAAGATCACCCGTGCGCTGACCCGTATCAAACTCGGCCTGCAAGATAATCTGTATCTCGGCAATCTCGATGCCCAGCGCGACTGGGGACATGCGCAAGACTACACCGAAGCCCAGTGGCTGATGATGCAACAAGCCCAGCCGGATGACTTTGTCATCGCCACCGGTGTGCAGCACAGCGTGCGCGCGTTTGTCACCATCGCGGCCGAAAAACTCGGCATGGCCATAGAGTGGCAGGGTAGCGGGGTGAATGAGGTGGGCATCTGGGTCAACGCCCAACACAGTGGGGCGCAATCGGCACGCCCTATCATCTTGGTCGATGCAGATTATTTTCGTCCGACGGAAGTCGAGTCACTCCTCGGCGATGCATCCAAGGCCAAGGCGCTATTGGGGTGGGAGCCAAAAATTACATTTGAGGCACTCGTCGAGGAGATGGTGCAGGTCGATTTGCAACACGCAGAGCGCGAGCAACTGCTCAAATCACAACGCCTACCCCAGAACAGCTAGCCTCAAGTGTCGCCGTCTATATCGGTCAGGTATCAAGCGGATCGCTAGCGGCAGGCACGCGCCGCATCATCTAGTCGCCAACCATAATTGGTAAAAACACACTGTATTAGCTCGGTTGATATTTTAATATGCCGGTGCTTCATGGACGAAGCACGCTAAATACAGGAGTAGATTATGCGTTTAATGGCACTGTTACCCATGATGGCTTTGGCGGCACTCTCGCAAAACCTATACGCCAAACCATCGCATGTCGACTGTATCGTGCCTGGCACCCTCAACGAGGGTGCCGCCTTTACATGCCGTGTCCCTGTAGCCCAGCTGATGCCAAAGCTCAAGCTGGTACGCGGTCAGGTCAAGGTTATCGACATGCCAGATGCGGCCAAGGTCTACGCGAGCATTGCAAGCAACCGACGACGCGACACCAATCTTCTCGTGGCTGCCAGCATGGAAACCGTGCTACAGCTGGGGCAAAATCTGTACACGGGGTTTGATGCCAAGGATGTGCACTGGGTCGGTGCGCTGGGTATCGACTACGGCGTCATCGCCGTGCAGGCCGAGTCGCCGATAAAGAATTTGAGTCAGCTGGTCTCCATGCTAGAGAGCGACCCAGAACAACTGACAATCGCCGGTAACGGTGCCAAGGGCGGTTGGGATCATTACAAGGTCCTGCTCATCGCAGAGAAAGCTGGCATACGGCATAGCAGCCGCATTCGCTATACCCCATTTGACAGCACAGGGCAGGCGATGGCCGCGCTTGTACAGGGGCGCGCCGATGTCTTTACGGGCGATACTTCAGCGGTACTCGAGCAGTTCGATCGCGGCGATATTCGCGTGCTCGCGCTCCTAGCACCCAAGCGTAGCCCACACCTACCGGGTGTCAAAACCGCCACAGAGCAAGGTGTGGATGCACTCGGTGGCAACTGGCATGGGCTCTATGCGCCGCGCCGTATTGGCAAGCGCTATGCCGAGTGGGTCGAGATATTCACACAGCTAGCAAAGTCCGACGAATGGCACAGGGCACGCGAGCGACAGGGCCTCGCGCCCCTAATGCTCACAGGCCGTGAATTTTCGCGCTTTGTCGCCGATCAAATCAGCCACAGCGTGCCACTCACACAAAAACTCAAGCTGCAATAGGCGATCTTTCACCTATCGGATCACGGCATCTGCGTCTGCAACGAGCGGCCGATACCCAAAACAAAACGATCACACGAGCAGCGCAGACAGCTTGAAAAAGTGCTGCTACTGGCATATATTTGATTCACTTGCCGATGCACAGACTAGCCTAGTCGGTGCATTCAGGTGCTATGATGCAAGTCCAAGGGCGCCTAATGAACACAATTGCTGCCATGATGGCGTCTCCCCTCTCCCGAAACGAAACATCATATTGGTCTGTCAATTGCGTAGAAACCTGCTGAGACAACAACCCAAGCCACAGAGCAATCCATCCATCATGAATTGCAAACAAAAAGCCCCGGCCGATCTAGTTGAGCTGCTGCTCGGGCGCAATGAGCAGGAGCGGGCGGCGATCTTATCGCACCACTCCACGGACAAAGCCCACCTGGACACAGACCAGCTGTTCACCTTTAGCGATAGCGAGCTGAGCGATAACAAAAACAAATTTATTCGCACAGTGGAAACCCTGACCGGTCGGAAAAAGCTGGAGCAGCTGTACGGCATCTATCTCAAAGCCGAGCGGCCACCGGAGCGGTTCTGGCAAGATATGGCGATACTGCTGAGCATACGCTTTAGGGTCGCCCATCCACCGGAGCAAAGCTTCCCCAAGGAGGGGCCGGTACTGGTGGTGGCCAATCATAGCTACGGCATTATCGACGGCTGGGCACTGGCCAATATCGTCAGCCATGTACGGCAAGATTACAAGATCATCCTGCACCAAACCTTCCACCATCGCATGCACATCCCAGAGGTGCGCGAGCAGATGCTGCCCATTAACTTTGAGGAGCGGCTGCGGGCGCAAAAAGACAATCTCAAAACACGCAACGACGCCATTAAGCAACTCGATAACGGCGGCGTGGTGATTGTATTTCCAGCGGGCAGTATCAGCGTGGCGCCCTATGTGATCGATCGGGCGATCGATACCCAGTGGAAGACCTTCAGCTCTAAGCTCGCCAGACGCGAAGGCGTGGTCGTGCAGCCCTACTTTTTTAAGGGCCAAAACAGCCATCTGTATCAGATAGTCAAACGCTACAGCTCGGTACTGGGGTATTCCATCATGTTGCGCGAGCTACTCAGAAAGTCCAACTCCGATATCCCGGTGCACATGCAACCACCCGTGTTGCCCGAGGAGATCAAACAACTGAAAAGTGACAGCGATCTGATGGATCTACTGCGCCTGCGCACCTACGGTCGCTTTTACAGACCGAAACACAATGCCAAACATTTGCATAACCGCCAAAACTGGCAACAGCTAAAAAACTAGCCCTCGTAAAAATATGCCTAGGCGCCATCACCCGTAGACTGTGGGTGCGTGATGTGCCTCTCAAATGTGCGCAAACGCTTCACAATAGAGATCAACTCCACCATCGTATCCCACGAGTTCACTAAGTATTGAAACGAGTTTTCGACCCGATCGAAGACATGTATCACCTGTCGATAGATGCCAAAAGTAATACCGGCGGCCACGATGACCGGCCCCAGCAGGAGCAACGGCACGAATATGCTGTATTGAATATAGGAAAATCGCACCACATCAAAGTATCCATAGTGCCAGACTAGTCGAAAAAAATTGTGGCGCACCTGCGAAAACAGCTCCGTCACTGCCGGTGGGGATGCGCGCGTTGCATCGTCCTCACCCAGTACCAACTCTTTGCGATAGGCCGCCTCGACCAACTGCTTGTTAAACTCCAACCCGGGCAGCTTAATACCCGCTAGGGTGATCATCACGGTGCCTACGGCAGCGGAGAGCAGAGCGGCGTATACCAAAGAGGGACTCACCTCGCCGATGATCGGCAGCGCGGGGACGTGCGTGCTCAGGGTGTAGAGGATGGGCAGAAAAGCGATCAGCGTCAAAATTGCATCGAGCAGGCTGATGCCAAGCGACTGCACGATTGCGGCAAAACGGTTGGTGTCCTCCTGCACGCGCTGGGCCGCCCCCTCGATATGCTTGAGCTTGCTCCAGTGGGACATATAGTAGTTATTCATGGCATGACGCCACCGAAACACATAGTGGCGCGTAAAAAAGCTGGTGCCGGTTTGCACCACAATCCACAGGGTTAGCAGCCAGAACACATCCCACATGCCGCCGTAAAATTCGCCGATGGTGATCGTATTGGGTGCCGAGAGCCCGCGTTGAATCAGATCGTAAAACGAGCCGTACCAGTTGTTGATCTCGACGGTAATATTGACCTTATACCAAGAGACAAAACCCAGCAGGACGCTGCCGATAATCGACCAATGCATCCAACGCACATCCAAAAAAAATGATTTAAACACCTCGACCCTCCAGTCGATATCCATGCGGATGACGCATGGTCGGCTCAGTCACGCAATAAAATTAGCGCAGAAAAGATTGATAAGCCACACTGTCGCTCTCGGCACGGTAATTGTAGCCTGTGCCCTCTAAAAAACGCTGGTAACGCGGCATTTGTGCCTCGGGCACCTGCACCCCCAGCAATACCCAACCGTGGGAGGCACCGTGGTTGCGATAGTGAAACAAGGTGATGTTCCACTGATCGCCCATTTTTTTCAAAAACTGCAAGAGCGCGCCCGGGCGCTCGGGAAAGTCAAACCGATACAAGCGCTCATCTTGCAGGTTCGGCGCACGACCGCCGACCATATAGCGCACGTGCGAATTGGCCAGCTCATCGTCGGTTAGATCCAACACGGCGTGCTTGGCAGAGGTCAGCTTCTCGATAATCGCACGGCGCGTACTCTCGCCGGCACTGGTGCTGATGCCGACAAATACCTTGGCCTCTTTGGCATCGGCGTAGCGGTAGCTGAACTCCGTAATGGCGTGCCCGCCGAGCAGGCGGCAAAATTGATGAAACGCCCCCGGCTGCTCGCTGAGCGAGACGCAGAGCAACGCCTCTCTATGCTCGCCCAGATCGGCGCGCTCGGCCACATGTCGCAGGCGATCAAAGTTGATATTGGCGCCGCTGGCCACGGCAATCATTGTGCGCCGGGTGCAGCCGGTGCTGGCGATATACTTTTTCATACCGGCAATGCTGAGCGCGCCGGAGGGTTCGAGCAGCACGCGGGTATCGTAAAACACATCCTTAATCGCCGCGCATATCTCGGCGACCGAGCAGAGAATGACACCATCGAGGTGGCGCTTAAGCAGTGGATAGGTAATCCGACCCGGCTGCTTGAGCGCCACCCCATCGGCAAACAGCCCTGGCTGCTTGATGCGGGTGCGGCGCCCGCGCGCCAAGGACAACTGCATCGCATTGGCATCATCTGGCTCGACGCCAATGATCTTGACCTCCGGGCGCAGGTACTTCATGTAGAGTGCGATGCCAGCGGCGAGGCCGCCACCGCCAATTGGCACAAACACCGCGTGCAGCTCCTGCGGATGCTGGCGGCACAACTCGACCCCAATCGTGCCTTGACCGGCAATGACATCTGGGTGATCGAACGCGTGAATCATCGGGTGGCCACGCTGGGATGACAGATGCTCGGCATGCTGACAGGCATCGTCGTATTGGTCGCCGTGCAGCACGGCGCGCCCCCCCAGCGCCCGCACCGTCTCTACCTTGATCTGCGGTGTGGTCTGCGGCATGACAATCGTCGACTTGATGCCAAGCTTAGTCGCGGCCATCGCCACCCCCATGCCGTGATTGCCCGCTGAGGCCGTCACCACGCCGCGCACAGGCGCATCGGCGGTTTGCAGACGCAACAACTCATTCAACCGATTGCTGGCACCGCGTACCTTAAAAGAGAAAATCGGTTGCAGGTCCTCGCGCTTGAGCAGCACGGTATTCTCGAGCCGTGTACTCAGATTGGCGGCATGGGTTAGCGGCGTCTCTAGGGCAACGTCGTAGACGCGTGCGCGCAATATGCGCCTGACATAGGATGATGTCATGAGATTGCGATGTATACTCCCCAATAAGCGGTAGAATTGGCAATTGATTTAGCCGTGCTGGGTACACCCCAGAAGCCGACTTCATTCTATAACAAAGCCTCGGAGTGCATGATGTCCAACGAAGCCATGAAACAAGCCGCCGCGAGAGCGGCCATCGACTACATCGAAGAGGGTGCCATTATCGGTATAGGCACCGGTTCGACCGCCGCGTGCTTTATCGCGCTCCTAGCCGAGCACAAGCACCGCATCGCCGGGGCGGTGGCCAGCTCGGAGCGCAGTGCGCAGCAGCTGCGCGCGCAGGGCATCGAGTTGCACGAGCTCAACAATTGCGCCACCTTGCCGATATATGTCGATGGTGTCGACGAGGTCACCACGCATTTGCACCTCACCAAAGGGGGGGGCGGCGCCCTGACGCGAGAGAAAATTATCGCATCGGCCAGCGAGCGTTTTATCTGCATCGCCGATCAAACAAAGCTGTCGCCCAGACTGGGCAAATTCCCGCTCCCGATCGAAGTCATTCCCATGGCACGCAGTTGTGTCGCCCGCAAGCTGACAGCCTTTGGCCGCCCAGAATGGCGCATCGGCACGGTGACAGACAATCAAAACACCATCATCGACCTACATGGCATGGATATCATCGACCCGGTTGAAATGGAGCGCGAGCTCAACCAGATAGCCGGCGTGGTCTGCGTCGGGCTGTTTGCACAGCGCGGGGCAGATGTGCTGTTGCTCGGTCAGAGCGATGGCACGGTCAAAACCCTCACCCGCACCTGATCGGCCGAGCCTAAGGGCGCTTGGCAGAAAACAAAGCGCGACGGGGTGCCGGGTGCCCCTCTAGGGTGCGGCTGCTATCGGATGGGTCGAGAAAATCGCTCAGCGAATGAAAGCGCATCCAGTCGGTGCGCCGCTGCTCCGCGATCGAGGTGCGGCTGCAATCGACCAGATGGATATCGACAAAGCCACACTGGCCGAGCCAATGTGCTAGGTGCGCCAGATTCGGAATCTGCCAGATATTGCGCATACCGGCATAGCGCCCCTGCGGGCGCAGCACCGGCACCGATGCATCCTCGATGACCAAGCTCTCCAACAATAAGTCGCCACCTGGCAACAATAGCTCGTGGAGATGCGCAAGATGTGCCAGCGGTTCGCGCCTGTGATAGATCACACCCAACGACAGCACCGTATCGAACAGCGCCAGCTCGCGCGGCATTGCATCGAGTGCCAAGGGCAACACCCACACGGGCGCCTCGGCTGCAAAATGCTTGCAAGCCAAAAACTGCATCACATAGAGCAAGGTGGGGTCCAACCCCAGCACCCAGTCGGCACCGGCATCGAGCAGCCACCAGCTGTAGTAGCCATTGGCACAGCCGACATCCAGCACGCGCCGCCCAGAGAAATTGCCGATTGCCTGGTGTACCCGCTGCCACTTCCAATCGGATCGCCACTCGCAGTCGATCAACACCTCGCCAATCTGAATCGGCCCCTTGCGCCAAGGGTGCAACACCTGCAAGGTCGCGGCCAAGTCCGCACCTTCAGCCGCTAGGCCCAAGCTGGCCCGATCGCCAAAACACAGCCGATCGGCGCAGCGAAACACCGAGCCCTGGGCGGCGGGCAAGTCGCCCAATGCGCGCTGCCAGAGATTAAAGTCGCCGTGCTTTCGGCTCGGTGGTGTCTGATCGAGCTGTGTTAAAACACTGTCCAGCCAGCGGCGGGCGGATGGATCGGTCAGCCGTTGATAGAGCCCCTGGTAGTTATCTGGATACACGGATGCGCTGCCTCTTCGCCATCGTAGCTTGTCTGTCGCCAGATAAAACAGCGACAAAAAGATGGCTTGCTAAGCCCACGCGCACCAACACGATTGCGCCCATCGCGATCCAGATGAGTCACGACTGCCGACCCACACAATGGATAAAAAATTGCACAGGGGCGCCATATCCGCGCTAGCCCGAACTCTCTGGCGATTTGGCCGGTGGCTCCAACTCTTGGCACTCGCCAAACACACGCGCCTCGCAGGTGGCGCACACCGTGCGATCGAGCTTGGCAAAAATTGACTCGATCGCGGTACGCTTGGACGAAAAAATATGATCGTAGCCGATGGTTTTTAGCGCGCCCGATTTATCCAAGGGCGCCAGCAGGCGCGGCTTGACGTGTATCAGATACAGGTCCCCGCCGTAGCGACGGCGTTTGCTGGCCTCTTTTTTGAACATATCGCAACCGGCTATATCGGCAAAGTTAATGCCATCTGCCACGATGGCGAGGTGCTTTTGCTCCGGGCGGCGCGAGTGAATGCGATCCATCTCCTCGCTGATATAGTTGATATTGCCAAAAAACGGCGAGCCATCAATGCGCAAAAAGCGCAACTGGGGGCATTGGCGC
Organism: uncultured Halothiobacillaceae bacterium; assembly: GCA_964601845.1. Classification (GTDB taxonomy): domain Bacteria; phylum Pseudomonadota; class Gammaproteobacteria; order CAZROX01; family CAZROX01; genus CAZROX01. The sequence goes on from CAZROX010000018.1 coordinate 11,530, forward strand.
AATTTACTATCGCTCGAAAAAGAACTCTTAACGCGATTGGGGTCCGGTGTCAGGGGCACGATGGCAGGCTTGGAGACGCTGATCAGATACAGCCCCAACGACAGGATAACCCCCACCATAACCGCCAGCTCAAGGTCTAACAACAGCATGCCAAAAAAAGTCACCAGCATCACCGATGCATCCTTGCTAGAGCTGGCCAGCACATGCGAGATGCCTTTTAAATCGACCAGCCCTATGGCGATCATCCACAGCAGCGCTGCCACAACTGCATGGGGCAGATAGGCCAGTGCCGGCGCTGCAAACAACACGACCGGCAACATCACAACCCCGGAGAAGATGGCCGCCATCGGCGTGCGGGCACCCGAGCTAAAATTGCTGCCGCTGCGATTAAACGAGCCGGTCGACACATAGCTGCCAAAAAAACTGCCGGCAATATTCGACAGCCCCTGGCCGATAAACTCCTGATCGGCATCGATGCGCTGATCGGCGCGGGCGGCTAGGGCGTAACCGATTGAGACCGCCTCGGTCAGCGCGAACAACGCCATGGCGAGCGCCAGGGGCGCCAGGGTGCGGATCGTCTCGTAATTGAGCGTCTCGACTATGACAGGCAGGGTTAGCGGCGGCCAGCCACCCACAACCTCCCCCACAAATTCAAGCTGTGTCACCTCGGCACCGACCAGGCTATTGAGCGCCCAGGCAAACACACTGCCACACAAAACCGCAACGGCCATGTAGGGCACGTGGCGCACCCAACGGCGCGCCATCCAACCGCAGATAATGGTCACAACCGCGACCGCAATGGCATAGTAGTTAACCCGATCCAAGTAATCCATCCACTCACTCGTGTGAGCGGCGAGCGTTTCCCTCGGGTCAAAACCAATCACGTGCTGTAACTGGCCATAAAAAATTAAAATTGCCACACCCGTGGTGAACCCCAAAATAACCGAGTGCGAGATAAAGTTTGCCAACAAACCAAGCCGCGCCAACCCCATGGCCAACTCGAGTATGCCCACCATAAACGCCAACACCAAAGCCAGCGCAATATACTCGGCACTGCCGGGCACGGCGGACAAGCTGAGCGATGAAAACATGAGCACCGAGGCCGCCGTGGTGGGGCCAGATACCAAAAAGCGCGAGGAGCCAAAGAGGGCCGCGACGATGGTGGGCACGATGGCCGCATACAACCCATACTGCGGCGGCAATCCGGCCAGACTCGCCAGGGCGACCCCTTGCGGCAGGGTCACGATGGCACCGGTTAAGCCTGCGAGAAAATCGACCCGCAGGTCGGTTGCGCTCAGCGCAGGCCAACGCCTAAACGGTGTGAACTGGCGCCAGAGGCGGCGACCAAAGGAGCTGGAGATCAGCTGGGGAAAATAGGCCACATCGAATCCCTATTCGCGATGCAAAAAGCACAGGGTGACAGCATTGCTGGCAACCACAAACTCACCGTGCGCCTCATTGCTCAACCCATGACCGGAGCGAGGACGCATATGCGCTGCGGGCACCAACGGATAATCGACTTGACCTCGAATCGACGTATCTGCGGCATCGAAGTGCACCAAAGAAAATATGCCACGATGATACAGATTGTACTCCCCGGGTGCAAACACATAGACAGCATCGCCAAAGCGCGCGCACAGCTGCTGTTGGCCGCTGAGAAAATTGGCCACCACGGCCAAATTTATCCACTCGTGATCGCGCCTGCCACCTAAAAATCCCAACAACATCAGGCCGCCCAGCGACAAGGGCTGAAGTACCCCCAAGGCGTACTCCAGATCGGAGCAATCTTTTTTTCGATCGAGCACGATATCCAATGGCAGATCGCCACAGGAATCGGCATCGCCGACAGAGAGCGCCGGGTGCGCGCTATCGGGCGACAAATCAGCGCGCCAGCGGACGCCCCCATCGACAAACAACGCCGGCCCCACTGGCAGATTGGGGCAGACAGGCAGCATGGGGCCGACGATGGCAACCTGTGCACCCACCGCACACTGACGCTGAAAACGCGCGATCAAATCACCCATGCAAACTACCGACATCGTGTCGTATCATCGGGCCTTACCCATTACTCAAACGACCTGTATAATCACCCTATTATGATTGATTCTCACGGATTTCGCCCCGGCGTCGGCATCGCCCTAACCAACAACGATGGAAAAATTTTTTGGGGCAAGCGAATAAAAAAAGACTGGTGGCAGCTGCCACAGGGTGGCATGCTGCTAACAGAGTCGCCACAGGAGGCAATGCTGCGCGAGCTGTATGAAGAGGTCGGGCTCTTACAGCATCAGGTAAAAATTTTAGGGCGCACAAAAGAATGGCTGCACTACACCATCCCACGGCACGCCAACTACCAGCGCAACGGCTACCCCTATGTCGGGCAAAAGCAGGTTTGGTTCGTGCTCAGAATACTGTGCGAGGACGATCAGATCGCGCTCGATCGCACCGACGTGCCAGAGTTCGATTACTGGTGCTGGGCGGACTACTGGCACCCCTGCACCCAAGCCGTCTCCTTCAAGCACGATGTGTACCGCCGAGCATTGCAAGAACTCGAGCCAATGCTCAACTGAGCCTAGGCGCACCGCCTGCGCTAAGTGGGCTGGCACGCGATTATCTTGCGCACACACACCGATACCAGATCGATCACCCATGCCAATAGACTACCTGCGCGATCCAAAAAAAATTGAACAGGCATCCTTCGCTCAAATCTGTCGGGACACCCACTTTGGCACGCTAGATCGAGAGCAACAGCAGGTCGCGATGCGCATCGTGCACACCTGCGGCCTGCCAGAGATTGTGCAACAACTGCGCATCACCCCCGATGCCATCGAGGCGGGCTTGCAAGCGCTGCGCCTACAAAGCCCTATTTTGTGCGATGCAAAAATGGTGGCAGCGGGCCTGACACGCCGCTACCTCGACAACCCCACGCATTGCTATATCGATTGCGAGGCAGTCGCCCAGCGCGCCACAGCCTGCGGACAGACCCGCAGCATGGCGGCGGTCGATCGGTGGGTGCCCGACCTGCAAGGTGCCCTGGTGGTCATCGGCAATGCGCCGACGGCTCTGTTTCGTTTAATCGAACTACTGCAACAACCCGATGCGATTAAGCCCGCTTTAATCATTGGGGTGCCGGTTGGATTTATCGGTGCAGCTGAGTCCAAACAGTTGTTGTGGGAGCTCAGAGATCAGCTGGGGGTCGGCATTATTACGCTGCAGGGGCGACAGGGCGGCAGTGCCATCGCCAGCGCCATCGTCAACGCGCTCGCTCGCATGCGACACAATATCTACTTTTAGCCTAACCCATGCCCCAGCAGATCGACATAGTCAGCCTCGGCACCTGCCTCACCGCCCCGCCATCGGCGCAGGAGGCGATGGCGCGCGCCGAGCTGTGGATCGGTGCCAAGCGCCATCTTATGGCACTGGCGCATCGGGGGCGCAACACCCTGCACTACCCGACGCCGATGTCTGATCTGCATCAGCTCATTGTGCAGCACAGTGCGCAGCGCATCGTATTGTTCGCCTCCGGCGATGCACTTTTCTACGGCATAGGCGCGTACCTAACCCGCATGTTTTTGCCCGATCAGCTGTGCTTTCACCCCAATATCACCAGCGTGCAAAGCGCCTGTGCAAAACTGGGCAAGCCCTGGCAACAGCTACAGACAGTCAGCCTACACGGGCGCGATCTCACGCGCCTGCGCGCCTCTCTGAGCGCGGGCAAATCGCTGGGGCTGCTCACCGATGGGCGCAACACACCCACCGCCATTGCACGGGAGCTGGTGGCGACCGGCTATGGCGAGTCGACTGTCCACCTGTGTGCGGCCCTCGACACCCCGGCAGAACAGATCAGCCACCACCGCGCCGACCAACTGGCGAGCACCGACGAGCAGCACCACCCACTCAACGTGTTGATCATCGAGGTGCGCGGTAGCGGCGGACTCCTGCCCGCCTTCCCCGGCATCCCAGATGAATGGTTTGCCACCGAGGGGCAGACACAATTTACCAAGCGCGATGTGCGCCTCGCCGCCCTCTCTCGCCTCGCACTCTGCGCCCAGGAAATCGGCTGGGATATCGGCGCCGGCACGGGCGGCATCAGCATCGAGTGGGGACGCTGGGCACCAGAGGCAACCATCTATGCCATCGAACAGCGCCCCGAGCGCCATCGCCAATTCGAGCACAACTTGCGCCGCTTTGGCGATCACGGCAATATCCGTCTGATCCTCGCCGAGGCATCGGCTGCAATCGGCGATCTGCCGGATCCCGATGCCATCTATATCGGCGGACACGATGGCCAGCTAACCCAGTTACTCGCCAGCTGCTGGCAACGCCTCAAACCCGGTGGCCGCCTGCTGGTGGCCTGCGTCACCCTCGAGAGTCGCGCCGCCCTACAGACCTATGCATGGGATGCGCAGGCGCACATCGACATCAGTGAAATCACGGTGAGCCACGGCAGCGCCATCGGGGGGCAGCGCGTGCTGCGCGCCCAACTGCCGGTTATGTTGACACTCATCACCAAGGGGCAACCTGCCATCATCGACCATGGATAAACGTGCGCCCGATAACCTCGGCCTGTTTTACGGCATCGGCGTCGGCCCGGGCGATCCCGAGCTGATCACGCTCAAGGCGGCGCGTCTGATCTCGGAGGCCGACTGGGTCATCTACCCGGCCACCCTCGATGGCGAATCGACCGCCCGATCTATCGCGAGCGCGCACCTAGGTGCGCACCAACAGACGCACGCGATCGAACTACCGATGAAAAACGGCACCCATCAGGCGATGCGCGCCATCTATCAAGCCTGTGCCCAGCGTATTCTACAGGCGGTATCCTCCGGCCAAATGGTGGTATTTTTATGCCTCGGCGACCCGCTGTTGTACGGCACCTTTATCTATCTGTACGCCGAGCTAAAAGACAAAATTCCCTGCCAGGCCGTACCCGGCATCACCTCGATCAGCGCGGCCAGTGCCGCCAGCTTGACACCCATGGCCTGCCTGAATCAGACGCTGCTGACCACCTCTGCCCTGCTCGATGACGATGTGCTCGAACAACAGTTATCCCAACCAAACAACCTCGCCATTTTGAAGGCGGGCCAGCGACGGGCACACATCGCCCAACTCATCGTGAAAAGTGGGCGCGCAGACCAGGCGGTGTACGTCGAGTATGCCAGCACCGCACGGCAGCAATTAATCGAAGATATCACCCA
>CAZROX010000019.1:0-16594 GCA_964601845.1 uncultured Halothiobacillaceae bacterium
ATATCCAGAAATATGGCTTTAATGAAACTTCAGCTGCATCATCGGCTATGGTTGCTTCAGTAACAGTTGCGAATAATTCAGGAGTGCCTCGTATTACTGTAACGCCGGTCGCTGGCACGGTAGAAGACAATCCCGCGAAATGGCTATTGGTTACGGATAACTATATTTTGGAACCAACTCTGAGTGCTGCTGCTGCGCCGAACAAGCTTATTACCGGTTGGGAGGTGTCTACATCTTCTGGTTGCCTAGGTTCCAATTATTGTAGCTAGTTTAAGTTAACTGACGTTTAGTCGTTAGTTAGTTGACCCGCCTCGACAGATGAGACATTGTTACCAGAGTCGTAGTCTGTCGAGGTTGTTGGACTTTTGTCTGAGTGAAAATGCTGTGAGCGTTATTTGCTGATTTGCCGAAGGTATTTTTTAGAGCGTCAGACCGTGGTGGTTAATCCGTTGGCTGATTGCGTTTGCTCGATATGAAGGCTTGTGCCTCTTGAATCAAATAAATAAATCAAATTTGCAGAGGCCCCCTCTGACAGGGTTGCATCTCGCACTTGTGAGAAGTGGGTTGGTGTCGGAAGAGCATGTGCGCGATGCCTATGATGCCTCTCGCAACGATGGTGGTAGCTTTATTTCCTTAGTGTGGGAATACAGTACCAATTCAGCCGACCTGGCCTGCTTTATCGGCAGTGAGTTTGGGTTGCCGGTCTTAGATTTAGACCAGTACGACCTAGGTGCCGTCCCCTCCGACTATAGAAATCTCATTTCCGAATATCAGATTTTGCCGCTGTTGCAAAGCGATACACGGCTACTATTTGCTGTTTCCGACCCAACTAACCTGCCCGCTCTCGATGGCATTCGCTTTGGCATTGAGCTGGCCACAGATGGTGTTCTGGTAGAGCCAGCCAAGCTGGAAGCTGCTATTGGCGCTGTTTTGTCTGGCAGTAGTGATCTGACAACAAGCGATATGAGCGAGCTTGAGGTCGATGAGCTAGATGATGATGTAGGGGTAGTCGACGCGCCGGACCTAGATGCGCCAGTCACCCGTTTTGTGGATAAACTCTTGCTCAGCGCTGTCAGCCAAGGCGCATCCGATCTACATCTCGAGCCCTACGACAATATATTTCGCGTCCGCATGCGGGTCGATGGGATGTTGCGAGAGGTGGCCAGACCGCCTAGAAATGTCGCCAACCAGGTGGTTGCACGGATCAAGGTGATGTCGCGCATGGATACATCTGAGCGGCGTGTTCCACAGGATGGACGTATTCGCATCGTGATGGGAGACAAAAATAAGAAAGCGCCGATTGAGTTTCGCGTCAATGTCTGTCCAACCCTGTACGGCGAGAAGGTGGTGTTGCGTATTTTGAACTCATCTACGCAGATGCTCAATCTGGACACCTTGGGGTTCAGTGCATCACAAAAAGAGCTCTACAAGGATGCGTTGGACAGCCCGTATGGTATGATTTTAATAACAGGGCCAACCGGTAGCGGTAAGTCTGTGTCCTTGTACGCAGGTTTGAATTATTTGAATGATCCGGGGGTGAATATATCCACAGCCGAAGATCCAGCCGAGTTGAACTTGCCCGGCATTAATCAGGTTAATGTCAACCATCAGATCGGATTTGGATTCGCCGAGGCGTTACGCTCCTTTCTGAGACAGGATCCAGATATCATTATGGTCGGTGAGATTCGAGATTTGGAAACGGCTAGCATCGCCATTAAAGCTGCGCAGACAGGGCATCTTGTTCTATCAACGCTGCATACAAATGATGCCCCTCAGACGCTGACACGTTTAGTTGATATGGGGGTGGCACCTTTTAACGTTGCCAGCTCGGTCTCGTTGGTCATTGCGCAGCGGTTGATACGGTTGCTGTGTGAGAACTGTAAGGTAGCAGAGAACCTACCCAGACAAGTGTTTATTGAAGAGGGTTTTGATCCTGCTGAAATCGATGGGCTTAGCGTCTACAAAGCGGTTGGTTGTGCGCGTTGTAACGATGGATATAAAGGTCGTGTTGGTGTGTATCAGGTCATGCCGTTTAGCGAGGAGATGGGTCGCATTGTCATGTCGAATGGGAATGCAATGGACTTGGCTAATCAGGCAAATATAGAGGGCGTAGACGATCTGAGACGCTCGGCCTTGAGGCATGTGATTCAAGGCAGGGCGAGTTTGGCGGAAATTAATCGCGTGACTAAGGATTAGCATTATGGCGGCAAAACCTAGAAGAGCAGTTGTGGCTAAGTCGATCACCTATAACTGGCGTGGCCGCGACAGAGTAGGCAACTTATTGAAGGGTAAGCTGGACGCAGCCAATCCGGAGGTTGTGCGCGTCTATCTGCGTAAGCGCGGTATCGTGCCGATTTCTGTCGGCCGTAAAAGTTCTTTGTTCTCCTCTGGCGGCGGTAGAATTAAATCAAAAGATCTGACCGTATTTGCGCGCCAATTAACGACCATGACCACTGCGGGTGTGCCGATTGTACAGGCATTGGACACGATAACCCAGGGGCAGGAGAAGCCGCGCATGCGCACTATGTTGCGCCAGGTCAAGCTTGACGTTGAGGCCGGCTCGCCCTTTGCCACTGCCTTGTCGAAGCATCCAGACCAATTTGATAGCTTATTTTGCAGCTTGGTTCACGCAGGTGAAATGTCCGGTCGCCTCGATGATCTATTAGAGGAGATTGCCACTTATAAAGAAGCGACCGAGCGCTTGGCTGCCAGTATAAAAAAGGCATTGGTCTATCCCATTCTTGTGCTGGTAGTCGCATTTCTTGTTACCGTGATTCTTTTAGTTTACGTGGTGCCTAAGTTTGCTGATCTATACAATAGCGCTGGGGCAGAGCTGCCCGGTCTGACATTGTTTGTTATCGGGATATCGGATTTTATGATAAGCTCGGGTTGGATCATAGGGCTGGCTGTTGTCCTCGGTGTGATTTTGTTTAACTACTTGCGTAAAAGGTCGTCCGCACTAACGGCTCTCTGTGATAACGTATTGTTGAAATTGCCATTGATCGGCAACATTATTAGGAAAAATTCTATTGCGCGCTTTGCATCTACCACCGGCATTATGTTGTCCGCTGGCGTGCCGATAGTGGATACGCTGGGGACGGTCTCACAATCTACAGGCAGTGGTGTTTACAACCGCGCTGTGAAGGGAGTGCGTGACTTTGTGGCGATTGGACAGCCGATGAACGTGGCTTTACAATCGACTGGCCTGTTTCCCGAGCTGGCAATTCAGATGGTTAATATTGGTGAGGAGTCCGGTAGCTTGGTGAAGATGCTGGGCAAAATTAGTGAGTATTATGCTTCCGAGGTGAAAGACGCGACCGACACCCTAATCAGTTCACTAGAGCCGATGCTCTTTGCCTTCTTGGGTGTCATTATTGGTGGCCTAGTGCTTGCCATGTACATGCCGATATTTAACTTGGCCTCTGCGTTCTAATTGCAATCACTCTGTGATTAATCGAGCCGCCTTTGCCTTGGTGGTCGGCTTTTAGATGGCTAGCTGTCGCTTGCAATAACTTATGTGTGGACTCTGCTGAAAAGTGACATCTGTCAATTTGACATCGATGCGAAGAGACTATACCGGCGTGCCTCTGAGGCGTGCGGATTTACCTGACAGCCCACTGGATCAGTTTGATCTCTGGTTGCAAGAGGCGCTGGATGGAGAGGTTGACGACCCCAATGCGATGTCTCTGGCAACCGTGGGTGAATCTGGGCCATCTATACGGATTGTATTATTAAAGCAGTACGATGCAGCAGGCTTTTGCTGGTACACCGATCAACGCAGCTTAAAAGGCCGCCAGCTAGCGCAAAACCCTCGGGCTGCTCTGTTATTCTTTTGGAGGCGCTCCATGCGTCAAGTGCGCTTGTGTGGCGCAGTTGAGCAGCTACCGTGCGAGGACGCCGAACGCTATTTTCACTCTCGCCCTCAGGGCAGTCGCTTTAGTGCCGCCGCATCGCATCAATCCGCTGTGATTCAGTCGCGTCGAGAGCTGGAGATGCATGTGTCGGACTTACAGGCGCGTTATCCAACTGGTGACGTACCGAGACCAAATGATTGGCGAGGCTATCGCCTGCAGCCAGATGCGTTTGAGTTTTGGCAAGGTCAATCAGATCGCCTGCACGATCGATTTGTCTATCGGCAGGTCGCCAAATCCCAGTCTTGGTCCATAGATAGGCTTGCCCCATGATGCGTGCGCATGCCCAAATTAAGCGCGCTTGAACCTGAGTGTGGCTTGCTTGTCGGCGTTTGATTAGCCATGTCTGATGTACAGCGCGTTCTGGTCACAGCGGGCGCTAGCGGCATCGGTTATGCAATCGCACAGGCTTTTGCCAAGCAGGATAATACACGCGTGCATATTGCCGATGTCGATGCACAGGCGGTCGATAATCTTGCCCCCCAGCCACAGATCAGTGCCTCTGTTGCCGATGTGTCGGTAGAGGAGCAGGTGGAAAAACTACACGCCAGCGCGTGCGCGCGACTTGGTGGTGACATTACAGTGCTGGTGAATTGTGCAGGTATTGCTGGTGCGGTTGTGGCGGTCGAATCACTCAGTTGTCGAGATTGGGATCGCTGTATCGCAGTGAATCTCAACAGTGCATTTTTGTGTATCCGCGCCGTGGCAGCTGGCATGAAAGCTGTCGGCGGTGGGGCGATTATCAATCTCTCATCGACAGCGGGATTGCATGGATACCCGTTGCGCGCAGCCTATGCCGCAGCCAAGTGGGGATTGATTGGGCTCACCAAGACGGTGGCGATGGAGTTGGGCCCAAGTGGTGTGCGTGTCAATGCCATCTGCCCAGGTTCGGTCGAGGGAGAGCGGATGGATCGTGTCATCGCAGCGGAGTCCAAGACGCGCAATATACCCGCAGATGTGCTGCGCACTCGCTATGCGCGCGCCTACTCGATGCGGACTTTTGTCAGCGCACAGGATGTCGCGAACATGGCAGTTTTTTTAGCATCGCCCCAAGCGGTGCACATCAGCGGTCAGGCGATCGCGATCGATGGGCACACCGAGGACAGCGGTGGCTTGGAATCCGATGTGACAGTGGTTTAGATACGACGTAATTTTGTGAGTATAATTGTCTACGATAATTATCGTCATTATGATTTATAACGGTTGGTTTGATGCAGCGTTACTCTTTATTTAGTCTGATTCGCAATGCGCTAGCCTACAACCGCAATTGGCCTGCTGCGTGGCGTAGTCCGGATCCTGCCAGCAGCTACGATGTGTTGATTATCGGCGGCGGTGGACATGGGCTAGCAACTGCCTACTACTTGGCAAAAAACCATCAGGTCGGTCGCATTGCCGTGTTGGAAAAAGGCTGGCTCGGTGGTGGTAATACCGGTCGCAACACAACCATTGTGCGCTCGAATTATCTGTGGGATGAGGCGGCCTTGCTGTACGAGAAGTCGATGCAGCTGTGGGAGGGTCTGTCGCAGGATATCAATTACAACGTCATGTTTAGCCAGCGCGGTGTGTTCAATCTCGGCCACACATTGCAAGATATGCGCGATATCAGACGCCGTGTGGCTGCCAATCGTCTCAATGGCATCGATGGTATGGTTTTGAATGCGCAAGAAATCAAGAGAAAAATTCCATGTATTGATACCTCACCCGATGCACGCTATCCAATTTTAGGGGCGTCCTTTCAGCCACGTGGTGGCGTGGCGCGCCACGATGCAGTCGCTTGGGGCTATGCGCGTGCCGCAGATGCGCTGGGTGTCGATGTGATACAAAACTGTGAGGTGAATGCCATTCGCCAAGAGAACGGTCGCGTGGTCGGTGTCGAGACATCGCGTGGTACAATTCGTGCCGGAAAAGTGGGCGTTGTAGCCGCAGGGCACAGTGGTGTGTTGGCATCCATGGCCGGGTTTCGTCTGCCACTTGAGTCGCACCCGCTACAGGCGTTTGTATCAGAGCCTGTGGCGCCGATGCTCGATACAGTGGTGATGTCCAATGCCGTGCACGGGTATATGAGTCAGTCAGACAAGGGGGAGCTTGTGATCGGAGCTGGGATCGATAGCTATAACGGTTATGCTCAGCGGGGTAGTCTCTCCAATATTGAGCACACGCTGGAGGCGATTTTGACGCTGTTCCCCTCGGTTGCACGTGTGCGTATGCTGCGTCAGTGGGGCGGTATCGTCGATACCTGTCCGGATGCTTGCCCGATTATCGGTAAAACCCCAGTGGCGGGGTTGTATTTTAATTGTGGCTGGGGCACGGGCGGTTTTAAAGCAACCCCTGGCTCTGGTTGGGTGTTCGCACACACCATCGCGCAAGATGAGCCCCATCCACTGAACGCCCCGTTTTCTTTAGATCGATTTATCACTGGTGCCCTCATAGATGAGCACGGTGCAGCCGGCGTAGCCCACTAGATCATGAGAGTTTGCGATGCTGCATATTGAGTGCCCTTGGTGCGGTCTGCGCGACGAGTCGGAGTTTAGCTACGGCGGTCAGGCACATATCGTGCGCCCTGAAGACCCAGACCAGCTCGACGATCAGGCATGGGCAGATTACCTGTTTTTTCGGCGCAATGATCTGGGGTCTTTTCGAGAGCGCTGGTACCATGTGCTGGGGTGTCGTCGCTGGTTTAATGTGCGACGCAATACACTGACCTACCGTATCGATGAGGTGTACCCTGCTGGCGGTGCTGCGCCCGCAGAGGACAATAAGTAGATTTTAATGAAGTATCCAGGCGGAAAGTACAGACTCTCATCGCAGACACACGGTCGTGTTGATCGTGCGCGCTTGGTGCACTTTACTTACGATGGGCGCGAGCTGTCAGGCTATGCGGGTGATACGTTGGCCTCTGCGTTGTTGGCACACGGTATTCACCTGGTTGGACGCAGTTTCAAATACCATCGGCCGCGCGGTCTTTTGGGTGCTTGGTCCGAGGAGCCCAATGCGTTGATGCAGGTCGGCACGGGTGCTACGACCCTACCTAGTCAGCGCGCCACCCAAGTCGAGCTGTACGATCAGCTGTGCGCCCGGAGTGTGCATGCATGGCCGAGTGTCCGTTTTGACCTGATGGCGCTGGTTGGCTATCTGGGTGCGCGTACCATGGCAGCCGGTTTTTACTACAAGACTTTTATGTGGCCTGCCAGCTGGTGGAAGTTCTACGAGTTCTTTATCCGTAGAGCAACCGGTTGGGGCAGCGCGCCGACCCTACCCGATCCAGATCGTTACGAGCAACACAATACACACTGCGATCTGCTGGTTGTTGGCGGTGGTGTGGCGGGTTTGTCGGCAGCTTTAGCAGCGGGGCGCGCTGGCGCTAGAGTGATCTTGTGTGATGATCGCCCGATGATCGGCGGGCAACTGTTGGCAGATAATAAAACAGAGATACTAGATCAGCCCGCATCTGTGTGGTTGCATGAAACCATGGCGGCTTTGCAGCAGATGACAGATGTGACGGTGTTGTCCCGCGCCACGGCATTTGGCCACTACGATCATAATTTTGTCGGCCTATTGGTGCGCGAGAGCGAGCATTTGGGCGAGGCACTGCAGTCGCATCAGGTGCGCCAGCGCTACTGGCGGGTGCGTGCAAAGCGCGTTGTGCACGCGCAGGGGGCTTTTGAGCGGCCACTGGTTTTTGCCAACAACGATCTGCCCGGCATCATGCTAGGCAGCGCGGTTTCTATGTACTGCAACCAGTATGCAGTTGCCCCCTGGTGTGATGCGGTGATCTTTACCAACAACGATACAGGCTATTGCACCGCCCTGCACCTGATTGATGCCGGGGTCAAGGTACGTCTTGTGGTCGACCTACGCGATCGAAGTGGCCAGCTGGCCTATCGGGTTCGGGCACATAATGTCGATGTGCTGTATCGGCATGCGGTGGTGAGTGCACAGGGTGGCCGTCACGTCAAATATGTTTCCATCGCTCCAGTCGATGCATCGGGCAATATCCTCCCCGATGCCAAGCTCAAAAAAGTTCGGTGCGATCTGGTCGCTATGTCTGGCGGTTGGAGTCCAGCGTTACACTTGCATGCGCAATCGGGTGGTCAGTTGCATTGGCACGCCGAAAAAGCGTGCTATGTGCCTGGCGCGACGGCGCAGGAGAGCGTATCTGTTGGCGCCTGTAATGGCACTTTTAACTTGGTTGCCTGCATGCATGAGGGCGCGGATGCCGGTGCGCGCATGGCGAGGGAATGTGGATTTGAATCGGCGGCGATTCCGGTCGATAGCAGCTTAGATGAACTGCACGAAGACCCCGATGTGCCCTATATACACAATATTTGGTGTATGCCGCGCGTAGGGCATGGCAAGCAGTTTGTCGATTTTCAAAATGACACCAGCTATGCGGATATCGCGCTCGCAGTGCAAGAGGGCTATCAACACATCGAACACATCAAGCGCTATACCGCACTCGGCTTTGGTACAGATCAGGGTAAAAATGGCAATATTATCGGTGCCGGTATCCTAGCGGATATGTTGGGTGTCAGCATGGAGCAGGTTGGCACGACAACTTTCCGCCCCCCCTATACACCGCTGACATTTGCAGCTGGCGGGCGCAACCATGGGCCCCAGTTGCTCGATCCTGTGCGCACCACAGCGATGCACGCTTGGCACCTAGAGCAGGGTGCAAAAATGGAAGTGGTCGGCCAGTGGCACAGGCCATGGTATTACCCCAAAGGCGGCGAGTCGATGGATGATGCGGTGATGCGAGAGTCCATTGCCGTGCGCCAATACGTCGGCATGCTCGATGCGAGCACCCTAGGCAAGATTGATATTCGCGGGCAGGATGCGGCACGTTTTTTGAACCTAATATACAGTAACTCCTGGCTTAAACTGCCCATTGGTCACTGTCGTTACGGGCTGATGCTCGGTGAGGATGGCATGGTGATGGACGATGGTGTGACCGCGCGCTTGGGCGAGAATCACTATCACATGACCACCACCACAGGTGGCAGTGCACAGGTTTTACAGTGGATGGAAATGTGGTTGCAGACCGAGTGGCCGGATATGGATGTATCGCTCACTTCAACCACAGATCACTTTGCAACCATTGCCGTAGCTGGGCCAAATAGTCGCGCCCTCTTGGCCTCGGTGTGTCAAGGGGTTGATTTTCGCGACAATGCCTTCCCTTTTATGACGCATAGAAAGGGTGTCATTCACGGCATAGATGTGCATCTTTTTCGCATATCGTTTACGGGCGAGATGTCGTATGAAGTCAATGTGAATGCCAATTATGGGCGGATGATCTGGGAGATACTCTGGCAGGCCGGCCAGGATTATCGGGTCACAGCCTATGGCACCGAGACAATGCACGTGTTGCGTGCAGAAAAAGGCTTTATCATCGTCGGTCAAGATACCGATGGATCGGTGACACCCATCGACTTGGGTATGCAGTGGGCGGTTAAATCCAATGCAGATTTTATCGGGCGCCGCTCCTTGGCGCGTTCGGACTGCGTGCGCACCGATCGCAAACAGCTGGTCGGGCTCAAAACAAACGATCCAAAAGTGGTGTTGGCGGAGGGCGCACAATTGGTGCGTGATCCGAATCATGCATCGCCGGTGCCGATGGATGGACATGTCACCTCAAGCTATTACAGCGCCCATTTGGGGCATTCCATTGCATTGGCTTTGATGAAGTCAGGTCGTCAGAGAATAGGTGAGACGATCTTTGTATCGGGGCCAGATGGCACGGTTGTCGAGGCAAGTGTGTGCAGCCCTATTTTTTACGATGCAGAAAATCTGCGTCAAAAAACAGATGAGTCCTCCTGATGCGTGCAGTGATTGAGATTCCGCAAAGTCCGCTGGCGCCTTTTTATGCGCGCATCGGCGATATGGCCTATCGGGATAGCGATGCGGATGTGGTGCTGGTCGAGCATCCCTTTTTTGAGCATATTAACCTGCGCCTTAGCTTGCAGGACAACCTGATTCTGTCCACGGTTGCCGAACATCTCGGCTTTAATCTGCCACTAGAACCCAACACATGGACCGGCAATGATACTTTGCGCATCTGCTGGTTGGGCCCCACCGAGTGGTTGGTGCTCGCCAGTGCGCAGGATGTCCCACGTGCATTGGCATTGGTCAGTTTGGGTGTGGGCGTGTCGATCAGCGGGGGTCAGACACTATTGCGTCTATGGGGTAAGCAGGTGAAAATGCTCTTAGCAAAGGGTAGCACATTGGATTTTCATTCGAGTGTCTTCAAAGCTGGGCAGTGCGCGCAGTCATCTTTGGGTAAGGCGCCGTGTCTGTTTGTGCAGATTCAAGATGAACAGCCGGTGTATGATTTAATTATACGGCGTAGTTTTTGCAATTATTTTGGCTATTGGTTGGAGGATGCAGCCTATGAGTTTAGTTTGCGTATCGAGCGTTGAGCAGGCGGTGAGATCGCTATGTGGTCGAGGTCGGTTATTGCGTTGTGGTGCACCCTTGCACGCATGGATGATCGCTATCGCTGTCGGTGTGCTGTCGAGTCTTTGGGTGCCAGCTTATGCTGCCGATATCCGTGCGGGTAAAATAAAGGCGGAGACCTGTTTGGGTTGTCATGGTATTCCGGGCTATTCGACAGCCTATCCGAGTTATCATGTGCCCAAGGTGGGTGGTCAGCACGCGGCCTATATTGTGAAAAAGCTAAAAGATTATCGGGCGGGTTGTTGTAACCATCCGGGTATGATTGCCAACGCGGCGAGCTTGAGCGATGAGGATATCGCAGATATTGCCGCTTATTTTAGTAGTGTCAAATAATTATGGAGTCTTTCATGCCTAAAATAAGATTGCTAATTTGTAGTGTATTTGTCATGTGTAGTGCGCTCTCTTGGGCGGCAGGCGATCCGCAGGCGGGTAAGAGCAAATCGATTACCTGCGCCGGTTGCCACGGCAGCGATGGCAATAGTCAAATTCCGACCAATCCAATCCTAGCTGGGCAGCACGCAAACTATCTTTTGCATGCGCTCAAGGCCTACAAATCAGGCGCACGCCAAAATGCTATTATGGCTAGCATGGTGGCGCCCCTGAGTGAGCAGGATATGAAAGACTTGGCGGCCTACTACGCCAGCCAGACTGGTTTGAGCACCTTGCCCACTCGCTGAGCGCACGCTGTCCTAGCGGGAACTGTCGGCACACAATACTGTCCAATAGCGTTTATGCCCGGTGTTTATTGTCGGCAGCTTGTCGACATTGCCCGGGTGGTGTTTTTTTATCATTAAGTTGGATGTTCTTATGCACGATACCTATCCGTTGCTCAAGCTGACCGATTTTCCAAAACTGCAGCGCAAGCGCTTGATGTCTTTGCAGGTGAATGTCGGCTACTATTGCAATCAGAGCTGCCTACACTGTCACGTCAACGCCGGCCCGACTCGCAAGGAGACCATGAGCGAGGAGACAGCCAAAGAAGTGATCGCGTTTATGGCAAAAGGCCACGTTAAAACACTCGATTTAACCGGCGGTGCGCCGGAGCTACAGCAACAATTTCGCCTGTTGGTAGAAGCGGCCAGATCGTACGATATTCGCGTGCTAGATCGTTGCAATCTCACAGTATTGGAGGAGCCGGGGCAAGAGGATTTGGCACGTTATCTGGCGGATTGGCAGGTCGATATCGTGGCATCTTTGCCATGCTACACAGAGGACAATGTCGATGCGCAACGAGGGGATCAGGTATTTGTCTCCAGCATTCGCGGGCTGCGTGCCCTAAATGCGCTGGGTTACGGCATGCCCGACTCCGATTTGACACTCGATTTGGTCTACAACCCGCAAGGGGCACAGTTGCCACCGCCCCAACAAGCGTTGGAGCAGGAGTATCGCAGCTATCTTTTGGAGCATCACGGCATCAGATTTAGCAATCTGTTGGCACTGGCCAACCTGCCCATCAATCGCTTCGGTAGCACGCTGGTTTCGCGTGGAGAGTTTCAGGATTACATGTCACTGCTCAAATCTTCGCACAATGATGCGAATCTCGAATCTGTGATGTGCCGCGACACCATCAGCGTCGACTACCTGGGCTATGTTTACGATTGTGACTTCAATCAGCAATTGGGCATGCCACTGGGTGGGCGGCCGATCCACCTGCGCGATATCGATGCGGAGGCCTTGGTAAACAGGCCGATCAAGATTGGCGATCATTGTTACGGTTGCACTGCGGGCCAAGGCTCTAGCTGTGGTGGGGCTTTAGCGGCAGCTTAAGCGGTTATCGATCACCCAGCTGGCGTTGCATTTGTTATGGGCGGTGAGCTGGTGTTGTCCATTATTGTGCCGGTGCTCAATGAGGCGGATTCCATAGAGGCCGCCTTACAGCGTTTTCAGTTTTTGCGTCAGCAGGGTTGCGAGCTCATCGTGGTCGATGGCGGCAGTGTCGATGGCTCCGCTGATTTGGCCAGACCACTTGCAGACCAAGTACTGGTGAGCCCAGCTGGCCGCGCGGTGCAAATGAACCGTGGTGCCGAGGTGGCGCGCGCTGCCCGCTTGTGGTTTTTGCATATTGACAGCGTGTTACCCGAGAATTTTCTCCCCGATCTGCTGGCGACTCTGCCCGAGGGCACACACGCATGGGGTTACTTTACCGTGCGCTTGTCGGGAGATACATTCATGCTGCGCCTAATCGAGTTTGGCATGAATAAGCGCGTGAGGCGCACATCTATTGTGACGGGCGATCACGGTGTGTTTATCACTCGCACGCTATGGGATGCAGTAGGGGGTTTCCCCACAGTTTCTCTCATGGAAGATATTGCAATCAGTCGCAAACTGCGCGCGCTGGTGCGGCCAACTGCCCTAGCACATGTACTGATCACCTCCAGTCGCCGTTGGGAGGCGGGGGGAGTCGTGCGTGTTATGCTGCTGATGTGGCTGTTGCGCACCCTGTATTTCTTGGGTGTGTCGCCAGATTATCTGGCGCGTTTTTACCTTTTTCGAACCTGATGGATTGGTCTCAGATCGAGCTGCAGATATTCGCACGCTGTCCTAGTGGGCGACTAAAAACGCGCCTGCAACCCCCCTTGACACAATCACAAGCCAGTGAGCTGCACATGCAGTTAATTGTACGCATGTTAAAAGTGGCCCGATCCCTGGGCGATGATCGGGTCTGTCTGATGTTAGATCGGGTGAGCGAGCACCCTTGGATCGAGCAGCTGCGCGCCCGCACCATCTGTCGTTTTGGCGTTCAGTGTGGCGAGGATTTGGGCGACCGCATGTCTCATGCTTTCGAACAGGGCCTGCTACGGCATCGGGCTGTAATTGTGCTGGGCTGTGACTGCCCGGTCATGGATACGGCGACAATTTTCCAGTTGGCCAAGGCGCTTTGGAATGGTTGCGATGTCGCCCTGACACCAGCGGAGGATGGGGGTTATGTTGCAATTGGGCTATCGCGTTTTGAGCCAGCATTGTTTGATGCGATCGACTGGGGCAGCGAGCATGTTTTGCAGCAGACACGGGCGCGCATTCAACAGCTTGGCTTGCGTTGTCACGAGACACCCGCCCTGTGGGACCTCGATCGCCCAGAGGATCTAAAGCGCCTGGTGTGCGAGCGGATCACCTTGCCTGAGTATCGTGATCTCGATGCAATCTGAGGAGAGTGGTGGCCGAGTTAAAAGCACCCATAGGCGGTATCGCTGAGCGAGATCGCTTTGTCGCCAGTTTGCTAGATTGGTTTGCCTTGCACGGTCGGCACGATCTGCCGTGGCAGCGGCGGCTTCGCTGTGCGAAAACACAAGCCTATCGGACATGGGTCAGCGAGATTATGCTGCAGCAGACGCAGGTCGCCGCTGTATTGCCTTACTATCGTGTTTTTATCCGTCGTTTTCCCACCTTGTCTAAGCTTGCCAGCGCCCCGCTCGATGAGGTGTTGGCGCTGTGGTCGGGTCTTGGGTACTACGCGCGTGCGCGCAATATGCACCGAGCGGCGGTGCAGGTGATGCACGAGCACCGCGGGCGCTTGCCCGTGTGCATCGATCAGCTAATCGCGTTGCCTGGCATTGGCCGCTCAACTGGTGGGGCCATTTTGAACTTTGCCCATGGGCAGGCACATCCTATTTTAGATGGCAACGTCAGGCGGGTGCTGAGCCGCTATTTTTTGGTCGAGGGCAACCCCAATAGCCAGGCGGTTAAAAAACAATTGTGGGCGCTATCGGCGCACATGACGCCAAAGATGCGCGGTGCCGACTACACCCAGGCGATTATGGATCTCGGTGCGCTGGTGTGCACACGTACCCGCCCCAGTTGTAGCCTGTGCCCAGTTGGTGCAGGTTGTGCGGCTCTACGAACAGATCGGGTGCAGCAGTTGCCGCAAAAAAAAAGTGGGCGTACACTGCTCACACAGACCTGGTACATGTTATTGTTACGTTGTGAGCGCAGTGTTTTTTTGCAAAAGCGCGCCCTGTCCGGTGTGTGGGGCGGACTCTATTGCACACCGGTTTTTTCATCGCAAGGTGCAATCGATGCGTGGTGTGAGGCACGGCAGATCCAAATTGAACCGCTTGAGATATGGCCTGAGCGCTACCATACACTGACGCATTTTCGTATGCGCATCGTGCCGGTGTACAGCGTGCTGCTCGCAGGTGCAGCCCACTTGCGCACCGAGGGTATTTGGCATCAATCGGGCACGCAGCCACCCGGTGGCATGGCGGTGCCTGTGCGCAAATTGGTCGATATATTTGAGCAACAAATAACTGAGAGGGAGTGAGAAGATGACGCGGATGGTGCAGTGTGTGAAACTGGGTGTAGAGGCCGAAGGGCTGGAGCGCCCAACCTACCCTGGTGAGTTGGGTAAGCGTATCTATCTTCAGGTATCGCGCGAAGCTTGGGCGGGTTGGGTGAGACATCAGACGATGCTGATCAATGAGTATCGGCTAACGCCGGTCGACCCACAGGCGCGCAAGTATCTCGAGGATGAAATGGAAAAGTATTTTTTTGGCGAGGGCTCTACACTGCCAGATGGATTTGTCGCACCCGAGTAGAGCGATTTGGAGATAGTCGATGAAGTCGGTAGAGAATCTTTCATTTGAGACAGCCATGGACGAGCTCTCTGCGGTTGTGAGCGAGCTTGAGAGTGGCGATCTGGATCTGGTTAAATCTTTGGAAAAATACGAGCGCGGTATTGGGCTGGCACGATACTGTCAGCAGGCCCTGCAAGATGCGCAGAGCAAGATACAGATGCTCGGCGATGGCGCCGATCAAACCTGCCAAGACTGATGCAGTTTGACACTTGGGTAGGTGCGCAGCGTACACGCATCAATCAACAACTTGATGCGTGCTTGCCATCGTCCGCAACCGAGCCGGAGACGCTACACGAGGCCATGCGTTATGCAACGCTCTCTGGTGGCAAGCGCTTGCGCGCGCTTTTGGTCTACGCAACAGGGCATGCACTTGAAGTCGAGTCCAGTGTACTGGAGCCGATTGCCTGTTCGGTGGAGCTGGTACACGCCTATTCATTGGTACACGATGATCTGCCCGCTATCGACAATGACGATTTGCGTCGCGATCTGCCCACCTGCCACAAACGCTACGGTGAGGGCATGGCGATATTGGTGGGCGATGCGTTGCAGGCGCTGGCGTTTTCTCAACTGGCAGATGCATCGCTTGCCGTGTCTGCACAAGCGCGTCTACAGATATGGCGTACGCTGTGCGATGCGATAGGCGCCCAGGGTATGGTGTTGGGGCAGGCCATTGATTTACAGGTGGTGGGTTGTCAGATCAGCCAATCGGTGCTCGAGCGCATGCACCGCCACAAAACCGGCGCCCTGATCGGTGCCTGTGTGCGCATGGCCAGTCTGTGTGCGCTAGCGGATGAATCGGTGCACAGTGCGCTCGGTCGCTACGCCCAAGCAGTGGGCCTTTTGTTTCAGATCGTCGATGACATACTCGATGTCGATTCGAGTACGCAGACACTCGGTAAAAGACAAGGTGCCGATGCAGAGCTTGGCAAGCCGACTTATCCCACTGTACTCGGATTGGACAACGCCAGAGCTTATGCAGCTCAGATGCATCTGGCAGCACTTGAGCCCTTGGCGGCTCTGCCATCGCGCTACGGTTTTTTGCGTGATCTGGCCGACAAAATTCTACAGCGCGATCACTAGCTGCGCATGTCTCCTCGGTCTGATAACGCGCTGAACGCGTGCACGGGAATGTCTCCTCATGGTTGATTGCAGCCAGTTTCCATTGCTAAATCGCGTGCAGTATCCGGCAGATGTACGCAGATTAGAGCTCTCGCAACTGCCCGATCTGTGTGATGAGTTACGCCGCTTTATCATCGCATCCGTGGCCGAAACAGGTGGCCATCTAGGGGCGAGTCTCGGTGTTGTGGAGCTGACTGTGGCTTTGCACTATGTATTTGACACCCCGAATGATCGCCTGGTCTGGGATGTGGGGCACCAGTCCTATCCACACAAAATTATTACCGGCAGGCGCAACCAGATGGATCAATTGCGCAAGCACCAGGGCCTCTCGGGCTTTAATAAGCGCGATGAAAGCGAGTACGACACCTTTGGGGTGGGTCACTCCAGCACATCTATTAGTGCTGCACTGGGCATGGCCATAGCCGCACGGCAGTGCGGTGAGTCGCGCAAGTGCGTCGCTATCATCGGCGATGGGGCGATGGGAGCTGGCATGGCCTACGAGGCGCTCAATAGCGCCGGTCACTGGGATGCGGATATTTTGGT
>CAZROX010000020.1:0-2677 GCA_964601845.1 uncultured Halothiobacillaceae bacterium
CAGCAGCACATCGGCCCAGCGGGCCAGCTCGATATGCTGCATGGCCTGATCTTCAGGCTCGTGCTGGTGCCCATAGACCCGATGTCCACTGGTCGCTTGCAGGCTCAGGGGGGCGACAAAATCTTGCGCCTGGGCCGTGAGCACAGCGCGCACCTCGATATCGGCATCGCGCAATCTGCGCACCAGCTCCGGTGTCTTATAGGCGGCAATGCTGCCGCTGATGCCCAGTACGAGTTTCATTGAGTGGCGATGCGCCAGCTGTTGCGCGCTGTGCGATGCGACGGACTATTCATGGCGCAACAGGTTAATTATTTCACACATTTTTCAAAGCGGATTGCTTAAGGTGAGTTGCAGGTTAGGCGTATTTTACAGAGGATTGATGAGCAATGCGGAATCTAAATAGCGGTGGCATGGGGCGTGGTGCGGGGTTTACGCTGGTCGAGATGGCCATCGTACTGGTCGTGGTGGGGTTGTTGTTAGGCGGTATTTTACAGGGGCAAACACTGATCGACAGTGCGCGTGTCCGCACCCTGACTAGCGATCTTGAGGGCATCCGCACCGCTTGGTACACCTTTCAAGATCAATACGATGCGGTGCCGGGAGATTTTAGCCGCGCCAGCACGCGCCTAGATAGCACGCTGAGTGATGGCGATGGCGATGGCATCATCGACACCAAGCTTGAGTCTGCGGGTGCTTGGCAGCAGTTGTCCTCAGCGGGCCTGTTGATCGGCAGCTACGATGGCCTGGCCGATGGCATAGATGTGCTGGGTGATGCGAGCTGCCGTGCCATCACCTGCCCGCGCAATCCCTATGGCGGCTTTTACAAAATTGTCTATGGCGAGCACGTGCCCGGCGATGCCAGCGATGGCCACGAGTTGTTTACCGGCGATAAGATCCCTGCCAAAATTCTGCTGCAACTCGATGTGCGCCTAGATGATGGCCTAGCCAACTCGGGCTCTATTCGCTCACACGACAGCACCGATGCCAACTGTCGCACAGACGATCAGTGGCGCGTGCTAGGGGAGTCATCCGAAAACTGCGCAGCTGTTATCAGGGGTTTTTAGCGCGCCCTCGCCGTAGATCGCCCCCCCCAAGCTGCAGCCTCGTGGGTGCCGAAGTTGCAGTTTTTCGCATTTCTGATTATGCTGTCTAGACGTTCGGCAGTCGACTTGTGTTTGTGTACCCCGTGTTGGTTATCCCATGATTCTTATCATCGTTATCGTCGCGTTAACACTCGAAACGCGCATCAAATTCCCCTCTTTTGTACGCGATTACCTATGGCTCAATCGCCCGTTGCAGCAGCTGCTGCACTGGACTGGCCCGCATCTGTTGTGGCAGTTGGTTGTGCTGGCACTCACAATATTTATCGCCGCATTTGCAGCCCAGGCGATCGGCGGGCTCCTGTGTCACTTGCTGCTTGGCCTGCCCTATGGGCTCTGGTCCTTGTTGATTTTGCTGTTGTGCATCGGGCCTATATCGCTGCGTCGACAGTTCAAAGCGTACTTACAGGCACTCGATGCAGAGGATGAGCCGCTGGCCGATCAGTGTGCACATAAGCTGCAGGGGCTCGCTGGGGCGGGCGGTACGTTTTCTAGTGCGGAGGTGCGCAATGCCGCCGTGCTGCGCGCCTTGTTTCATCAGATCAACAGGCAACTGCTCGCGGTGCTATTTTGGTTTGTGCTGCTCGGGCCATTTGGTGCGGTGATGTATCGGGTGGTATTGCACCTGTTTTACTTTTTGCGCACCGATGCGGACCATGCGCCCCTGCTCGATCGGATGGGGCTGGTATTGGGTGTGCTGCTCTGGCTACCGGCGCGCCTGCTGGTGTTGGGCTATGCGCTTATGGGGCGCTTCGATAGTGCGGTGGAGTCGATGTCCGGCGCATACTTTCGCTTCACTTTCGGCCCGCAGCTGCTGGATGAGACAGACAAGCTGCTCGCAAAAGTTGGCATGCGTGCCATCGGCAGTAGTGCGGGTGTGCAACGCGTGAGCCGGGTGCAGTTACGTGCGGGCAATAAGCTGATCACACGCGCCCTGCTGTTGTGTCTGGTGCCTGTGGCGCTGCTGACCTTTTAGAACTCGATGCCCGCTTGCGCCTTGATGCCCTGATCCTTAAATGGATGCTTGGTCGACTGAATAATGCTGACCAAGTCAGCCACCTCGATAAGCGCATCGCTCGCATGGCGACCGGTGACGATAACGTGCATATCCGCTGGGCGCTGGGTGAGTGCCGCCAGTACGCGCCCCTGATCCAGATAGGCGTACTTGAGCACCACATTTAACTCATCGAGTACCACCATCTGATAAGACGGGTCGCCGAGCATGCGTTCAGCCTCCGACCAAGCGCGCTCGGCAGTGGCGATATCCTGCGTCCGATCTTGCGTGTTCCAAGTAAAGCCATCGCCAATGGTGTGCCACTCGCAGCCGTCTATTTTGCCGAGCAGGTCGCGCTCGCCCGTCTGCATGGCCCCCTTGATAAATTGCACCACGCCAACGCGCATACCGTGGCTCAGGCCGCGCACGACCATGCCAAAGGCGGCACTGCTCTTGCCCTTGCCAGTGCCGGTATTGACGATCAGCAATCCCTTACTTTTGGTGGCTTTGGCTTTTTTGCGAAGATGCCCCGCCTGGCGCTTTTGCGCGCCGCGTTGATGCTGGGTGGTCTCTGTTGTGGTCG
>CAZROX010000020.1:2777-16284 GCA_964601845.1 uncultured Halothiobacillaceae bacterium
CAAGCTGTGCTCAGCCTATTATATGATACGAAACATGCGAGCAGAAACAGCAGAACAGCCACGAAAATTGCGCTCGGGCTTTAGCACAGGTGCCTGCGCAACGGCGGTCAGCTTGGCCGGTGCGCGCCTGTTGTTGACAGGGCAGGTGGGCACGGAGGAGCACATCGTGCTGCCGCGTGGCGAGCCGGTTCGCTTTGCCTTGAGCGCCTGTCGCCGCGAGCGCGATTGCGCCTATGCCGCCACCATTAAGGATGCTGGCGACGACCCAGATGTGACCCATGGCGCGACCGTGTTCGCCCGCGTTCATCTTGCCGATACCCCCGGCGTGCGCTTCGCCTCCGAGGCCGGTGTGGGCACGGTGACCAAGGTGGGGCTGGCCCTCGCCTGTGGCGAGCCTGCCATCAATCCGGTGCCGCGTCAGATGATGTGCCAGCACCTCGCCCAGTTGGCGCAAGACTGCGCCTACAGCGGCGGGTTTGAGGTTGGCATAGGGGTGTGCGATGGGGAGCGTCTGGCAGAGCGCACCATGAATGCGCGCCTTGGAATCCTCGGTGGCCTGTCGATTCTCGGCACCACCGGCATCGTGCGCCCGTACTCCTGCTCCGCCTATATCGCCTCCATCCATCAGAGTATCGATGTGGCTTGTGCCAATGGGCTACAGCATCTGGCCGCCTGCACGGGCTCCAGCAGTGAGTCGGTGGCGCGCAAGCGCTATCAACTCGATGCGATGGCGCTTGTGGAGATGGGCGATGCCGTGGGTGCGGTG
The DNA here is from genome assembly GCA_964601845.1 of uncultured Halothiobacillaceae bacterium. Taxonomy (GTDB): domain Bacteria; phylum Pseudomonadota; class Gammaproteobacteria; order CAZROX01; family CAZROX01; genus CAZROX01. The sequence goes on from CAZROX010000020.1 coordinate 3,544, forward strand.
CTCAAATACCTAAAGCGCCACCCGATCGAACGCCTGTCGCTCGTCGGGGGATTTGGCAAGCTGACCAAGCTCGCCGCCGGCCACATCAATTTGCACAGCAGCCACTCGCAGATTGACTTTGGCTATTTGTCACAGCTGATAGGTGCGCGCAATGCCGAGCTGGCAGCGGCTATCGCCCGGGCCAATACCTCGATAGAGGTGCTGGATTTGTGTCGACAGGCTCAGTTGCCGGTGGGCGATTGGGTGTGCGCCCAGGCGCTCGCTAGCGTGCGCCTGTATCTGCCAACCGAGATACAGGTCGATGTGGTGGCCATCGTTGGCTCCGGCGAGTCGGCACAGGTGGTCGGCCAGGCATGAAGTGCGTGGTGTTGGGGGGCACGGGCGAGGGGCGCCAGATTGCGTGTGCTCTGATCGAGCAGGGGCATCGTGTGGCCTATAGTCTGGCGGGCATCACCGATGCGCCCGCGGTGCCCAAGTGCACACTGTGGCGCGGTGGGTTTGGCGGTGTATCGAAGATGGCACAGTGCCTGAGTCGGTTTGGTGCCGAGTGTCTTATCGATGCCACCCACCCATACGCTGCCCGCATTAGCGAGCATGCGCACCAGGCGGCGGCGTCGCTAGCGCTGCCGCTGCTGCGCTATGAGCGGGCGCCCTGGGCCGAGATGCCGGGGGATACTTGGCATCAGATCAGCTATGACTGGCCCCAAATCGCCCGCGCACTTGCACCCTATCGCGCCATTTTGTTTACCCTAGGCACCTTGCCACTGGCGCACCTTGAGGATCTGGCAGCAGATCAGATGTGGTTGGTGCGCACGCTAGCGAGCCGCGATCTGCAGCACGCGGGTCTGATGCAAATTGTCGCGCGTGGCCCCTTCACGCTCAGCGATGAGTTGTCGCTGATGTCGCGCCATCGGGTCGATCTGGTGGTGTCAAAAAACAGCGGGGGGCAAGAGACCTTCGCCAAGATCGCCGCGGCGCGAGAGCTGGGCATACCCGTGTTGATGTGCCGCCGTCCGGCGAGCTTAGCTGCCGACAGTTACCAGTCCATTAGCGATCTATTGCAGGCCGTGCCCGCGTCTTAGCGCCGAGATTTTGTGGGGTTGCTGTGGGTGCAGGGGCTAGCGCTCATCGAGATGTGGGCATAGTAGCCGGTGCTCTGGCCGCGGTGGTTGTCGTTGTCAGACATCAGCGCGAGTGCATCTATGTGCGCGACCTCGATGCGGTGTGTTTGCTTGAAATCCGCCACCAGATTGCGGCAGATATTGTGCCAGCGACCGGCGCGCTCGCTGCGCGCGCTACTGGCGGCGACCATTGCAATCTGCGCAGCAAACGGATTGGCCCAGTGGGTGCCTTTGTTTTGCGCGCTGGCGTAGACATAGCCGATTGCCTTGCTGGTAAGCCCGAACAAGCCGCGCTTGTCGATCGCGTACACGCGCACGGCAAAGTCATCTCCCGCTTTGGTCAGCTCGTCGATACGCCGGTAAGGCATGTCGATTTTCCAGCGCACGCGCAGATAGGGCGTCTTGCTCAGGTCGATCTTTTGTTTATAAAACAGCCCGCTCGCGCTGCCCGCCGCATCGGGTTGTGCGCGCAGCACGCCCTTGTTTAGGGTGTAGCGAGTCTGGCCAACAAAATGCTTTGGCTGCCAGTTATCGTGTAGGTCTTGTGCTGTGAAATGCACGCCCTGCGCCTTGACCGTAGCGGTGGCCAGCATGGCGATCAGCAGGGTGCCGCTTACGCCCCCCAGGCGCTTAAACCAAGAGCGGTGATAGCTTGCTCGCATTTGCATTGATCGCCCCCGTGTCGGTTTTAGTTGGGTGGTTGTCGGTACATCGCGCTGGCTTCTCGGCCATAATAGCGCAATTGTCTCGCCCGCCGCAGTCGCGGCAGTGCGGGGATGCGCGGCACTATTCTAGGCGGCACTTTTATGATTGAATAGTCGGCCGTGTTTTTGTTTTACAGTTACGAGGTGTTTGATGTCGATGTCGATGGCCGATCGCGATGGTCTGATATGGTTTGATGGGGAGTGGGTCGATTGGCGCGATGCACAGGTGCACGTGCTAACACACACCTTGCACTATGGTGCGGGCGTGTTTGAGGGTGTGCGCGTCTATCTCACCGACAAGGGCCCGGCTATCTTTCGCCTGCAAGATCACACGCGACGTTTTTTCAATTCGGCAAAAATTATTGGCATGTCGCTGCCTTGGGATATGCAGACCCTGATGGATGCCCAGTGCCAGGCGGTGCAGCATAACAACCTGAACTCCGGCTATATTCGCCCGATGGCCTTCTACGGTAGCGAGGGGGTGGGGTTGCGTGCCGATGGGCTCAAGGTGCATTGCATCATCGCCGCTTGGGATTGGGGGACTTACCTCGGCGATGCGGCCCTGAAGCAGGGTATCCGGGTCAAGACGTCGTCCTATGCGCGCCACCACCCCAATGTCTCTATGTGTCGGGGCAAGATCAATGGCCACTATGTCAATTCCATCTTGGCGCTGCGCGAGGCGCTCGACAATGGTTGTGAGGAGGCGCTGATGCTAGATGTCGATGGCTATGTGTCGGAGGGTACGGGCGAGAACGTCTTTATCGTGCGCGATGGGGTTATCTACACGCCGGAGGTGGCCTCGGCCTTAGATGGTATCACGCGCAATACGCTGATCACCCTGGCGGCCGATGTGGGGATTGAGTTGGTCACCAAGCGCATCACGCGGGATGAAGTCTACATAGCCGATGAGGCATTTTTTAGTGGTACCGCCGCCGAGGTGACCCCGATCCGAGAGCTCGATGGCCGCGCGATCGGCACGGGTAAACGCGGGCCGGTGACAGAAAAACTACAAGCGCTCTATTTCGATAGTGTTGCGGGGCGCGGGGATCACCCGCAATGGAACCATCTAGTGCAGTCGACAGCGGTCGGGTCTGCACCCGATGCTGTGTCGGTCTGAGTTTGGGTATTGCATACATGAGCACACAAACACCCTTGCAACAGCCGGCCAAAAGAGGGCTGGCGCGCGTCGTCCATCGCTGTGATCTGCCCCTGTACTGCCCGCTTGAGGGCGGGGGTTGGGATGCGCATCCGCGTGTCTATTTGGCGGTGGAAAATGCGCAGGATCAAAAAATTCGCTGCCCGTACTGTAGCACTGAGTACCAGCTAGTCGATTGATGCCGATGCCTGCCGCATGTACGTCGGGCGGGCGCTGTGCACTTGACTGAAAAAAGATGCCCATTATAATGCGATCTAGAGAGATGGCGGGTTGTTTTACTGCACATTAAAACGATCTGATTTTATGCCTTGTGTGCCCTCCCTTAATGCGTTACCGGTGTTGTTTTAATGGGTGCGTTGATTTTACGCTTGTTGCTGTGGCAGTTTGTGTCCGCTTGTGTCGTGTCTGCCAGCCTCTTTTTTGTGGTTGACTGGGAGGCTGCGGTTTCAGCGCTTATTGGGAGTGCCGCTTGTGCTGTGCCGAACACCTACTTCGTTTTGCGCATGTGGTATGTGTTGGTCGGGTCAAAAAGAATGTCGAGGACGCGCGATATATACGTCGGTGTACTCGCTAAGATTTTAATGTCGGCGGCCTTGTTGGTGACGCCGATTTTTATGCTGCCCTGGCTGGCAGTGCCCGCGCTCATGGCGGGCTTTATCGTCACCCAATTTGTTAATTGGATGGCCTTGGCAAGTGAGAAGCGCGCGTGAGTGAGTCGAGTTGCCCTGTGTACAGGCGAGTGCGCGTTCGATATAACGCGGTTGTAGAATTAGATCGGGTGAGTTTTTATGGCAGATAATAGTGCTGCTTCCTATATTAAGCACCATCTACAAAACCTAACCTATGGGCGTCACGCCGATGGCACTTGGGGTTTTGCCCACAGTGCAGAAGAGGCCAAGGAGATGGGCTTTTGGGCGCTGCATGTCGATTCAATCGGCTGGTCGCTCGTGTTGGGTCTCGTGTTTTTTGTGTGGATGCGCCGCATTGCCAAGCGGGCGGTGGCGGGTGTGCCCAGTGGCGCGCAGAATTTTGCCGAGCTGTTGGTCGAGTTTGTCGACACCAATGTGCGGGACTCGTTTTCCGGCACCAATAAACTGATTGCCCCCTTGGCATTGACCATTTTTGTCTGGGTGTTTTTGATGAATGCGATGGATTTGATCCCGGTGGATTGGCTGCCGCAATTGGCGGCCCAGGGGGCGGCGTTGCTGTTTGGTGCCGATCCGGATCATGTCTACTTTAAAGTGGTGCCGAGCACCGACCCCAATATCACTTTCGGGGTGGCGCTGGGTGTGTTTTTTCTTATGCTGTACTACAGCGTGCGCGTTAAGGGTGCGGGTGGGTTTTTTGCCGAGTTGGCCTTTCAGCCGTTTGGCAAATGGTTTATGCCCGTCAATCTGGTATTGGAGGGCGTGGCGCTAATTGCAAAGCCGGTCTCTTTAGCCCTGCGACTTTTTGGTAACATGTACGCTGGTGAAACCATTTTTATATTGATCGCGTTGATGTTTGGCGGTGGCTTGGTGATGGGTGTGTTCGGTGGCCTTTTGCAGTTGGCATGGGCTTTCTTTCATATATTGGTCATTACTTTGCAGGCGTTCATATTCATGGTGTTAACGATTGTCTATATGGATATGGCACATCAGCGTCATTGATGGGGAATTGGAAAGTTGTCGTACTGGGTGCCATCGGGTTTAAGGTGGTTCGGCAGTACAGTTGTCAGGTTTAATCGCTGGAGATAAATAATGGAACTTGCAGACGCAATCGCGCTGGTAGCGGGTGGCTTTATGCTGGGAATGGGTGCACTCGGTGCATCTATCGGCATCGGCTTGCTCGGTGGTCGGTTTTTGGAAGGCGCGGCGCGCCAACCCGAACTCATGCCACTTTTGAGAACACAGTTTTTTATTGTGGTCGGGCTGGTTGATGCAGTGCCGATGATCGCCGTGGGTATCGCCCTCTACGTGCTGTTTGCGCGTTAATTTGAGGGTTTGACTGGGGTGCAGATCGGGTCAACAGGGGTCGCTGGATGAATATTAATGCCACATTGATTGGCCAGTCTATCGCGTTTTTCGTGTTTGTCTGGTTGGTGATGCGCTATATATGGCCGCCGATGATGGCAGCTTTAGAGGCGCGCAAACAGAGCATCGCCGATGGTTTGGCCGCTGCGCAGAAAAACGAGCAGATTTTGAAGGAGAGCGAGTCACAAGTTGCTCAAATTCTACTCGATGCCAAGTCTCAGGCCGCCGACATTTTGACCGAGGCGGCTCGCCGAGGCGATCAGATGCGCGAGGAGGCAGTGGTGCAGGCCAAGCAGCAGGCACAGCAGGTCACCGAGGCGGCTCATGCAGAGATTGCCAAAGAACGCGAGCTGGCGCGCCAGGGTTTACGTGGTGAGCTGGTCGAGCTGGTGTTGGTGGGCGTGAATCAGATCGTCGAGAAAGAGGTCAATGCCAAGACGCACGCCAAGGCGTTGGATCAACTAGTTAGTCGGCTCTAATAGCGAATATGTCAATTCAGACTACCATTGCCCGCCCCTATGCCAAGGCGGTGTTCCAACTGGCGACGGAGCAGGGTGCGCTGGCGCACTGGTCCGATCAGTTGTCCTGCATCGGTTGCATAACGGCGCATGAGTCTGTGCAGTGGATGGTCAGCGCGCCCGATGTATCGCCCGAGCAGTTAATAGATTTGCTACTCACCGTAGCGGGCGATCAGCTCGACCCGCAGGGTGTGGCGCTGGTGAAAGTGTTGGTGCGCAACCGACGCTTGCAGTTAATGCCCGAGGTTATCGAGTTATACGAGCGTCGTCGCGCCGAGGCCGAGGGGGTGCACAGGGTGTCTGTTCAGACAGCCGTGGCCCTGAGTGAAAAAGATTCCGAGGCCATCACCCAGGCGCTCAGCACCCGCTTTGGTGGGCAGGTTGAGCTACAGGTGACAGTCGATCAGTCACTGCTTGGCGGTGCGCTGGTGCGCATTGGGGATCTGGTGATCGACGGCTCACTGAGTGGGCGGTTGGCGCACCTGACCCAAGCGTTGTGCGGCAGATAATTTATATTGATGTTTACTAGATTACGAGGTTTATCATGCAGCTGAGTCCATCGGAAATAGGCGAGCTGATCAAGCAACAGATTGCCGGTCTCGATGTTGCAGCCCAGGCACATACCGAGGGCACAATTGTTAGCCTGAGCGATGGCATCGCCCGCGTTCATGGGCTAGATGAAGTCATGCAGGGCGAGATGCTAGATTTTGGCGACAACACCTATGGGTTGGCGCTGAATTTGGAGCGCGACTCTGTCGGGGCGGTTATTTTGGGTAACTACACCCATCTGAGCGAGGGTGGGCGCGTGCGCTGCACCGGTCGCATTTTAGAAGTGCCCGTGGGCGATGCGCTCCTCGGGCGCGTGGTCAATCCACTGGGTGTGCCAATCGATGGCCTAGGGCCGATCAAAACCAAACAGACCTCGCCACTTGAGAAAGTCGCCCCGGGCGTGATCGAGCGGCAATCGGTCGACCAACCCGTGCAGACGGGTCTAAAATCCATCGACTCGATGATTCCAGTTGGGCGCGGGCAGCGCGAGCTGATCATCGGCGATCGTCAAACCGGCAAGAGCGCGGTCGCGATCGATGCGATCATCAACCAAAAAGGCACCGGCATACGCTGCATCTATGTGGCGATTGGCCAAAAACAATCCTCGATTGCAGTGGTGGTCAGCAAGCTCAAGGAGCACGATGCGCTGGCCCACACGATTATCGTCGCGGCGAGTGCGTCGGATTCGGCTGCCATCCAATACATTGCACCCTATGCGGGCTGTGCCATGGGCGAGTATTTTCGCGATCGCGGTGAGGATGCGCTGATCGTTTACGACGATCTGACCAAGCAGGCTTGGGCCTATCGTCAAATCTCGCTGTTGCTACGCCGCCCACCCGGGCGCGAGGCCTACCCGGGCGATGTGTTCTATCTGCATTCTCGCTTGCTGGAGCGCGCGGCGCGCATCAGTGCCGAGGCGGTAGAGCATCTGACAGAGGGCAAGGTCAAAGGCAAAACCGGCTCGCTAACCGCGCTGCCCATCATCGAGACGCAAGCGGGCGATGTGTCTGCGTTTATTCCAACCAATGTAATCTCCATTACGGATGGTCAGATATTTCTTGAGAGCGATCTGTTTAATGCTGGTATTCGCCCGGCGGTGAATGCGGGGCTTTCCGTCTCGCGTGTCGGGGGTGCCGCCCAGACAAAAATTATCAAAAAGCTCGGTGGTGGGGTGCGCTTGGCACTGGCACAATACCGCGAGCTGGCCGCTTTTGCCCAGTTTGCCTCCGATTTGGACGAGCAGACACGCAAGCAGATCGAGCGTGGGCAGCGCGTGACAGAACTAATGAAACAAGCCCAGTACAGCCCGATGGCAATAGGCGAGATGGCGATCTCACTCTACGCCGCCGAGCACGGCTATCTCGATGAGCTAGAAGTGAGTCGCGTGCTCGATTTCGAGCAGGGCTTGCACGCCCATACGCGCGCGAACCACGGCGAGCTGTTGAAAATGATCGATCAAGGGGGCGACTACAACGATGAGATAGTCGCACAAATCAAATCGGCGCTAGATGATTTTGTCGCCAACGGTGTTTGGTAGGAGTCTGAAGTGGCAGTCGGCAAAGAAATTCTGACCAAAATTCGCAGTGTTGAGAGCACGCGAAAAATCACCCGTGCCATGGAGATGGTCGCATCCAGCCGGATGCGCCGCGCCCAGCAAAATATGCACACGGTCAGACCCTACGCCGAGGGCATGCGTCGTCTGATCGGCCATTTGGCCTGTGCGCAGTCCGAGTATAAGCATCCCTTTTTGTCGGGCCCAGAACAGTTTGATCGGGTCGGCTTTGTGGTGGTTTCCACCGATCGCGGGCTGTGCGGTGGCCTGAATATCAACCTGTTTAAGTTTGTGCTCAACACGATGCGCGAGTGGGATCAAAAGGGCGTCAAGTCCGACTTTGTCATGATCGGCAAGAAGGCCAATGTGTTTTTCAACCGCATACTGAGCGCGGACAACATGTTAGGTGAGCTGTCCGATCTGGGCGATAAACCGAAGTTGGCGGACTTAATTGGCGCTTTGCAAGGTGCGCTCTCAGCGTATCGCGAGGGTCGCATCGGCAGGTTATTCTTGGTAGAAAATAGCTTTGTTAATACCATGTCCCAGCGCCCCGCGATGATGCAGTTGTTGCCGCTGGTGCCGGATGAGGCCACAGAAAGTAAGCCGCATTGGGATTACCTTTACGAGACCGATGTGCCAGAGCTGATCGATGGCCTCTTGATGCGCTATATCGAGTCGCTGGTTTACAAGGCTGTGTTGGAAAATATCGCCTGCGAGATGGCCGCCCGTATGGTGGCCATGAAGAGCGCCACTGAAAATGCAGGGGAGATGATCGACAGCTTGCGTCTGGTGTACAACAAAGCGCGCCAAGCGGCGATTACGCAAGAAATATCAGAGATCGTTGCCGGTGCAGCTGCGGTTTAAACAGTCAAAATTCTAAATAGCAGGGATATATCATGAGTGTCGGTAAGATAGTAGCCATAGTCGGTGCAGTCGTGGATGTCGAGTTTCCACGCGATGCAGTTCCCAAAGTGTACTCTGCGTTGCGCCTGTCCCAAGGCGGCTTGGTGCTAGAGGTACAAGGGCAGCTGGGCGATGGCATCGTGCGCACCATTGCCATGGGTACCTCAGATGGCCTGCGCCGCGGGCTTGAGGTGTCGGACACCGGCTCGCCGATCAGTGTGCCTGTGGGTCAAAAGACCCTGGGGCGCATTATGGATGTCCTAGGTGATCCTGTGGATCAAGCCGGCCCAATCGGGGCGGACACCCACATGCCAATCCACCGCGCACCACCGAGCTACGAAGATCAAGCCGGGGGTGTCGAGCTATTGGAAACAGGAATTAAAGTGATCGACTTGCTGTGCCCGTTTCTCAAGGGCGGTAAGGTCGGGCTGTTCGGTGGTGCCGGTGTTGGTAAAACAGTTAATATGATGGAGCTGATTCGCAATATCGCCCACGAGCATCAGGGATTCTCGGTATTTGCCGGTGTTGGCGAGCGCACGCGCGAGGGCAATGACTTCTACCACGAGATGCGCACCTCTAACGTTTTAGATAAGGTTTCACTGGTGTATGGCCAGATGAACGAACCCCCCGGCAACCGGTTGCGGGTGGCCTTAACCGGCCTGACCATGGCCGAGCACTTTCGCGATGAGGGGCGCGATGTCCTGCTGTTTATCGACAACATCTATCGCTACACCCTAGCGGGCACCGAGGTGTCGGCCCTGTTGGGTCGGATGCCATCTGCTGTTGGCTATCAGCCCACCTTGGCAGAGGAGATGGGCCTGTTGCAAGAGCGCATCACCTCGACGCGATCCGGCTCTATTACCTCCATTCAGGCGGTCTATGTACCGGCGGATGACTTGACCGATCCGTCACCTGCCACCACCTTTGCGCATTTGGATGCCACCGTGGTGCTGTCGCGCGATATCGCGGAGCTGGGGATTTACCCGGCCGTGGATCCGCTCGACTCCACCAGTCGCCAGCTCGACCCCTTGGTAATTGGGCAGAACCACTACGACACAGCGCGCGCGGTGCAAAACACCCTACAGCGCTACAAAGAGCTGCGCGACATCATCGCCATTTTGGGCATGGATGAGCTGTCCGAGGAGGACAAACTCGCCGTCTCTCGCGCCCGCAAAATACAGCGTTTCCTCTCGCAGCCGTTTTATGTGGCCGAGGTATTCACAGGCTCACCTGGCAAGTACGTCTCGCTACAAGATACCATCGCCGCCTTTAAGGCCATCTTGGAGGGTGAGTACGATCACCTGCCAGAGCAGGCGTTCTACATGGTTGGCAACATTGATGAGGCAGTGGAGCGAGGTAAAACATTGTCCGCATGATCACCGATAAAACGATACGGGTCCATGTGGTGAGTGCCGAGGCCGAGATTTACTCAGGCTTGGCAAATATGGTGATCGCACCGGCGGTGCTGGGCGATGTCGGCGTACTGCCGGGCCATACACCGATGCTGACACAGTTGCGCCCTGGCGAGTTGCGTATTTTTCTGGGTGATGAGCAGGCGCAGCATGTCTATGTTTCTGGCGGCATGTTGGAAATTCAACCCGATGAAGTGCTGGTATTGGCCGATACCGTGGTACGGGCCGCAGAGCTCGACGAGGCCAGAGTGCTCGAGGCCAAGGCGCGTGTCGAGCAGATGATGGCCAATAAAGACGTGGCGATGGACTATGCCAGATTGCAGGTGCAGATGTCCGAAATATCGGCACAGTTACAGATAATTCGCCGACTGAAAAAGTAAGCCTGCTAGCAGATGTCGTTCGGAGTTGTTATTCTCGCTGCCGGAAAAGGCTCCAGAATGGCATCCAATCTGCCAAAGACGCTGCACCCGCTCGGCGGCAAACCCCTACTCAAACATATCCTAGATACCGCTTATCAGCTGAATCCACAGGCGGTGTACGTCGTGGTCGGCCACGGTTCGGCTCAGATCGAGCAGTTTTTTTCAGATGAGCCGGTCGTGTGGGTCGAGCAAAAAGAGCAGCGCGGCACCGCGCATGCCCTGCAACAGGCGCTCGATCGGGGTGCCGCTGCCCACAGTGAGCTGTTGGTGTTATTTGGCGATGTGCCGCTGGTGCGCGCCAGCACGCTGCAATCCTCGGTCGATAGCCTGGCCAATGCCGACCTATGCATTCTGACCACCCTGCTCGAAGACCCCACAGGCTATGGCCGTATCCTGCGCGATACCACCGGCGAGCTGTTGGAGATAGTCGAGCACCGAGATGCATCGGTTGCCCAGTTGCCCGTGCGCGAGGTCAACACCGGTGTTATGGCAATGCGGGTTGCGCCCCTGGCCGAGCAACTCGCCGGCTTGAGTTGTGATAATGCACAAAATGAATACTACCTGCCGCATCTGGTGGCCAACATGCATGCGGCAGGATTTGCCGTCTGTGGCCACTTGGAGCCGGATCCAGATGAGTTTGTCGGGGTCAATGATCGGCTGCAACTGGCACTGGCCGAGCGCTACCTACAGCGCACCCGAGCAGAGGAGATGATGCGCGGTGGCGTCACCTTGAGCGACCCGCACCGCATCGACATGCGCGGCTCGCTAGCGTATGGGCGCGATGTGACGATTGATATCAACTGTGTGTTCTCCGGCGAGAACAGCATCGGCGATGGCGCGTACATCGGCCCAGGTTGCGTGCTGCACAATGCACGCATCGGCGCGGGTGTGCAGGTGCACGCCTACAGCATCATCGAGGATAGCCAAATCGGCGATGCCTGCTCGATTGGCCCGTTTGCCCGCCTGCGCCCCGGCACCACGATGGAATCCGGTTCGCGTGTGGGCAATTTTGTCGAGCTAAAAAACAGCCAGATAGGCGAGCACAGCAAGGTGAATCACCTGAGCTATATCGGCGATAGCACCCTGGGCGAGCATACCAATATCGGCGCGGGCACCATCACCGCCAATTACGATGGGCGGCAAAAGCACAAGACCCAGATTGGCGCCGGCTGCGCCATCGGCTCCAACTCGGTGCTAATCGCACCGCTTACGATCGGCGAGCGCGTCACGGTGGGGGCAGGCTCTGTGTTGTCTGAGTCCGTGGGCGCGGATGCACTGGCACTGACGCGTGCCCCCCTAATTACGCGGAAAAACAAACAGCGCCCGGCAGATGCCGAGGGCACCTAAGCGATGCAAGCGGGGTAGCGAGTTATGTGCGGCATTATCGGTATAGTGAGCAATCAGGACGTGTCATCTCGCATACTGAGCGGGCTGGAGCGGCTGGAGTATCGCGGTTACGACTCCGCCGGTATGGCGACCGTGTGCGATGGCAAAATTGTGCGCAGGCGCGCCAAGGGCAGATTGTCCAATTTGACCCAGTTGCTCGATCGCGAACCACTAGCGGGCAAAACGGGCATCGGCCATACACGCTGGGCCACCCACGGCGTACCCTCAGAGGAAAACGCGCACCCCCATGCCTCGGAGGGTGTCGCCATCGTGCACAATGGCATCATTGAAAACTACCAAGACCTGCGCGCCACCTTTGATAGCGACGTGCTATTTGAAAGCGACACAGACACCGAGGTGGTCGCGCACCTAATCAGCCGTCATCTGAAAGCAGGCTACCTACCGCAGGAGGCCGTGCGCCACACGCTGGTGCAGTTGCAGGGTGCCTTTGCACTGGTGGTGCTGTTTTTGGATTATCCCGATTTGCTGATAGCCGCGCGCCACGGCAGCCCCTTGGCTGTGGGCCACGGCGAGGACGAGGTGTACTTTGGCTCGGACGCGCTGGCGCTGGCACCGTTTACCGATCAGCTCACCTACCTGGAGGAGGGCGATTTTGCCGTGGCAAGCTGCGGCACTGTGGAGCTATTTGCATTCGATGGCACGCCGGTTGCGCGCCCGCAGATCAAAACCAGCGTGCCGAGTGTCATGGTGGGCATGGAAAACCACAGCCACTTTATGCACAAGGAAATCTACGAGCAACCCAGAGCAATGGGCGACACGCTCAACAGCTTGCTCAACCCCGCCACGCAGACTTTGAGTCTGCCACTGGGCACGTTGGATTTGCAGCGGGTCGAAAAAATTGTGCTGCTGGCCTGCGGCACCGCAAGCTATGCCGGCATGGTGGCAAAGTATTGGATCGAGTCGATCGCCGATGTGTCGGTCGAGTACAACGTCGCATCCGAGCTGCGCTATCACCCGTGCCCCACAGACCCCAACTCGCTCGCCCTGG
>CAZROX010000021.1:0-16145 GCA_964601845.1 uncultured Halothiobacillaceae bacterium
CCAGCTATACACAGCTTAAAGAATTTGCTCGGTTGTCGCTTCTGGCCACTGATCCAGCAGACGACTAATCGCAGCGCTCAGCTTGCTATTGGTGGCATTGATCTGCACGGTGCGCCCGCTATCTGTGTAGCGCAGGGTCAGATCGAGATCGGCGGGGCGCAGATAGCCCTCAGCTCTTTCAGGCCATTCAAATAGGCAGATCGCAGTGTCGGTCAAGTAGCTATCCAACCCGAGCCATTCGACCTCTGAGGGTGTGCGGATGCGGTATAGATCGAAGTGATGGTACTGAATACCCTTGAGGCTGTAGGACTCAACCAGCGTATAGGTTGGGCTTTTTACCGCCTCGCGCCACTGGAGCGCGCGCAATAATCCGCGAACTAAAGTCGTTTTGCCGGCCCCCAGATCGCCGTGTAAAAACACCACAGCGGGTGGGGCGAGGCAGTCGGCGAGCTGTGCGCCCAGCTGCTCCATCTGATGGCTGCTGTGAATGTTAATCTGCATGGCCGGTCTCTCTGATGCAGGGGCGCTTACTGTGGCAGGGCGTTCTGCGTGTTGAGGATGGCATGAAATGCATTCACACTATTGTTGGATAACGCATTGATTAGATTATCAAAAAATGGCTTTTTAACTTTGAAAACAACCAGCTCCTCAGCGCCTATGACATCTCTGGCTACGGTTTTGACATCGGATAGGCCATCGATCAGCCCTTTATCTAGCGCATCCTGACCGCTCCAGATCAGGCCGGAGAAAATTTCTGGATCATCGGATTCCAGGCGATCGCCGCGCCCAGTTTGCACGGCATCTATGAACTGTGCATACAGGTTATCGACCAGTTTTTGTATCTGCTTTTTCTCGTCTGCATTTTCTGGCAAAAAGGGATCGTACAGATTTTTATTTTTGCCACTCGCGACGATACGCCGCTCGACCCCATAGTTGTTTAGCAGCTCATCCAAGCCAAATCCGCGCACGATGACGCCGATGGAGCCGACAATACTGGTGCTGTTGGCGTAGATGTTGTCGGTGGCAGCTGCAATCCAATAGGCACCCGATGCCCCGATATCCTCGATTACAGTATGGATAGGGATATCCGGATTCTTTTCTTTTAAGCGCAGAATATTCTCGTAGATGATCGCCGATTGCGTGACACCGCCCCCGGGGCTATTGACGCGCAACACGATGCCGTTTGTGTAGGGATCGGCGTAGGCCTCTTCTAGTGCATGGACGATATCGGTTGCATTGGCCGTGTGCGAGCTGAGAATCATGCCGTTGATCTCGATCACGGCTGTGTGGCCATCGCCACTGCTAGATGCGTGATCATTCGGTAGCAGTGTCAGCGTGAGGGCGATGATATAGGTGAGGGTAACTGCCTTAAAGAATATGCCCCAATAGCGGGAAATGCGCTGTTCTCTGATTAGCGCCCGAGTCAGCGTTTGATTGAAGCTCGGGTGTTTTTTTGTGCGTGCCTTGGCGGGTGTCGGTTCTGTATCTGGCATGGGGTTAGGTGCTGTTTGGGCTTAGGTTTTCAGCGCTCTAGTATAGCTGCTTATGGCGGGCCGATCTTTGCTGGTGTCACACAATTTGGTAATTGATCGAGTGCTTGTGTCAGCGCAGGGGGCAATGGGCAGGTCAGATCAAGCTTGGGGTTTTCGGCACAGTACACGCTGCGTGCGTGCAAAAACATCCGCGCCAGACCATATGCTTTGTGCGCCGCTTTGTTCGCCGCCTGGCTGCCGTAGCGCCTATCGCCCACGATGGGGTAGCCGTATTGGCTGGTGTGGACGCGGATCTGATGGGTACGCCCTGTGGGTAGGGCAACTTGTAGCAGCGTGTGCTCGGCGTAGTAGCGTTCAACTGAGATATCGCTGCGCGCATAGCGACCATCCTTGTCGATGACCACCTTGTGCTCACCGTTGCGCGATGCCCGCTTTAACAGTGGCGCCTCGATCTTGGTCACAGAGGCTGGCCAGTGACCCACGACCAGCGCCAGATACTTTTTGATAACGCGATTCTCGTGAAACGCACTGTGCAATTGTAAGAGCGCCTGTCGATTTTTTGCCAGCAGGAGACAACCACTGGTATCCCGATCCAACCGGTGCGCCAGATGCCAGCTGCTCGATTCTGGTCGCATCGTCGCCAGGATATCGAGCACGCAGGTATGCAGCCCGCTGCCGCGCTGCACGGCGAGGCCACAGGGCTTGTCCAGCACCAGCCAGTTATCATCCTCGTACAGAACCGCATTAGATAGCACGGTGTTCAGGCGGCTCGATACCCGATCGGTGTGGGCTTGTGGCTGTAGCAGTGGGGGGATACGCACGCGATCGGCCAAACAGAGCTTGTACAAGGGTTTGATGCGCCCGCCATTGACGCGCACTTGTCCGGTGCGCAACAGGCGATACAGATGGCGCTTGGGTACATCGTGTAATCGCCGCGCCAGGTAGTTGTCGATGCGCTGACCCACCGCATCTGCGTCGATCTCCTCTGTGCGCGCCTGCACATAGGTCGGTTTCACAGGCGCTTTGTCGTCCATCAGGCGTTATTTTTTCGGTGTTCGCGAATGGTTTCGTAGGCTTTGCGAATGGATTGGGTTTTCTCTGTTGCGATTTGAATCATCTCCTCTGGCATGCCGCGTCCCACCAGTTTGTCGGGGTGATGTTGTCGAATCAGTTTTTGATAGGCCTTTTTTACCTCGTTGTCGTCGGATTGCTCGGAGACACCCAGCAGATCGTAGGATGCCTTGAGCGCTTGCTTGCTAGATGGGCGCGATGACTGGGCGCCCATATGGGCACGCACCAGCGACTCCAGTTGGTTGTATACCTGCTCGCTTATGCCGAGTAGTTGCGTGATGTGTAGCAGTAGCTTTTTTTCATTCGGGTGCAGGGTGCCATCGGCATAGGCAGCCTGTAGCTGTATTTCTAAGAATGCGCGCAGCAGATTTTGATTGCGCCCGACCTCTTTACGAAATTGTTGAATCACCTCTGTGAGATCCAACTTTTCGTTTTTCCCCTCGTGGAACAGATTGATCGCCGCCCGCTGCATCTCTGCGGTCAGTGCCATGTGTTGCATCACAGCTTCTGCGAGCCGAATCTCGTCCGCAGTCACGCGACCATCGGCCTTGGCGATACGACCCATCACCCAGAAGGTGGTGGTAAAAAAGATGGTCTCGATACGCTCCCGATTGCCGCGCCCATAGCCTGCGGTATCGGTCGTACCCTCCAACGAGATACCGCGATCAAAATTGTGGCCGATGCCGATGCCAATTAACACACCCAGTGGCCCGCCGACCATAAATCCCAGTACACCGCCTATCGCCTTTCCCCACCAGCTCATGCGCGCTCCTGTTAGTTCTATAAGTTGAGATGCCCGATTGTATCGGGATTAGGGTTGTAATTGGGTGTCAATTGGTGTCCGGCACCGATGCGCTTGGCGCAAAATAGCCTTGTAGATAGCTGTGTGCCTAGCATGTACTTTGGATTATATCGTGTACAGGCCATCTCACTATGCGTCAGCGGTGCCCACAGCTGGATACTTTAGCCGTGATATAGGTCACTTTTGTGGCAAATACCGAGTGTGCCTGCCTGCCCCTTGCAGCGGTACTGATTGTGGTGCATGTTGTGCTAGAATTGGGGTGTGATCGTTGGAGACATATCGTTTGCACGTGATTTTGTGGCGACATTTGGTCTGGTTTTTAATCGATAACAGTTGATGAATTGGATCCTGTAGCATGAAATTTGAGATACCCGAACAAGTAGACGTTCAAGAACCGATTTATCGGGATATAGAGAAAGCGCGGCTTTGGCTTGACTCGCTCGGTGTGTCACGTTCGAGCAATGTCGCTTTAATGGGAGAGATTTCATCTTCTCTGAGCAAGATGAATCGGGCGCGCATTGAGCCAGAGCACAGACTGGCACTGCTTGAGCTGATACACGACACGATCTGGGAGCAACTAGAAGAGGCGCAACGCCTCTGGTCTGGTGCCAACCAAGGCACGGATGAGGCTTTATCCGATCAGCTATTTTTTGACAGCTACGTGCAATTTTTAATTGAGATAGCAGTCGGTTACCGCATCGCCTTTCGAGACACGCTTGCAAGAGAGTTGCAGGTGCATTCCTACTATCGTGTGCTGTTGTATCTTAGCCGGTACTACTTGGCCTATCTGCTGATGTATCGCGCTGTGCACAATACTTTTTGGCATTTTGTACACGAGATTTATCGCGCCTTTATATCGCGCGAGCAATTTTCGGCCTTGCCTGATGCAGATGGTGTGCCAGATACAGAGGTACATGCAATCTATGCCCAGATTTTGCTGCTCTCCATGAGCCACCTAGAGGCTGTCGATCACACCGTGTACCACGTGCAGGATATGGTCGGTGCGCTATCTAGCAAGCTGAAGTTAACCCGAGTGGGCAAGGTATCGGACTTACAGTGTACATTTGCCGTCGATTTACAATCGAATATCGGGCCTCTGGCTGTTCGACTCTTGCAACAAAATAGCGATACGCAACACGAGCAGGCGCAACTGTTAGATATCAACATCGATGGCGTGCTCGAGGATATCCAAAAGTATATCGACAATGCGAGCAACCCCCAGCAGAGAATAGCCTTTGAGCGGTTAAAGGTTCAGGTTGATGGTTCTATGATACAGCGTGCCCAAGAGCGCAAGCAGGTGCAGAGTGCGGTGAGCCTTATTTTTGGATTGCCCAAGATATTTGAGCTGCTATCGGCGGTGCGTACCCCAGCTGCTGCAGGTGATGCGAATGCTAATGATAATAACGATGATGATGGGTTAAATTTTGCAGACTTAAAGCTACAGGAATTGCCCGATACGACCGATCCAAGTGCGCATATCTATGCCACGAGCGTGTATCGTCCAAAAACTGGCTTCCAGGCGACCGTGGTTGAAGAAGTAGACCCATGGAATAGCTCCCGAGGCATTACCAGCCTGCAAGATTCAAAAAAAGCGGCAGAAGAATCGCTACCTGAAATTCGTGATATCGATTTTGATGTGGATGCGAGTGAGGCCGAAGCATCGGGGATGCAACCCACGGGTTCTTCGACCATAGACATACCCGAAGAAACCTGGGAGGTGTTTGATAGAACTGAATCTGGCTATGGCATGTGCTTTGATTTTTCGCCCGATAACCCCGTCAAGTTCGGCGAGCTGGTCGCTTGGCGCGATGTCGGTGCAGACACCGATAAATGGCATATTGGCATACTGCGTTGGTTGAGGGTGTCTAACGATCAGAAACGTGCATTATGTGGAATTGAATGCATTAACGCCGATAGTATGGTCGAACCCGTCATAGCCTCTCAACGTGGCGGTCTCGCTGGGGCTTTAGTCTCCTTCAATGGTTTGATGCTATCGCCCCCCGATGGGCTGGGCGAGAGTGCTGTGCTGGTTTACGGCGGGGAGAATCACCTCACCACAGGTCTTGTCACAATTGAGCAACATGCTAAACGCGTCCAGTATGTCAGCGAGCATGTCGAGGAGTCTAACAGTGTGCTGGCGCGCATGCGTCTGAGAAAATCCAGTGGCGGCAATCTATCATCTGGCGAGTATCTAGATGACGAGTCAGATAACGAAGACACCAGCAGTTGGAAGCTAATTTAACAGCGCAATCGTTTATTCGGGTTTTATTCTGGCGCGCGGGTGGGTGTTTCCGTACACTGTTTCCAGCTGTTGATAGTTGACGTGTGTGTAGATTTGTGTCGTTGCTATATCTGCATGTCCCAGTAGTTCCTGAACAGCGCGTAAATTCCCGCTTGACTCTAGCAGGTGGCTGGCAAATGAGTGCCGCAACTTGTGTGGGTAGAGTTTTTGTGCCAGCCCATAATCGCGTCGCAAGCGATTCAGACGCAACTCGATTGATCTGCCCTGTAGCCTCCCTCTAGTCTGCGATATAAACAGCGCCTGTTGGTCGGTGTGGATGCCAATCCAATTGGCGCGCACGGCAAGCCAGCTTTTCATACTGCTCACGGCCAGCTCTCCCAGCGGCACTAGACGCATTTTTTTACGTTTTCCGAGCACTCTCACCCAAGCGCTTTGCAGGTCGATGTTTTGTTGATCCAGCTGCACGATCTCAGATAAGCGCAACCCACAACCGTATAAAAGCTCCAAGATGGCAAGATCGCGTATCAAGAGCGCGCTTTTGTAAGGGGTCGCCTGTTTGGGTATCGCCGCGTATAGCTGGCTAAAAAACTGGCTGAGCGTATCGACATCAAAATGTTGCGGCAGTGGATAGGTTGTTTTGGGTGCGTGGATGCGCTCTAGTGGATTCGCTGAGATTGCGCCAATTTTAAGCAGGTACCGACAGCATGAGCGAACAGATGACAGATATCTGGCGATGCTGCGCGTACCCAATCCGCCTCGGCGTTGGGCTGTGATATAGCCGCGAATTAAATCCCCATCCACCTTGGACCAGCAGTGGATATCGCATTCTTGGCAATGCTGAGAAAATCTTTCAAGATCGCGCCGATAGGCGCTAATGGTGTGCTGAGAGTAGTGTCGCTCGACGCTCAGATAGCGCAAAAAAACTGCAATGAGTGCATTGATAGGCTGGCTCAAGCGTCTGCCTGTTGTATTTTAGCGAGATGAAACTGGACCAACTTACAACCAATCAACTCGGCAATCTGACCCAAAAAAAGTACATCTCTGGATTCATCAAAATAGTTTTTATCTGCATGGGCGAGCACCAACTCACCCAAAGCCTGGCCCTCGTGCTGTAGCAGCAGCGATGCGCCGGCCCCATCGGACAAGCTCGCAGCCACATCGGGTAACTCAAGAAATACGACCTTGCTCAGAGAGTCGGTTGTGACGACACGCCGTGTGATTTCGTTGGAATCGGTGTAGAGCACAATGCTGGCATCGGAGAACCCAAAGGTTTCGGTCAGCATGTTTTCGATGATTAAGATACAGTTGTCCTCTGTCTGCGACATGACCAACTGCAATGCCAGTGTGTGTATTAATTGATCAATCTGTTCATTTTTTCGCGCCGCCTCAAACATTTGATCAATTTTTGTTTGGGTCGCTTTTTTCTCTTGTATCAGACGATCTATCTGGTCGGCGAGTGATCCGCTATCGGATTGCAGATCATCTGGCAAGATCATCTCTTTGAGCAGCTCGCGCTGGGATAAAAAAAAGCTGGGGTTTTTTGATAAAAAATTGGCGACGTTTTTTTCATTCACCAGTCTTGAGTCGATTGAAACGATATTATCTTTCATAAGCTATCTATTCGAAATGAAATCTATCGCACTTGATCGATCAGTGCGGGTCGTTGTCGTGCCTGCCCAACTGTTGCTCGGGTAGCAAATGCTCTTTGGCAAAAAGCGCCTCAATCGTCTCGCGCTCCCGTGCCAGATGAACATCCGTGCCATGCACCATCACCTCAGCGGCGCGTACGCGAGAATTATAATTAGAGCTCATAGAAAACCCATAGGCACCCGCCGAGTGTATTGCCAGTATATCGCCAGCTTGTGCATCGAGTGCGCGCGCTCTGGCAAATATATCGGCACTCTCACATACCGGTCCAACTATATCACTCGGCAGGGCAGCATGACACGCACCATTTTGTTGCTGCACTAAAGAGATATTGTGCCAAGCATCGTAGAGTGCTGGGCGGATCAGATCATTCATGCCCGCATCGGTAATGACAAACTGCTTTTCAGTGGTTTTTTTTATGTACTGGACTTGTGTTAACAAGATGCCCGCATTGCCGGCAATAAAACGCCCAGGCTCAATCAAAATTTCGACAGGGTCGGTGCCAATTGTTTGATTGATTTGGGAGAAAAGATGCGCCAGATCCAGCGGCATCTCTTCTTCGGGCCTATGGGGAATGGCATAGCCACCGCCTATATTAAGATGCGCTATCTCAATCCCCTGACTATTTAGCTGCGCCTTCAACTCGAGTAATTTTTCGATCACCGCAAGATACACAGACGCTTCGGATACATGTGAGCCGATGTGACAGTCTATGCCGATAATTTTGATATGCGACATCGCACTGGCGCGATGATAGAGGGTCGGTGCATCCGCCAGCGGTATGCCAAACTTGTGCTCTTTTAGCCCTGTGGATATGTGCCGATGCGTCTTGGCATCAATATCGGGATTGATGCGCATCGAAACCGGTGCCACCCGCCCCCGCGCGCAGGCGATGTGTTGGATTAAATCCAGCTCGGCATCGGACTCGACATTGAAGCTATGAATGCCAAGATCGAGCGCCTGGGCTATTTCATCGCTACGCTTGCCAACAGAGGAGTACACCACCTTGTCCGCTTGCCCACCGGCGGCCAAAACCCGTTTTAGCTCGCCGATAGAGACGACATCAAAGCCTGAGCCGCATCGGGCCAGTGCATCTAGTACGCTCAAATTGGAATTGGCTTTAACCGCGTAGCACACCAGGTGCTTGCGATCACCCAAGGCGTTATTCAGATAGTGCCAGTTGTCTGTTAGGGCGGTGCGAGAGTAGACGTACAGCGGGGTGCCATAGTCTTTGGCCAACTGATTGCAGTCGATCTCATCTGCATATAAGGTGCCATCGCGGTAGCAAAAAGCAGGTTTCATAGCGCCTCTACAACAGCGGCCAACTGAGGTGCTGGCAGCGTCAGCTTGCCAGCATTACCGCACCCGCCGAGGCTGGCGGCCAGTATCACAACTAGCAAACCGAGCCGCGTTGATGTTTGCGCTTTTAAGATCGCCATGGGCGAAAACCTTGTAGCAGCCTTAGCTGGCGGTGCGTGCCCGCAACGGTTTTGCCAGCCGTTCTGCAAGCTGGGTAATCGCGGCCTCTGTGGTTTCCCAGTCGATGCACCCATCGGTGATCGAGACACCGTATTTGAGATTTTTTGGATCATCTTGCATCGGTTGGGTGCCCGCATGTATATGACTCTCTAGCATCACACCGACAATTGACTGATTGCCATCGACAATTTGGTTGGTGACATTTTCTAAAATGAGAGGCTGTCTTTCCGGTTTTTTGTGGGAGTTGGCGTGGCTGCAATCGACAATAATATTGTTGGCCAACTTGGCCGCCTGCATCTTTTGCTCGCACAGGGCAACGTTAACCGAATCGTAGTTTGGCTCTTTGCCGCCGCGCAATATCATGTGTGCATGACGATTGCCCAGGGTGTGGATCACCACCACTTTGCCCTGGTGGTTGATGCCCATAAAGCTATGGGGATTGGCCGCCGCTTGAATAGAATTGATCGCAGGCTCCAGTGAACCATCGGTGCTGTTTTTGAAGCCAGTCGGTGTGGAGAGACCGCTGGCAATTTCTCGATGGGTTTGAGATTCTGCCGTTCTGGCGCCGATCGCTGTCCAGCTAAATAGCCCATCCAGATACTGCGGGCTGATGGGGTCGAGCACTTCGGTACCGGCGGGTAATCCCTGCTCGGATAGCCAAACCAACAGCTCGCGCGCTGTTTTTAGCCCCAACTCCACGCGAAAGCTGCCATCGAGTAGCGGATCGTTTATCAGGCCTTTCCAACCGATCGAGGTGCGTGGCTTTTCAAAGTACACCCGCATGATGATGCACAGGGTGTCTGAGACCTGCTCGCGCAATTTCAACAGGCGCTTGGCGTATTCGTGTGCCAGATCGACATCGTGAATTGAGCAGGGGCCAACCACGACCATCAGCCGAGGATCCGTGCGATCCAATATATTGCCTACTTCTTGTCGGGCATTGACCACAGTCTGTATGCCGACATCGCTCAGCGGTGCTTGTTGATGCAACTCCTCTGGCGAAATGAGCGGCTCAATCTCTTGGATATTGACATCTATTGCAGAATTTTTCATAGGGATACTGTCGGTTGTGCACCATCAATCATAATTAAAGTGCGTAGTTTAATTTAAATCACCGCACAATTATAAGGCTATCGGGATACCTTTGTGCGATCAGGCTTGCAAGCGATCAATCAGTTGCCAAATTTTCATGCGGTTGCGCAAAAAAATCGGCGACCTGCGCGTAATCAGATGTGATAGAGGCATCCTGCAAGCTGCGCAAAAAAAGTTTTCCATAGTGCTTTTTTTGCAGGCGCGTATCGCCAATCATCACCACACCCCGATCGTCTCTATCTCGTATCAGGCGCCCGACACCTTGCTTGAGGGCAATAATTGCCTGGGGGATTTGAAAATCTTTAAAGGGGTCTTGCCCCTGGGTGCGCATGGCTTCGATACGCGCTTGGATAACAGGATCGGTGGGCGCGGCAAACGGCAGCTTATCGATAATCACGCAGGAGAGCGCATCGCCACGAATATCGACCCCCTCCCAAAAGGAGGTGGTGCCAAGCAAAATGGCATGGCCCTGCTCGACAAACTGCGCCAGCAGCTCATGCTTGGGCGCATCGCCTTGTCGCAGTAGCGGATACTCTATATCCGCCAATAGCTGGTAGGCCTCATCCAGTGCGCGGTAGCTGGTAAAGAGCATAAACGTGCGCCCCTCGGAGGCGCGTATCACCGCCCGCGCCCGCTCGATCATGCGGGGCAGATAATTTGGCTGCGCAGGCTCTGGCAGGTCTTGTGGCAGGTAGAGCAGCATCTGGCTGCGGTAGTCAAATGGGCTGGTTTGGTAGCACTCTTGGCAGTCTTCATCTAGCCCCAATTCATGCTTAAAGTAGCTAAATGAGCGATCGACACTCAGGGTGGCAGAGGTGTAGACCCAGCTGGTATCTAAATGCGCGATGCTCGCCTGATACAAGCTCGCCACCTGTAGTGGTGTCATGCGCAGTGTGTAGTGCTCGCGTTTTGCCTCGACCCATTGAATCCAGTTGCTGTGTTTTTCTGCCGCAATAAATTCTGCCAAAATATCGGCTTGCTCTTTGCAACGCTTGTACAGGAGCGCCAGTCTTTTACTGCGCGGGGCGGCGATTTCTAGTTGCTGCATCAGCTCAACATAACAGTTGCTGATCTGTTGCATACTCTGGTCGGCATGGGTTTTGACCCGATCCCAGGTGGTGCGCTGTTGGATGCTGCTCAATACACCACCTGCTGCGCGCTGCGCCCGATCCAAGGCTTCGAGCGCCAGGCGCATAGCGGGCATGTCGGCGGCCTCCAAGATGTGCGCGCGCAAGCCATCTTTGACTAATCGGCGCGTTTGGTAGCTGCTTAAATGGTTGCCAAAAAAGTTTGCGGCAATCGTGGGTAGTTGGTGGGCCTCATCGATGATAAATGCATCGCCGCTGGGCAGCAAAAATGCATCCTCATAGCCGCGCTGTTTGAGTGCCAGATCCGACAATAGCAGATAGTGATTCACCACCACCAAATCAGCCTGCTGTGCCTGCCGCCTGGCCTGATGAATAAAACACCCGGCCAAGTCCTCGCCCTCGTGGGTGGCACAAAAATCTGCATCGGATACCACCTCCGACCAGATGGGCGCATTTTCTGGCACCTGCACACACTCGCTGATATCGCCGGTTCTGGTTTGATTAGCCCATCGGCGCACCTGTGCCAGCTGCTCGATGAGACTATTGTCAAACAGGCTCGGATGCTGGTGGACATAGTCCAGCCGGTGTTTACACAAATAGTTGTTACGCCCTTTGAGCAGCGCAATCTGACGGCAGCTTTTGAGCGCCGATTGCACCTGCGGAATATCTCGGTGAAACAGTTGATCTTGCAGGTGGCGGGTGCCGGTGGAGATAATCGTTTTATGCTCGCTGAGCAGCGCGGGGATCAGATAGGCAAGCGTCTTCCCCACGCCTGTGCCGGCCTCGCTGACCAGTACCGATTGCTGTTCCAAGGCCAGATGAATCGCCTGCGCCAGCTGTTGTTGTTGCTCGCGTGGTGCAAAATTTGGCAGCGTGTGCGCCAAAGGGCCATCACAGCCCAAAAGATCGTGTATAGATGGGTTTTCTAGGGGGTGGGTATCAGGCGCGTCCATCGGGCGCTCGCAAGCCGAACCGCATCACAGATAAATGCTAGTAACTAACTGCATTAAAGGTTTTCTGACCTGGGCTGGCATATCGATCAACTTGCTGCATGGCACTGCGCACCCCGGTAGGGTCCCCAAGCTTGTGACGCGCATAGGCAATCATCGACCAGTTTCGATACTGCAAGGCTGCGGTGTTTTGTGCCAACAGGCTGGATTCGATTGCGCTACTTTCGGCATTTTTATACTGCTGCAAATTGAGTTGTACTTCGGCTAACACACTCCACATGGCGGCGGATTTTGGGTCGAGTTGTAGACCGCGCTCGGCATGATACAGCGCTGTGTACCAGTCCTTGCTAGCCACCGCAGAGTTGACCTCCTGCCAGTTGGCTCTAATGTGAGGGTCGTCGGGCAACACGTATTGCACCTTGCCATCGACCGAGAGCAGTTGAGCTGGCTGAGGGATAGGGGCGTTCTTGAGATTGCTATTGGTTGTTGCACATCCGCCGATCAACAGCATGGATGCCCCGAGGCAACAGGCCAATATCCGACAAAGGTTGTTGAGGTTAGGGCAGCGCATCGAGGGACTCTCCCTCTGGTGTGACCGACATCAGGTCCTTGTGGGAGACGCCAAGCTTTAGAATGGCGGTGCCAGCCACAAAGATAGAGGAGTAGGTGCCGACCAACACACCAGCGATTAATGCCACGGCAAATGCATTGATCACCTCGCCACCAAACAGATACAGCGAGACCAGCACCAGCAAGGTGGTGAAGGAGGTCGTAACGGTTCTGGACAACACCTGATTGAGCGAGTTATTAATGACTCCAATCGGCTCAATATCGACCTGAGTGCGGAAATTCTCTCGAATGCGATCAAACACCACGATAGTATCGTTTAGCGAGTAGCCGATAATCGCCAAGATAGCCGCCAGCACGCTTAAATCAAAGGTCATCTGGGTGATGGCAAATAGCCCAACGATCAAGAGTACATCGTGCACCAGCGCCAGCACGGCACCCAAGGCGAATTTCTTTTCGTAGCGCAGCCAAATATAGAGCACGATACAAAACAGCGCATAGAGCACAGCCAAGCCCCCTCGCTCGCGCAGCTCATCGCCGATTTGCGGCCCGACAAACTCGACCCGTCGCATACTGGGCGCATCTGAGCTGGCTTGCTCGGCATTGACCGACAGCGCTTTTAGCACCTGATCGCCAACCGTGACATCGGTGAGGCTGCCGGTAATGGGCAGGCGAATCAACACATCGCGCGCACTGCCAAAATGCTGTACCGATACCTCTTCAAACTGGGCGCTTTTTAGCGCGTCGCGCACCTGTGATAGATCGACCGTCTGCGAGTATCCCACCTCGATCAGATAGCCACCGGAGAAGTCGATGCCAAAGTTCAGCCCACGAAAATGGATGGCGAGTATAGACACCACAATCAACACACCAGAGATGGCGAGCGCCACGCCATTTCTGGACATGAAGTTAATCGGTTTTCTTGTTATGGCTGCCTGCATATCACGACCTAACTAAATGGGGAGCTTTTTTATATCATGTTTAGCGCCATAGAAGCCATTGACCAGCGCACGCGTGTAGATAATGGCGGTCAACACCGAGGTGAGTATGCCGATTGATAGGGTAACTGCAAAGCCCTTAATCGGCCCTGTGCCGGCGACAAATAGCACGATGGCGGTAATCAATGTGGTGATGTTGGCATCTGCAATGGTACCAAATGCCTTGGCATAGCCCAGGTTGATACTGCTTTGAATGGCATTGCCTGAGCGCAACTCTTCTCGAATACGCTCAAATATCAATATATTGGCGTCGATCGCCATGCCGATGGTCAAGACGATACCAGCGATACCGGGCAGGGTTAAGGTGGCCTGGAGTAGCGACAGGGCAGCGGTGATGAAAACAAGATTGAGCAACAGCGCCACATTGGCAAACAGGCCAAAAACGCGATACCGGATCACCATAAAGATTAAGACGGCCACAAAGCCAATTATCATCGACAGCAGCCCTTTTTCGATGTTATCGCGCCCTAAGCTCGGCCCCACGGTACGCTCCTCGACAATCTCCATCGGTGCACGCAGCGCACCCGAGCGCAGCAGCAGCGCCAGATCGCGCGCCTCTTGACTGCCCAAGCCAGTGGTTTGAAAGCGGTTGCTCAGCACATCGCGGATAACGGCATCGTTGATAACCGTCTCATCCAATTTGGTTTCCTTAACCTCTTTGCCATCGACAATTTTGGTTTTGACCGTGCGCTCGATAAATACCACCGCCATCAGCTTGCCGATATTCTTGGCGCTGATGCGCTCCATGCGTCTGGCACCTGCCGCATCGAGTGTGACAAACACGGCAGTGGTGCCGCTCTGTTGGTCGATGCCGGCACGCGCATCGCGGATCTGATCGCCGGTAACGATCACCTCGCGCTTGAGTAACACGGGCGAGCCATCGGCGCGACGCGTATAGAGCTTGGTGCCATAGGGCAGGCGGCCGGTCTCTTGGGCATCGTACCAATCGCTAGATAAGCCGTGCACCAGGCGATATTCCAAGGTTGCCGCCGTGCCCAAGATCTGTTTGGCACGGGTGGTGTCCTGCACCCCGGGCAATTGCACCAAAATGCGATTGTTGCCCTGTCGTTGTACCACAGGCTCGCTGATACCCAGCTCATTGACCCGATTGCGCAGGGTGACCAGATTCTGTTGAATCGCTAGTGTGCGTTCTTCGCGCTCCATTTGTTGGGAGGCATTGAGCTTTAGGTAGAAGTCGCCATTTTCAACATACTGCACGACCTCAAGCTCGGGATAGTTCGACGCAATTTGTTCCAGCGCTCTCTTGCGTGTCTCGGCGTTGTCAAATCGAATGACAATTTGGTTATCGTCGTAGCTCACGCCCTTGTGATAGATTTTTTGATCTTTAAAAAGCGCGTTTATCGTGCTGACATAGCTCTGCTCCAAGCGCTCTATGGCCGAGGCGACATCCACCTGCATTAAAAAGTGCACCCCGCCGCGTAAATCTAGCCCAAGTCGCATCGGTTGGGACAGCTTCAATAGCCAGCTGGGCGCGTTCGACGATAGATTGAGCGCGGTGGTGTATTGCGTGCCCAATCGCTCCGACAACAGATCGCGTGCTCTGAGTTGATCGGGGATATCGCTAAAAGAGACCGACCAGTTATCGTCGCCCTTGGTGATGGTGGCGGTTTGAATATCCAGCTCTTCGAGCGTGGATTGAATCACGCGCTCTAGCATGATGCGATCTATCGAGCCTGAGCGTGCCGATATCTGTATGGTTGGGCTATCGCCGTAAAAATTTGGTAGCGCGCACAAAAAAGCGCCGAAAACCAGCGCAACCAGCAATATATATAGCCAAGCGGGATAGCGGTTCACAGAACTATTGGTCGCTAAGTGCGATCTTGAAAATGGATAGAGCGGGGGTCAATCTAGCTTTTCTTGAGCGTGCCTTTGGGTATCAGGTGAGCGACCGCATTTCTTTGCACTTGGATTTCAACACCCTCGGCAATTTGAATGGTGATAAATGCATCGGTTACCTTCACAATGACACCGCCTATGCCGCCATTGGTGAGCACCTCGTCACCTTTTTGTAGCGCCCCGACCATTTTTTTGTGTTGTTTGGCACGCTTTTGCTGCGGCATGATGAAGACAAAAAAGAAGAAAACCAGCAATAGCAGCGGAAGCATTAGGCCAAATAGTCCATCCCCTGCACCCGCACCGCTGCTGCCCTCGGCAGCCTGCGCACTCTCGATTAAAAATAACATGTGAAAATCCTCTGCAAAGCTCGATAATTCAGCCTGAAAAAATGCAGCGCTTATTATGACACAAAGCGCGCACCCAGTACCACGCCGCCGCCGCTAGGGCTAATCCGACTTTTGGGTGCCGATAGACAGATAGATCAGGCGCTTTTGCTCCCACTGCAACAAGGCGATGCCGTGCATGATGATGCCGGTAAACAAGCTGACAAATGCAACGATACCCAAGCTTGCGGCCAGCACGGCACTTGGCAGGCGCGGCACCAGCCCCGTACTCAAGTAGTCGATTACAATCGGTACACCCACCACACAGGATGCGATGGCAAAGATAAGGGTTATGGTAAAGAAAAACAAAAAGGGCCGTATCTGTTTGATGAAAAACAAAAAGTACACCAAGATGATGCCGCCATCTTTTAGCGTATTGAGCTTGCTGGGCGAGCTGGTTTGGCGCGAGCGATAGGGGGTGATCAGCTCATCTGTTGGCATTCCCAGTTGCACGGCGTGCACACACATCTCTGTCT
>CAZROX010000022.1:0-15956 GCA_964601845.1 uncultured Halothiobacillaceae bacterium
CTGGGCAATTTGTTGGCCCGATAAACAGCTATTTTTTTTTATTGGGCTTTTATTTTGCGTCAGTTCCTGCCTGTGCGTTTACCGTTTAGCTGTAGTAAACGTGCTCTGTTTTCGGCGGCTTTCATTACACTGGCTTTTATTGCCATCTTGGCACTCTCTTGGTACGAGCGCGTGCTGTTGCCTTTTGCCAATTGGTCGGAGGGTGCACTGCATGTATTTGGCAGGCCCAATCTCACCAATCTAGATGGTTTTTTCTATCTGCGCATGGTGGAGGCATGGCTTGCCGGCACCTATCCGATCGACCCGCTGCGCCTAGTGCCAGAGGGCGAGAACTTCCCCAGCACAATACCGCTACTGCCTTTTCTGACAGCCCTGGCGCATCAGGTATCTGGTATCGGGTATCAAACCATTGCAGTCTATGCCACACCGGTTATCTCATCGCTCCTGTGCTTTAGCTTATTTTTGTTTTACCGCACCGTCGATCAGCGGCCCACGTTTGCCTTGCTAGCCGCCCTGATTGGCACTTTTATGATCTATTGGCTACTCAAGACCAAGTACGGATTTTATGATCTGGATAGCCTTAAGCTGCCGCTGACTTTTTTGAGTGGTTACTTCTGTTACGCACTGGTTAAGACGCGACGATTTGAGTCGCTATATTACGCTTTGGCCTGGTGCTCGCTGATTCTGTTTTCTTGGTGGTGGTTTCATGCCGTGGTGGTCGCGCTGGCAATTTCTGGCGTGCCGATGTTTTTGGCGCTCTGCTGGCGCATCGACTATGTGCGCACACGCAGATTTGTCTATCTGACGCTTGCCGGTTTTGTGTTGTTGCTATTGCTACAGGGCATCAGCTTTCCTATCACTGTGTGGCAGAACTTTTTGCAGTGGTACACCCAGTTGGTAACGCCGGAGAGCGATCTGTTTAGTACGACACCGATTGCCGAGCTGTTGCGCCTTAACTGGGCCAGCGTGATTCGCTTGTCCTTCAACAATGTATGGGTTTTTTATCTGTCGTTATTTGGTCTGGCGGCATTAATTGTCAAGGGAGTGATGCGAGATCGGGCGCTGATCGTCGCCTTTGCTATGCCGCTGTTTATGTCGGCGCTCACTTATTTTGCCGGGCGGTTTATTATTTATTTTAATATGGTGCTGGCGGTGTCCTTGGTGTATGCATTGAGTTTGCTATACGACTACACGCATCTATTACTGAATGCTTTGGTGGAAAAAAATCACACTATCAAGCAATGGAATCGCAAATCCTATGCTGTTGTGCCCATCGTGCTAGCGGCTTGTCTGCCACTTTATATCAGCGCCGTTGCGGTCTCTTCTTGTATTGATTATGTTAAGGCGAGCGGCTACTCATTTTTGGCTTGGGGCAATAATCGCTCCTACCTCCCCATCTTAGAAAACACGCCATTTGAATCAGTTATTTGGGCGATCCCGCGCGATGGCCATCAGATTAGCTATTACACCAAACGGGCAACCTTGAGTGACCCGGATGTCGCAACCGATCGTGAAAGGAACTTTTTTATCGACTCGGCGTGGAATGCGCGCTCGCAGAGAGAAGCGGCCAATATGATTAAATTCTATGTCGCACATGGTCTGGAAGGCATGAGAGTGATCTATGAGCAGTTTGATGGCGATAAGCGCGCTGCAATTACTTGGTTGCGCAATACGCTGGCACAATCGCCCGAGCAGACGGCAGCGACCTTGGCGACAGAAAACCTCGATAGCTCGATCGACTGGCTCAAATTTTTGTACCCGCCCTATACGCGCGATGTATTTTTGCTGATCGATGAGCACACGTTTATTTTCCCCTCTTGGTTTTTTTCTGGCCAGCTGTATGGCGAGGCCAAGCAGTCGGATGCGAGCATGGAGTACTATCAAAGATTAGATGGCAACCAAGATGCATTCAATGCACGCGGTGTATGGCAAAGTCGTCAATACAATCTGCACCAGTTGAGAAGCCATCCTGCCGGCACTGCTTTGGCCCGTATTGTGTCTTACGCCAATGGACAAGAAACGGTGGAGCCGTTGAATCCGAACGGTGCCTACCAGTTGCTGCTCAATTGGGATTATCGCTATGGTGTGTTGACGACTAATCGGCGGGCGGAAAGCGTGTTTATGCAGCTTGGCGTACTCAATCAGTACGAGTATAAATACTTTGCCCCTGTGGTATTTCAGGGCAGACGCGTGCAACTTTGGAAAGTCGGTGGCGATGTCGTGGATTAGATGCAGGTATCGGCTGTTTTTATTATATAATTGCCCGCAGCTAGTGTGTTATCTAGCTGCGGCCTAGCAAAGAGACTCCAGGTTATGTGGGTGTTTTTGCTAGTTGTGTCGCACAATTTCACATGCAGGCCCTTTCAGACAAAAACCGGGTGCCGATCGTTGTTTTGATTGGTTGGTAATTGCTGGCTTGTGTAGTTTTAACCCAAAACATTAGGAGAGGCAGACATGCCCGAGATCAACATTCGCCAGATGCTTGAAGCTGGTATTCATTTTGGCCATCGCAGTTGCTATTGGGATCCGGGCATGGCGCCCTACCTGTATGGCACGCGCAGTGGCGTGCATATTTTCAACCTAGAGGAGACGCACAGGCTATTGCACGAGGCGTGTAATTTTGTCAGCAAGCTGGCCGCCGAGCACAAAAAACTGTTGTTTGTCGGCACTAAGCGTGTGGCGCGCGACCCGATTGCACAGGCTGCCATTGCCTGCGGCATGCCCTATGTCAACCGACGTTGGTTGGGCGGCATGATGACGAACTTTAAGACGGTGCGTAAGTCTGTCAGTCGCATGCAAGAGATTGAGGAGCGTCAAAAAACCGCTGGCATGAACTTTGGCAAGAAGAAAGAACAGCTGATGATGCAGCGCCTGCACGACAAAATCAATCGCAATCTAGGGGGCATTCGGGATATGACAAGCCTACCCGATGCGCTGTTTGTGCTGGATGTCGGCATGGAAAAAATTGCCATAGTCGAGGCCAAAAAGCTGGGCATTCCGGTGGTCGGCGTGGTGGACAGTAATCACTCACCCAAAAATATCGACTATCCAATCCCGGGCAATGATGATGCAATTCGCGCGGTGAAGTTTTATATTGAGGTTATATCGCAGGCGGTGCTAACGGGTAAAGAGATCGCAGCCCTCAGCTTAGTGCCCACACCCGGGGCTGCACAGGCAGCGGTTGAACCAGAGCCAGCTGGCGTCGTCTCCTCAAAAGGGGTGGTGGTAGATGTACAGACAAAAACAGCCGCGACACCCGATAAGCAGGATGCCTCGGCGGATGCCGTTGCGGATGCCTCAGCGGATGCCGTTGCACCTGATACAGCGGATGCCGTTGCACCCGATACAGCAGAGGCAAGCCCCGAAGCTGCGACCCCTGAGGTCGCGCCTGAGTAACGGCTTGTTAGGGTTGTCTTAATTAATTAATTTGAGTTTTCCGGTAGGTTGTTTATATGGAAATTAAAGCATCACAGGTAAAAGCGTTGCGCGAGCTGACCGGTGTGGGCATGATGCAATGCAAGAGCGCCCTGATTGAGGCGAATGGCGATATGCAGCTGGCGGTTGAAAAACTGCGCATTGCAGGCCTGGCACAGGCGGATAAAAAAAGCGGGCGCGTGGCAGCTGAGGGCATCATCGCGGTTATGACAAGCGATGATCGGTGTGCCGCAGCGATGGTGGAGATTAATTGTGAGACCGATTTTGTCGCTAGAGGCGATGATTTCAATGCATTTGCCGCCCAAATTGCGCAGTGCGTGCTGCGCGTCAACCCAGATGATATCGAAAAGTTATCTGCGAGTGCCTTACAGCACGATCAGCCCAATACGGTCGAGCAGGTGCGCCGAGATCTGGTGCAGCGGTTGGGCGAGAATATTCAGATCAGTCGCTTTGAGTGCCTGCGCGCAGAAAGCGGTGTCTGCGGTGCCTATTCTCACGGTGGTCGCATCGGTGTGTTGGTTCAGCTTGAGCATTGTGCAGACCAGGCGCTTGCCAAGGATATCGCTATGCACATAGCGGCTAGCAAACCGCGCTACATCAATCGAGAGGCAATGCCGTCAGAGGATTACGCAAAAGAGCGGGCCATCCTGAGTGAAAAAGCGAAGCAATCGGGCAAGCCTGCCGACATGATGGAAAAAATTGTCGATGGGCAGATGAACAAGTTTTTTGCGGAGTGCGTGCTGCTCGAACAGGCATTTGTCAAAAATACCGATCAGCGTGTCGGCGATTTAGTGTCCGCTGCAAAGGCCGAGGTTGGCAATTTTTGCTATTTTGTAGTGGGCGATAATATAGAGACTCAGGCTGAGTAGTGTTGTGTGCTCTGCTCACTTTATGCGTGCAATAAGAGATTTTTTTGATGGCCGCTGCTAGTTTGCGATACAAGCGTGTCCTGATTAAGCTCAGTGGCGAGGCCTTGATGGGCGCCCAGCAGCATGGTATTGAGCCTGGCTATGTGCGGCGTGTTGCCAGTGAGTTAGCTGAGCTGAGCGCGGCCGGCTGCCAGATAGTGCTGGTAATCGGTGGGGGCAATATCTGCCGTGGCACCGATTTGGCCGGCATGGGCATCGAGCGCGGATGTGGCGATCACATGGGCATGTTGGCCACGGTAATCAATGGGTTGGCGTTGCAGAGTGCGCTGGAGCACGCGGGGGTGATATGTCGTCTCATGTCCGCTATTCAAATCGACTCTGTCTGTGAGCCGTATATTTTGCGCCGCGCGACCCAGCATCTTAAAAATGGACGCATGGTTATCTGCGTTGCAGGCACCGGCAATCCTTTTTTTACCACCGATACCGCGGCGAGCTTGCGCGCCGCCGAGCTGGGTGTCGAGCTGTTTATTAAAGCCACTAAAGTGGATGGTATCTATTCCGAAGACCCCGTGCACAACAAGAATGCTGTGTTGCATAAGCGCATCAGCTATAGCCAAGTGTTGGAGAAGAATTTGCGCTTTGCCGATACCACTGCGGTGGTGATGTGCCGCGACAACAATATCCCCATGTGTGTGATTAACCTCAACAATGATGGGGATTTAATGCGCCTGATGCGTGATGGTAATGTGGGCTCAATAATTACGAACGATGATTGAAGATATTTTAAAAGACGCGCAAGTGCGGATGAAAAAGAGCCTATTGCTCTTAGATCAGACTTTTGAGCGGGTGCGCACTGGCAGGGCACGGGTCAATCTGCTCGATGGCATCGTGGTGGATTACTATGGCAATCAGGTGCCGATTAATCAAGTTGCCACCATTAAAGTGGACGATATCCATACGTTGTCTGTCACACCTTGGGAAAAAGTGATGCTGCCAGTACTTGAAAAGGCCATTGTCAGCTCAAATTTGGGGGTCAACCCGATAGTCACCGGCAATTTGCTGCGCATTCCACTGCCAGCCCTCACCGAGGAGCGCAGGCGCGAGCTAGTAAAAATTGTCCGACAAGAGGCAGAAAACTGCCGTGTTTCTGTGCGCAATATACGCCGAGATGCCAATAATATGGCTAAGTCTCTGCTCAAAGACAAAGAGATTTCAGAGGACGAAGAGCGTGGATTGCAAAATCGCGTGCAAGTGCTGACAGACGAGCATATCAAACAGGTCGATGCGGCTTTCGACAACAAAGAAAAAGACTTAATGGAGCTGTAAGCCCCAGTGCGTCTTATTACCTATGCCAAATAATCGCTTACGCCATCTGGCGATCATCATGGATGGTAATGGGCGTTGGGCACAGGGGCGGCAGGAGTCGCGCATCCTCGGCCACGAGGCCGGTGCGAGAGCTATCGAAGATGCCGTCAAAAATAGCCTTGCGCTGAACATCGAGGTGTTGACGCTGTTTGCCTTTAGCCTTGAAAATTGGCTCAGGCCCAAGGATGAGGTGGATGCCTTGATGGGGCTGTTTGCCCGCTCGACCCA
Source organism: uncultured Halothiobacillaceae bacterium (assembly GCA_964601845.1). Classification (GTDB taxonomy): domain Bacteria; phylum Pseudomonadota; class Gammaproteobacteria; order CAZROX01; family CAZROX01; genus CAZROX01. Next base: position 5,898 of record CAZROX010000022.1, read on the forward strand.
GTACATCGACCAGATGAACACCCAGGGCGTGCGTCTGCATTTTATTGGCGATTTGGATACGTTGTCACCGACGGTGCGCTCATCTATCGACAGCGTACAAGCGCAGACGCTGCACAACACCCAGATGACACTGAATATTGCAATTAGCTACAGTGGCCGTTGGGATATTGCCCAGGCGATCAATCAAGTGCTCTCATCGGGCGCTGCATCGGATGCGGTCACCATGGCGCATATCGAGCAGCATCTCTCCTTAGCCGGTACGCCAGACCCCGACCTGCTTATTCGCACCGGCGGCGAGCGTCGGATCAGTAATTATTTGCTGTGGCAGCTCGCCTACACGGAATTGTATTTTACCGATGTGCTTTGGCCTGATTTTGATCGGGCAGAGCTTGAGCGGGCCGTACACTGGTTTGGCCAATGCGAAAGGCGCTACGGCAAGATCAGCTCCCAGCTAGCTACCTGATTGTGCTAGCGAAACGCCTGCTAAGCGCCCTAGTGGTCGGTGGTGCGCTTTTCTCTCTCCTGTGGTTTTTTCATCATCCCTATCTTATTGGCGGCCTAATCGTGTTGGTCGGTTTTTTGTCTGGCTGGGAGCTGGCACGCCTCTTTCGCGTCTCTAATATAGGGCAATTTCTCTGGGCGTTATCGCTCAGCGCTGCTGTGATCGGCGGCATGTTTTTGCCGATAGCGTGGTTGTATTGTTTGGCGTGCATCGGTTTTTTGATCTGGTGTACGCTCAGCATCGCGATGCTTTTTTTTCGCCTGCCAAAAAGCGTTTACTTGCATATCCCCCTGAGTTTTATCGCAACCATCATTGCCATGCTGAGTCTGTTTACTTTGTACCGAGCCCTGGCGCTACCCGAACCCTGGCTATTACTCTATTTTTTATCGCTAGTCTGGATCACAGACTCCGGTGCCTATTTTGCTGGAAAAATGTTCGGGCGCCATAAGATTGCACCGACCATCAGCCCGGGAAAAACCTATGAGGGTTTTGTTGGCGGCTTGGTGTGTGCGCTCGCGTTTACGCTGCTAAGCGCGCTGTGGATCAACCTAGATTGGCCGTGGGTTGTCGCCTCGATGGCGGCAAGCGTTGTATCGATTGTGGGCGATTTGTATCTGAGTTATCTCAAGCGCATGGCCGGCATCAAAGATAGCGGTAGCCTGATTCCGGGCCATGGTGGTATTTTGGATCGGGTCGATAGTCTTTTATCCGCCGCCCCGGTGTTTGTATTCATTTTATTTGTACTGGGACATGCCCGACTCACAGCCTAAAAAAATTGTGCTCTTGGGTGCGACCGGCTCGATTGGCCGCAGTGCGCTCGATGTGATTCAACGCCACCCGGATCACTATCAGCTGCTCGGCGTGGCTGCCAACAAGCAGGATCAAGCATTGTTGGCGCAGTGCCTAGCATTTCAACCACAGGTGGCGGTGCTGCAAGATGCCGATGCCGCCGCACGTCTGTCCTCGGCGATGAGGCAGGTGGATTGCCAGACCGAGGTCTTGTGTGGTCGAGAGGCACTGGTGTCCCTGACGCAAATGCCCGCGGCGGATATCGTGATTGCAGCGATTACAGGTGCTGCGGGGTTGGAGTCGACCCTGTCCGCTGTGCGCGCTGGCAAGCGCGTGCTGCTGGCAAATAAGGAATCTTTGGTCATGGCGGGGGAGTTACTCATGGCGGAGGTGATGGCGAGCGGTGCAGAGCTTTTGCCGCTCGATAGCGAGCACTGCGCCCTGATGCAGTGCCTGCTCGGTGCCCATGGCACCACTATCGATTTGCAGCAGGTCGAAAAATTACTGCTCACAGGCTCGGGTGGGCCATTTCGTGGCTGGTCGTTTGAGCAGCTGCAACAGGCAACCCCCGAGTTGGCCTGCCAGCACCCCAATTGGCAGATGGGAAAAAAAATATCCGTCGACTCGGCAACCCTAATGAATAAAGGGCTAGAATTGATCGAGGCCTGCCATTTATTCGGTGTCAATTTGGAAAGACTGCAGGTTATTATCCATCCGCAGAGTATTATTCACTCCATGGTTTCTTATACTGATGGCACAACTTTAGCGCAGTTGAGTTTGCCCGATATGCGCACTGTAATCGCCTATGGTTTGGCGTGGCCGGCACGTACACTGTCGGGTGTGAAGACGTTGGATTTTTCTCAAGTACAGACGATGACATTTGAATTGCCAGATCGTGCACGCTTTCCGTGCTTGGGGTTAGCCGAGCAGTCTATGGGTGCCGGCGGTTCGAGCAACATCGTGCTCAATGCAGCCAATGAGTGTGCAGTCGATGCATTTTTGCAGCGCCAGATCCGATTCACCGAGATACCAAAATTGATCGAGTCGGTGCTCGAAAAAACGAATCAACGCGCTGTGAGTCGGATAGATGATATTCTCTGCATAGACCGCGATGCGCGCGCATCGGCATATGAGCTGCTGGCAATGATGGGTAGTGGTTAATGGAATTACTGTTTGCTGTAATCGCCTTTATAGTGGCCATGAGTATTTTGGTGGGGTTCCACGAGTACGGCCATTTCTTTGCTGCCCGTCGCCTCGGCGTTAAGGTGCTCCGCTTTTCCATCGGCTTTGGCCATCCACTTTGGCAGCGCACAGCATCGGATGGCACCGAGTATAGGCTGGCGGCCATCCCCTTGGGTGGCTACGTCAAAATGCTGGATGAGCGCGAGCAACCCGTTGCAGAATCTGAGCGGGCGCGTGCGTTTAATAATCAGTCGCTGTGGGCGCGTGCTGTGATCGTATTGGCGGGGCCTGCGGCAAATTTTTTGCTGGCATTTGTGGTCTGTTGGATCATGTATTTGCATGGCATTAGTGGCATCTCACCGATCGTAGGTCAGGTAGCACCTCAGAGCATTGCAGAAGATGCCGGTTTTCAGATGCGCGATCTCATTACAGCGGTCGATGGTCACGCGGTGCAAAGTTGGGACGATGCACGGCTTGCCATTTACGATGCATCGCTATCCAATGCCAGCGCTATCACCATAGATGTCACCGATCGCGATGGCTATTTACAGCAGCGCAGAATTACCGCTGATCTGGCACCCCTGTTGCAGCAGGAGGGCGATTTGCTAGAACACATGGGGCTAGGCTACTGGCGACCGGTATTGCCAGCTGTAATCGATCAGGTGGAGCCGGACAGCCCGGCGATGCGCGCCGGTTTACAAAGTGGTGATCAAATCGTCTCGTTTAACGATATGCCGGTAGACAATTTTGTCGACTTGACGACACTGATACGCGCCATGCCCAACGAAACAGCTAGCTTGGGGGTGACGCGTGCCGATGATGGGCAGCTGTATACACTCGGGGTGACCATTGGCGAGCGCGAGCTGAGCGATGGGGAGTCTGTTGGCTTTCTCGGTGTCCAGGCACGCGTGCCAGAGGATTGGGGCTTGTTTTGGACAGTCTCACGCTACGGGTTTTTTGAGAGCGCAGCGAGAGCCTATGCGCGCGTTCGGGATATCACCTTGCTGACATTGAAAATGCTGGTTAAGTTAGTCACTGGCGGTGCCTCTTTGAGCAATGTCAGCGGCCCGATTAGCATTGCGCAATTTGCCGGCCAGGCAGCGTCTATTGGCTACGATCACTACCTCAACTTTCTGGCCATTATCAGCATTGGCATCGGCATAGTGAACCTGTTGCCGGTGCCGGTGCTCGATGGGGGGCATGTGGTCTTGTTAGTGGCAGAGGGGATTAAGGGTAGGCCACTGTCCGATCAGTTTCTCGCGTATGCCCAGATTTTGGGGTTGAGTATCGTCGGGTGTCTGGTGGTGTTTGCGATTAGTAACGATTTGTTACGTTTGTTGTAGTACATCACCTCAATTAATTATTTTTTATATGTACTCTCCTCTACGCCTTTTTATTTTTTTGCTATGGTTGCCGTGTAGCCTGAGCGCTTTTGCCAATGAGTTGGCAATCTCTAATATTGAGATTGAAGGCAATCAGCGGGTCAGCCGTAGCACGATTATCGACTATTTGCCCATCGTGAGCGGGCAACCCTTTTCTGAGCTCGATAGCAGCGCTGTTATCCATGCGCTCTACGAGACACGCTTTTTCAAGAATATCAGTCTGTACCAGCGCGGTGCTGACTTAGTTATTTTGGTGGAGGAGAGCCCGACAATCGATTCAGTTAAAATCACCGGCAATAAAAAAATAGATAAAACAAAACTGGAAATGGTGTTTGAGAATCAAGGCTTTCAAAAAGGCAGTGTGTTCGATCGGGCTGTATTAGAACAAATCAAGCGAGACATCCGCAGCTTCTACAACCAGGAGGGCTATTTTTCTATACGTGTTGAGTCGACGATAGATCAGCTAGATTTTAATCGCGTGAAAGTCTCGCTAGAGATTCATGAGGGACAACCGGCAAAAATTCGTCACCTGAACCTGGTGGGCAATCATATTTATGATCAGGATACACTGCTGGCACTGTTTTCATCCGGCACCCGAGGCGGACTTTTTTCAAGTGCAGACGAATACACGCGGGCAAAGCTGCAAGCGGATTTAGATATCCTAGAGGAGTATTATCGCAGCAATGGTTATTTAAATACGCGTATTGTATCGACCCAGGTATCCGTATCGCCGGATTCTGAAAATATTTATATCACCGTCAATATCGATGAGGGCCAGCAATATCGCCTCAACAGTGTGCAGTTGTTGGGCGGGCGATCGGAGGATCATGCAGCCTTGCAGGAGCAACTCGATCGGTTAATCGTTGGCGACATTGTTTCAATTCAACAGGTATCGAGCGTGCAGGATGCCTTGGAGAATTATTATGCGAATGCCTCCTACGCATTTGCCCAGGTGCAATTTGACTTTCAATTTCAAGATGATCAAACAGTTGATGTGATTTATCGAGCCGATTTGGGCGAGCCGACCCTGATCAATCGCATTTATTTTGTCGGCAACACCCGCACGCGCGACTATGCATTGCGCCAAGAGATGCGTCTCTCTGAGGACGAGCCCTATTCGTTAGATAAGCTCAATCAATCTAGGTTTAGATTGCAGCGGCTCGCTTATGTCAGCCGAGTGAATATCCGCACAATACCGGTAGTGGGTGATCGTACGCGGGTTGATATCGTGGTGGAGCTGGAGGAGTCTGTTGCCCAGTCATCATTTACCCTGGGGGCGGGCGTGAGCTCCAATGGCATCTCGGTAGATTTTGGTTGGAGTGATTTGAACTGGCTGGGCACGGGTAACAAGGCAGATTTTAATTTAAGCAGCTCTCAAGCATTACAGCGGCTTTTAATACGTTACCAGCAGCCTTTTTATACCCTAGATGGGGTGGCAAACAACACCTATATCGATGCGACTAGGCGCGACAGTGGTCAGATATCCTCGACAGCCAATTATGTGACCGACACCCAATCCCTTGGCAGTGTATTTTCTTTTCCCATCTCAGAGCATTCCAATGTGAGCTTCGGCGCTGTTGCCCAACATGTGAATGTTTTTAGAACCGCGGGCAACTCAGCTGAGGTACTCGAATTTATACAGACCCATGGTACGAGCTTGGAGAGCGTTTCATTAGAGCTTGGGCTGTCGCGTGACACACGCAATCGTTTTGTTTTCCCCACGAGTGGTAATTTAAATACTCTGTCTGTCTCTTGGCAACTGGGGGATGTCGGCCATTACAAAACGAGCTACAGGCAGGAAAATTTCTTCCAGCTATCCGAGCATATCGTGTTCGGCATTCGCAATCGAATCGACTATGGCCGGGGAACAGGTGACCTAAATGCCTTGCCATTTTACGCGCGGTATTTTGGCGGTGGGGTGAACTCTTTGCGCGGCTATTCACAAAATACTTTGGGGCCGGTGGATGAGAATAATCTACATATCGGTGGTGACCTGCGCTTTTTGGGTACCCTGGCACTGATTCTTCCACCCTGGGAGAGTCTGAAAGATAGCATGCGAATCAGTCTGTTTACAGATTATGGTAATGTATACGCGCAGGGCAGTAACATTAGCCTCCAAGATCTGCGCGCAACTGTCGGTATTGCGTTGCTATGGCGTACGGCTGTCGGTCCTTTGACGATCAGCTATGCAGAGGCCTATAGAAAAAAGAGTGGGGATAGTCTAGATAGATTCCAATTCTCTATCGGCGCAAATTTTTAATTTTTTTCTGGTAAACACAATCAAAAGTGAAGGGGAGTAATATGATGAGAGTATTGTTTTTGGCAGGTTTAATGCTATTGTCCGCCACCAATTTTGCGCTGGCAAAAGAGCTAAAAATTGGTGTGGTCGATGTCAGGCGTATTGTCGGTGAGTCTGCCATGGCCATCGATGCGAATGATCGGATTGACAAGCAGTTTAGCGAGCGTCGCAGAGGGCTCTTGCGCGAGCGCGATGCCATTCGAAGGGAGAGCGAGAAGATCGAGCGTGAAAAATTGGCGATGTCGGCAGACGCACATCAGAAGTTAATCGGTGCGCTACAACAGCGCGTTCGGGAGCTGCAAGTTAAAGATCAGAGGTTTCAGCAGGAGTTGGGGAGTGTCAGGCAGAGTGAATTTGCAAAATTGCAGGATAGATCCTCCCAGGTAATCGGCGAGTTCGCACGAGAGAACGACTACGATCTCGTATTGGGGGATGGGGTGTTATTCGCCACCAGAGCTGTGGATATTACAGACAAGGTTTTGAAACGCATGGATAAAAAATAATGCAAGCGCTATCAGACAGGCCCATCTCGTATAGGCTCGGTGTCTGATGCTCACTTGTGGCGAGCTTGCCAAGGTAATTGGCGCACAATTGGTTGGGGATGCAAGGGTGCCGATCACACATTTAGCATCACTTGCCAGCGCGACTGAAGGGGCGCTGAGTTTTGTCGATCGTACCTGCAACACATCGATCGAACGATTGGTCGCCTGTAAGGCCTCCGCTGTTTTGTTGCCCGAGGATTTGGTGAGACACAATGCTGCCATCAGCATCGTCTCATCCAGTCCGCGCTTGGATTTTGCCAAGGTGTGCGCACTGCTGCATCCACCTTATCAACCGGAGGCCGGTATTCACCCGAGTGCTGTGATAGCCGACTCAGTTGTTCTCGGTCACGATGTATATGTCGGGGCACATGTCTCAATTGATCGGGGTGCCCGTATTGGGGAGGGTGTTCAGCTCGCCTCGGGTTGTCGCATTGGGCAGTACGCGACTATCGGCGATCACAGTCAGCTTGGGGCTAATGTGGTGATTGAGCCAGATTGCCATTTGGGGCAGGCTTGCCTGCTGCAGCCGGGTTGTGTCATTGGTGGCTTTGGGTTTGGCTATGTGTACGATGATACAACTTGGCAGCGTATGCCGCAGTTGGGTCGTGTCGTGATTGGCGATCGGGTTGAAATTGGCGCTAACACAACTATCGATCGGGGCACACTGGACGATACCCAGATTGCCGACGATGTCATCATAGACAATCAGGTGCAGATAGGGCACAACGTTGTGATTGGAGCCGGAACCCTTGTGGTGGCCTGTGTCGCTATCGGTGGCAGCGCCACGATAGGCGCACGCTGCAAAATTGGTGGCGCCTCTGTGATAGATGGGCACCTGAGCATTGCAGATGATGTGGCTATTTTTGGGATGTCGTTGGTGACCCGTACCATTCGCGAGGCGGGCAGCTACGCCTCGGCCACACCGCTCGATCACGCTGTGAGCTGGCGTAAAAACTGTGTGCGTTTTCGATCACTCGATGCCATGGCAAGAAAATTAAATCATCTAGCCGATCAACAAAATAGAGCGTAGGGAGCATGACAAATTCCACCAGAACACTTGAGATAGACCAGATACGCACCTATCTGCCCCATCGCTATCCATTCTTGCTAATCGATCGTGTGCTCGACTATACACCTGGCGAGCAATTGCTAGGGCTGAAAAATGTCACGGTCAATGAGCCTTGCTTTACGGGGCACTTTCCGCAGACACCGGTCTTGCCCGGCGTGTTGATCGTCGAGGCCTTAGCGCAGGCTAGCGTGTTGCTCTCCTTGCTGACAGAGCCGCAGCACCATGAGCGGGGGGATGTGTGCCTGCTAGTTGGGTTGAATAATGCGCGTTTCAAGGCGCAGGTGAAACCGGGCGATCAACTGCATCTGCACACACAGATTACCCGTTACAAGCTCAATATCTGGCGCTTTCAGGCCGAGGCGAGGGTGTCTGAGAGCGCTGTGTGTCAGGTGGAGATCATGAGCACTTTTCGCGCTCTATAACGATGATTCATCCAACCGCGATCATCGACCCCGATGCAAAAATAGCCGATGATTGTCGTATTGGCCCGTACTGTGTAGTCGGCGCAGGGGTGGAAATTGACAGCGGCTGTGTGTTGGAGCCCCATGTCCATCTGCAAGGGCACACCAAGATTGGATGCAATAATCACTTTTTTTCTTATGCGGCGATTGGCGGCCCGCCACAGCATGTGGCATATCGCGGTGAGCCTACGCGACTTGAGATCGGCCAGGGCAATACAGTGCGCGAGTATGTCAGCATACATCGGGGCACGGTAGCTGGCGGGGAGTGTACCCGTATAGGCGATCATAATTTTTTGATGGCCTATACGCATATCGCCCACGACTGCCAATTGGGCAACCACAATATCATGGCCAATGCCGCATCCTTGGGTGGGCATGTCATTCTAGAGGATCACGTTTTTTTGGGCGGCTTTACCAGCGTGCACCAGTATGTGCGGATAGGGCGACACAGTTTTTCTGGTGCCGCCAGCATGATCGATCGCGATATGCTGCCCTATGTAATGGTCGCTGGCAATCGCGCCGCTGCGATCAAGGTGAATACCATCGGCCTCAAGCGCGCCCATTTTGAGCATCGCACCATAGCTGCACTGCGACAGGCATTTAAAATTTTGTGCCGATCGAGCGAGGGATGCGAGCGCGCTAGCTTGCGTGCATCCCCGCTGATCGAAGCTTTTCCCGAGGTCGGTCACATGGTCAATTTTATTGCTGCCAGCAAGCGCGGCATTATTCGAGCGCGCACCTGAGCGCTCTGCTGTCTCGATGCGCTCTACTGACGGATAACTGATGGTGGATCAGCGCGCACCTGTCGCGAATCAATCCGACGATATCATGTTGCTAGCGGGTGAGGCATCTGGCGATCTCTATGGCGCCCAACTGATACAGGCCCTGCAAAAGCGCAATGCCAACTTGAGTTTTTGTGGCATGGGTAGCGTGCGTATGCAAGCGGCGGGCCTGCGCATGCTGTTTGACTGCCAGTCGATTGCGGTGGTTGGCCTGTGGGAGGTGTTGCGCAATTGGCCGGCCATCAGGCGGGCCTTGCGCATCATCAAGCGGCATATTAAAGAGCATCCGCCCAAGCTGTTGGTGCTGATCGATTATGTGGAGTTCAATTTAAACGTGGCGGCTTTTGCACAAAAAATGCAGGTGCCGGTGCTGTTTTATATCGGCCCGCAGATTTGGGCATGGCGTCCAGAGCGCGTGGAGCGCATCGTGCGCTGTGTCGATGCGATGGCGGTTATTTTCCCCTTTGAGGTGGACTGCTATCGCGCCCATCAGCTGCCCGTGCGCTATGTTGGGCATCCGCTCTGTGGCCAAGTTAAACCGTGCTATACACGCGATGCTTTTTTGCAAAAGCTGGGTGTGAATCCGAATTGCCGACTAGTCGGCCTGATGCCGGGCAGTCGCCATGCGGAGATTCGCCATATCTTGCCTGCGATGCTCGATGCCGCCACCTTGCTCAATCATGCGGACAAAAAATTGTATTTTTTGTTGCCGCTGGCGCACACGCAGCTGCGGGAGCCAATTCAGCAGATGCTAAAAGCGCACGCGCTGAGCAATGTACTATTGGTCGATGGACAGGCATACGATGTGATGGCACATGTCGATAGCCTAATGGTGACCTCTGGCACGGCGACCCTCGAGGCGACCCTGATCGGTGTGCCCATGGTGATTGCATATCGGGTAGATGCACTCACCGCTTGGTGGATTCGCTCCAAATTGCTAATCGAGCACGTGGGTCTGGTGAATATCATTCGCAATAAACGCGTGGTGCCAGAGTTATTGCAGGGCGATTGCAATGGCCCTGCGCTGGCCAATGAGGTATTGCGCCAATTA
>CAZROX010000023.1:0-15943 GCA_964601845.1 uncultured Halothiobacillaceae bacterium
GGCGTGAATTTCTTTTTCGCCCGCGCGCTATATCGAGATGCGATAGCCCCGGCATTAGACAATATGTATTGGGATATTAACACGCAAAATTTATTGCGAGAGAAGCGATATGTATTTGCCACGATTAACCCCTCGGTCGTGCAACATGCGGGCATGAGGGGGGAGTTCTCTAGCTTTAAACGCGGCGTTGATTTCTCGGTAAACTTTTATAAAAATCCGGCGTGTTTTTTGCGGATATACGAGCTATTTATTTATTGGTTTTTTTTAATACCCGTTATTGGTCGCGCCGCTCGCACAAGGTTGTTGCATGCTTTACGTTCACTATGCAAGAAAAGATGAAATCTCATTTCACACGGTTTCGACCAATGTATTAAAGCACCTGAGTTCGGGTGAGCACGCCCTCGATAACCTGACGGTACTCGACTACAGCCCGTGGAGAGTCTGTCAGTCTGTATTTTTTCTCTATGCGCTCTATCAGGTTTACTTTGCCGCAAAAATTATCTGGCTGGCACGCCTTCGATGCGAGCGCGATATTTTTTTTACAGAGACCACCGCTTTTTATGCCAGATTGGTCGCGCGCTATTTTCGTGGCGCCAATATTTTTTGTATTTTTCACGATGATTTTTATCTGCTGTGGAACACATCGCTAAAACGCTGGAAATATAACGACAAGGTTCAGCTGCTCAGGCGGGCAACTTGTCTGTTTTGTGTCTCTAGCACATCCCAGCGCGCGCTACTCAAGCATGGTGTCGAGGCTACGTGCACAGCTGTCGTGGGCAACGGGGTGGATGGCGATGTTTTTTATCCGGCACCCCAGCGCGAGGCCACAGAAACTGTCGATTATATTTTGGCAGTGGGCAGCGAGATACCGCGCAAGAACACAGCGGGCATAGTGCGCGCTTTTGCTCAGCTTAAACAGCACGCCCCCTATGCACACTACAAGTTGATTAAGGTCGGACACGCGCTGGCTGAGGATCGCGCCAAAACGCTTGCGCTAGTGGAGGCGCTAAAATTACAGCAACAACAGGATGTCATTTTTCACTCGCGCATCGACCTAGATGAGCTAAGAGATTACTACTCGCAGGCCAAAGCTGTGTTGTTTCCCAGCTTGGCCGAGGGGTTTGGCCTGCCAATTATCGAGGCGCAGCTGTGCGGCACGCCGGTTATCACAACCAACTATCCGCCGATGTCCGAGCTGGTGCCCTATCCGGAGTTGCTGGTTGACCCACAGGATGCGCAGGATATTTGTAGTAAACTAATTCAATTGCTGGGCGATGATGCTTACAGAGCCCAGAAGGTGGCCCAGGGGTTGGATTATGCACAGGGCTACAGCTGGGAGGCGGTGGTGGCTAAGATCGCCGCGCGTTTGTCGGCGCACCGCAGCGGGGGCTAACTCTTTTTCGGGTACGCGCTTTAGATGTTGTGATGGATGCCCGTGCAGCATCCCAATTGGCGCTGTTATAGGGCCGCTTTTTATTTATCGTTAAAAGTTGATTGCAGATGCAAGATTTCTATCGGAATATATTGTTGGATATTGGCGAGGATCCATCGCGAGAGGGCTTGCTCAAAACGCCCAAGCGCGCGGCGGCGGCCATGCGTTTTTTAACCGGTGGCTACAGCCAGTCGCTAGATTCCATCGTCAATGGCGCGGTCTTCGAAACCGACACCGATGAGATGATCATCGTGAAGAATATCGAGCTCTACTCCCTGTGCGAACATCACTTGCTGCCCTTTATGGGGCGCTGTCATGTCGCTTATCTCCCCGACACCCATGTGCTGGGTTTGTCCAAGGTGGCACGCATCGTCGATATGTATGCGCGTCGATTGCAGATTCAGGAGGGGCTGACCAAGCAGATCGCCGAGGCGATTTTGCAGGTGACGCGCGGGCGGGGGGTCGGTGTCATAATCGAGGCGGAGCACTTGTGCATGCGGATGCGCGGGGTGGAAAAGCAAAACTCACAGATGACCACCTCCGTGATGCTGGGGCGTTTTCGCAGCGATACCAACACGCGCAGCGAGTTCCTCAGTCTGCTTTCCTAACACTAGGCGCAACCGGTCGGCTTGGGTAGACCGGCGTACCGACATGCCTGCTTCACGCCATCTGCAAAGAGTGATTTGATGTATTGATTGTTGGCTTTTTGCTGGCCGAGTTTGCGCCCGATCAGCTTGCTCAGCACGCGCGTGGTGGGTGCTATCTGATATTGGCGATAGTACTCTTGCAGACAGTGCAGGATATCCCAGTGATCCGCACTCAGTAGCAGGCCATCGGCTTGGGCCATGGTCTCGGCCACGAGCGGCTCCCAGTCCGATAGGGATTGCAGATAATTTTCTGGGTCTGTGGGGTAGTGTTTATCGCCGATTTGCATGGCGATTCCCTAGAAACTAAACAGCACATCGTGCCGCTCGATTACCTGCTGCATCGCTTGGGTATCGACTATCTGCACAAGCGATTCGCTTTGCGCTGCGTCCGGATCGCGGGTGATCTGCATTAGATCCTGCGCGCTTAGGCCGCGACGGGTGAGGGATTCTCGCTCCACGTAGATGCGCTCGACATCGTAGTCGCCCAGTGCCAGATAACCCTGTGCAAAATTTTTGCGCCCGATGGCGCTTGGGTCTTGATGGCGGCAGATCAGATACACGCCCTGATCGATCAGGGCCACAGAGACCTGCTGTGCCATGGCAGCGCCAATGAGTATCGCCGCAAGCCCCTCTTGGGCGCGCGGGCTGCCCTGAGGGGCGGTGCGTTGGATATAGAGCAGGCGCTTCACTGGCTGGCACCGAAGGTGATGACGCGATCTGCCGCCAGTGACAGCGCGATCAATTGCCCCAGCCCAACGATGCGAAACCCCGGCGCACAGTTCTCGCCATCGCGGTTGGCGATCTTGGCACTGTCGCGATCGAGCACGCCTCGGCGCTGGGCGGCGGCGGTGCAGATTAAAAGTGGGACATCCCAGCGGGTGGCCAGCTCGTGCCAGCAGTCGGTCAGGTTGCGCTCATCCTGTGGCGGGCTGTTGAGTCGATTGGCATGGTAGATGGCATCTTGATAGAAGAACACACCGTGCAGGCGATGCCCCGCCTCCAGCGCGCTCTGGGCAAAGTAGTAGGCGGTGCTGGCGCCCTGGTGTGTGGGGGCGGCCTTGAGGATCAGGGTAAAGCCGATCTGGGGCGACTCAGGCTTTTTGTATGGCGTAGTGGAATTGGTCATTGCGCTTTTGTCGGTCGATCAGGTGATGGCCTGTTTGCTTGCAGAACTGATCGAAATCCTCCTGCGAGGTGGGGTCGGTGCAGATGATGTGTAGCACCTCGCCGGTTGCGAGCTTGGATAGTGCGCGCTTGGCCATTAAAATGGGCTGCGGGCAGATGTATCCGCTGGCGTCGAGCTGTGCTGCAGGGTTGTTCACCATTGTGTGGGCTAACCTGTCGTGAAGTTGTGTTGCATTTTAGCAAATGACCTGTGCTGCCGGCTGTCTGTCGTGTATCGTGTACACCAGTGGTCTGTGTGTGGCATCTTGCCCAAGTGGGCAGGTTATTATTGGGTAAGCTTATGACAAAAATTCATCCGGTGATTCTCTCTGGCGGCTCGGGCACACGGCTATGGCCTGTGTCGCGCAAATTGTTGCCCAAGCAGTATGTAGAATTGATTGCGGGCGAGACGCTATTTCAGCGCACCGTAACCCGCATCTGTCAGTCGACCTACGAGCCGCCGACTATTGTCTGCGGCGAATCCCACAAGTTTTTAGTCAAAGATCAGCTGGGCGATCGGGCCGCCCGCGCCATCTATATCGAGCCTACGGGGCGCAACACGGCCCCTGCCATCGCCATCGCCTGTCATCAATTGCCGCCAGATGATGTGTTGCTGGTGATGCCATCGGATCATGTCATCGCAGACGATGCCGCATTTGATCGGGCCGTTGCCCATGCCGTCCAGCTGACAGCGGATGGACACCTGGTGACGTTTGGCATCCAGCCCACCTCACCCCATACCGGCTATGGCTACATCGAGCACAGTGGCGACGATGTCGTCACCTTTACAGAAAAGCCAGATCGGGCGCGGGCGCTGGAGTTTATTGCCAGCGGTCGCTATTTTTGGAATAGCGGTATCTTTGCCTTTCGGGTGCGCGATATTTTGGCCGCACTCCAGCAGCACTGCCCACAGATTGTGGCCCTGGTCGAGGAGGCGATTGCACGGGGGCACGAGCAGGAGGATTGCCTGCATCTGGACCACGACACGTTTGCCCAGTGCGAGAACATATCAATCGACTTTGCCGTGATGGAAAAGATGGATAACATCAAGGTTGTGCCGGCATCTATGGGCTGGTCCGATTTGGGCAGCTTTGATGAGCTATACCAATTCTTACCCAAGGATGCCGATCACAACCATTGTGTTGGCGATGTGGTGGCGACCGGCAGTCGGGGCAACTACATACGGGCCGATGCGGGCTTGGTGGCTGCGATCGGTGTCAGCGATCTCATTATTGTCGCCAGCGGCGATGTGTTATTGGTGGCGCATCGCGACCAGAGCGGGGCGATAAAACAGCTGGTGAATCAGCTCGATGCCCAAGGGCGCAGTGAGCACTTGAATCACCTGCGCGTCCTGCGCCCTTGGGGCAGCTATCGGGATATCGACAACTCCAATCGCGATCGGGTGAAGCGCATCGTGGTCGACCCGGGCAAGTCGCTCTCTTTGCAATCGCATCGGCATCGTGCCGAGCACTGGGTGGTGGTGCGCGGATCGGCCACGGTGATTAACGGCGATCGCGAGCTGCATCTGACCGAGGATCAGTCGACCTATATTCCGGCGGGGCAAAAACACCGCCTGATCAATAAGGGCGAGATACCGCTGGAGGTGATCGAGGTGCAGACCGGCTCCTACCTGGGCGAGGACGATATCGTGCGCTATGAGGATGACTGGGGGCGCACTTAACCCCGCCGCTATCCGCGCGGATGGTGCTTGGTGTGCAGGCGCTGTAGGTGACTTTTTGCCATGTGGGTATACAGCTGTGTGCTGGAGAGGCTGCTGTGCCCGAGTAGCAGTTGTACCGTGCGCAGGTCGGCATCGTGATTGATCATATGGGTGGCAAAGGCATGCCTGAGCGTGTGGGGTGAAATCGGTTTGTCCAGACCGGCGGTCGCCGCGTGGCGCTTGATGGCGTGCCAGAAACTTTGGCGCGTCATGGCACGACCGCGGTTGGTGATGAAGATCAGATCACTATCGGGTTTGGTGCCGAGCAATGGTGGGCGCGCCTGGGCAAGATAGCGCTCCAGCCAATGGAGCGCATGCTCACCCATCGGCAGGATGCGCTCCTTATTGCCCTTGCCGGTGATGCGCATCACCTCGATCTGTAGATTGACCTGATCGAAGCGTAGGTTGATCAATTCGCTGACCCGCAACCCCGTCGCATAGAGCACCTCTAGCATGGCGCGATCGCGCAGCCCCAACGGGCTGTCGGTGTCGGGTGCGGCCAATAGTTGGATCACTTCCGCCTCGCTGAGCACGTGCGGCAGATGGTGCGCGCGGACAGGGGAGTCGATCAGGCTGGTGGGATCGGTCTCTAGGTAGCGCTCTTGCAGGCAGTAGCTGTAGAAGCTGCGCAGGCTGCTGAGCAGTCGGGCGACACTGCTGCTGGCAGCACCGGCTGCCAACTGCGCACCCAAATAGCCTTGTATATGGATTTGCCGACAGTCGAGCAGGGTGCATTCGCCCTGCTCCCACAGCCAACCGGACAGCTTTGTCAGGTCGTGGCGGTAGGCAATTTGTGTGTTCTCGCTCAATCCCTGCTCGCTCCAGATCGCATTGAGATAGCGCTCAATCAGTGCTTGATCTGTCAGGGTGCTGGGCATGTTGTTAAGCGGGCGGCACAGGTCGGTGCGCCTCGGGGTTATCGAGCAGCGCCAGTATGCGCGCCATATCCAGATGGGCGCCCACCAGATCGGCCCAGTGCGCAATCGCGCGCTCGCGGTGTTCGATGTAGTTAAATGCCGCAGGTTGCGCCAAACCTGCCCAGTGCAACAGGGCTTTGCAGGCCTCTGGGTGATCGAATAGGCCGTGCAGGTAGGTGGCAAATATTTGATCGTCTTGGCTGATGGCACCGTCTGCCCTGTCGGCTAGCTGCACCGCACTGCGCGCGAGGGCCGGCCCTTCACTATAACCATTGTGAATTTCATAGCCGGTACACTGGGGGGAGCCTCCCAATGCCAGTGTGCCCGTGGCCCGCCGCAGACTTTTATGCGGCCCGAGTCGGGTGGTCAGTTCAAGTAATCCCAGGCCCGGGCTGCTGCCGGGTGTGCCCTCGATACCCTCTGGGTCTTGCAGGCTCTCGCCCAGCATTTGCAGCCCCCCGCAGATGCCGATGATCTTGCCGCCGTAGCGTAGGTGGCGGGTGAGATAGGCCTGCCATTGGTTCTGCATCAGCCATTGGATATCCGCGCGCACATTTTTGCTGCCGGGCAGGATAATCAGATCGGCAGGCGGTGGCTCGGCCTGCGCATAGGTGATCCGCACTTGCGGGTGTAGATACAGCGGGTCGAAGTCGTTGTGATTGCTGATGTGGGGTAGGCGGGGAATCACGATATCAAACTGCCCCGGGTTCTTTTGTTTTTGCGTCAGCTTCTCCGATAGGCTGTCCTCCGCTTCGAGGTGTAGCTCATCGACGTAGGGCAACACCCCCAGTACCGGCACGCCGGTGCGCGCGCTCAGCCAGTCTAGCCCGGGTTGCAAAATAGAGACATCGCCGCGAAAGCGATTGATGATGACACCCTTGATGCGCGCGCGCTCGGATGGGCTAATGATCTCAAGCGTGCCAACAATCTGCGCAAACACACCGCCCCGATCAATATCGGCCACCAAGATAACCGGACAATCCACCGCCTCGGCAAATCCCATATTAGCCAAATCGCCAGCCCGCAAATTAACCTCGGCAGGGCTGCCGGCGCCCTCGACTATCACGACCTGATTCGCATCTGCCAGCCGCCCGTGGGCTGCGACGATTGCCGGCATCAGCTGTGGCTTGAAGGCGTGGTAGTCGGTCGCACTCATATTGCCGATAGCCTTGCCACAGACAATCACTTGGGCTTTGGCCTGTCCGGTGGGCTTGAGCAGCACCGGGTTCATATCGGTGTGGGTGTCGATTCTGCAGGCGTGCGCCTGTACCGCTTGTGCCCGCCCAATCTCGCCGCCATCGGTGGTGACAGCGCTGTTGAGCGACATGTTTTGTGGCTTAAAAGGCGCCACCGCCAGGCCGCGCAAGCTCAGCAGGCGGCACAGTCCGGTGGCCAGTGCGCTCTTGCCGGCATCCGAGCTCGTGCCCTGAATCATGAGCGTGGCACAGGGGCGTTGGGTGTTGGCCTCGCTAGGCATTAGGGTTGTATCAGCCAATCGGCGATCTGGTGTAACAGTGGGCGAAAATAGCAAATCATACGCCCGTGCGGTAGATCGTGCTCATCTTGCCAAGGCAGGGTGCCGTGCACGGCGAGGCGATGCAGGAGATAGGCAGCACCTGGCTCGACGACCAGCTGGCGCATGTTGCAGCGTGCGAATGCTGCCTGGCGTGCCTGCCGGTAGGTATCGGTGACATCCTGTGTGTGCCACAGGGCAGGGTCAATCGACATGAGCCGCTCTTTGAGGGCCGCTTGCACAAGGGTGTGCGATCCCTCCCACACCACCAGCGGTGCGTGCTGTGCCGAATAGGGCACCATCGGGATGCCCAGTATGAAGGCGTGGGGTTCATTGAGGTGTCGGCGCTGGTGTTCATCGCGCTGTAGCCCATCGACATGCGCGGCGTATTGTTGTCGTCGAAATCTGCTGGCAGCCGCCGACTCGGTACCATCTTGGCCCGGATAGCCGCGACACAGCACCGAAACTTGCCCCCGATCCCAGCTAATGGGGTCGATTTGCAGGGTGTTTTGTATAAAGTGCACCGCCTGACCAGACAGAGGCGCACTTTGCCCAACACAGCCCAAATCATCGTTGTCGAGTGCATTAACCCCGACAAACCAGGTATTGTCATGGCGCCACCAGTGGGCATGTTGTGGCGCCTGTACCGCATTTTTTGCGGCGGGCAGGGCGTGCGCTATCCACTGCACTAGGGCGGGGTCGCGCGCAAAGCTGCACCAGCTGTGCGTATAAAAATGCGCCGATAAGCGTGCGGCACAATCGGTTGATTGCATGGGCGTTGTTGTTCGATGAGTGCTCGATAGGTTCACTGGTGTAGCCGCTGTCCTCACAGCTGATTATCATATAGCGCCCCGCGCGCGTGGGTGCGATAAATGTCGCCCACAGTGATGTTGGGTGCTACCCATTTAGCCGTGTTAGGCCATGCCGCCGTTGTTGACTGTTTGCTTGTCTATTGGTTAGAATCCTTGTGAGAGACTGCCTTGTGTGTTCATAGCCTTTTATATGAATTTTTTGCAGCGTACGGAGTAGGCGCAGACTTGGCTGGCTCAATTTTTTTAGGGAGTGGGTGTGATGGTGTTGTCTGGTAATTTTATTCGCTTTGCGGTACTTTCGAGTACTTTCGCTTTACTTGCAGGCTGTGCCTGCCCGCCGCCTGTTGCCTCTCGTATTGTAGAGGAAGAGGTGCCAGTCTATTTCTCAATCTCCGATGAAGTCGCCGAGGCCATTGCTTTTGCCAAGGCCGCGCGCTATCGCACTAACGGTATCGAGTGTGAGTGGGAGGATACCCAGGTGATGATTGATGAGGCCGAGCAGCAGGGCTTAGCCGGTTACGACGAGCTGGCCATCGAGACTGCCGAGGGTGCCGAAGATATTGCACTCGGTGCCTACGAAAAGTGCGTAGAGCTTGGGGCCGTCGATGTTCAAAGCACCGCCTATACGGTTGTCCCAGGTGACTCCCTATGGGGTATTGCAGCGATGGAAGATGTCTATGCTGATCCATATCAGTGGCCATTGATCTACCGCAGCAATGCATCAAAAATCAAAGACCCAGATTTGATCTATCCCGGTCAGGTGTTCGATATCGAACAGGGTATGACCGAGGCAGATATCGATGCGGCGATCAATCATGCCAAGAACCGTGGTGCCTGGTCTATCTCACACAATGAGGACAGCGATCGGCTGTACTTGAATAGCAACTAGACCAACCCCAGTCCTTGTGCTGGTGTTGCGGTTCTCTTTACTATGCGGGCGAGGCAATTGTTTATTGTCTCGCCCGTTTTGTGTCCGTTAAGAAATAACTTATGTTCAGCACTGTTGGCAAGTTGTACGTTCCAGATATCATTCCTCACCTGATTAAGGATGGGTATTTACACCAGGATATCGGCAAGCTCACCCATCTGATCGGGCGTGGGGAGCGCAATAAAGAGCATGCTTTTGAGGCCATCGTTAAACGCCAGTGGGAGAACCAAAAGAATCCTGGCCATCCACTAACCATGCAGGATTTGGTCAGCTGGTTGTCCGAGCAGTGTTCACTGCCGATACACCACATCGACCCGCTTAAAATCAATACGCGCGATATCACCACGCTGATCTCTTACCCCTATGCGGCCCGCTACGGCATTTTAATTATCTCGGTGATGCGCGATGCCCTGGTGGTGGCAACCGCCCAGCCTTGGGAGCGCGAGTGGGAAACGGAATTAGCGCAAATTTCTGGCAACAAGCGCATTGTGCGCGTGCTGGTCAATCCGGTTGATATCCACCGCTACCTGATCGAGTTCTATACGATGTCGCGCTCAATACTGGGCGCTGAGAACGAGCAGAGCGCGGATATCAGCAGCATCCAAAATCTAGAGCAACTCGTCTCCCTGAGCCAAAAAGGGCAGCTCGATGCCAACGATCAGCACGTCATCAGCATCGTCGATTGGTTGTTGCAGTACGCCTTTGATCAGCGTGCCAGTGATATCCACATGGAGCCGCGTCGCGACCGCGGCTATATTCGGTTTCGTATCGACGGATTGTTGCACCAGGTGTACGAGATGCCACCGGCTGTGATGTCCGCTGTGCTCAGTCGCCTGAAGGTGTTGGGGCGGATGGACTTGGCCGAGAAGCGCAAACCGCAAGATGGGCGACTCAAGGCGCGGGCCACCGCCGAGCGCGAGATCGAGCTGCGCCTCTCGACCATGCCGACGGTATTTGGTGAGAAGCTGGTGATGCGTATTTTTGACCCGGAGATTTTGCGAGGGGATATCCACGCGCTGGGCTTCTCCGAGCAGGAATGCAGCAGCTGGTTAAATTTGTTAAATCGCAAAAACGGCATCATTTTGGTGACCGGCCCCACTGGGTCTGGCAAGACCACCACGCTCTACTCCTCATTGCGCGAGATGGCATCGCCAGATGTCAATGTCTGTACCGTGGAGGACCCGGTTGAGATGATCGACCCGACCTTCAATCAAATGCAGATGCAATCTAGCATCGGCTTGGATTTTGCCTCTTGCGTGCGCACCCTGTTGCGCCAGGACCCAGATGTCATCATGGTCGGGGAAATTCGCGACTCAGACACCGCAGACATGGCGGTGCAGGCGGCCCTAACCGGCCATATCGTACTGAGCACCCTGCACACCAACGATGCACCGACAGCCATTACCCGCCTGCTAGAGCTAGGGGTGCCGCCCTACCTGATTCAATCGACCCTAATCGGTGTATTGGCCCAGCGTCTGGTGCGCACCCTATGCAGCTGCGCCGAGTCGGTGCCGTGCGATCCACGCGTTTGGCAAGATTTGGTCGCGCCCAATCTCGATATGGTCGCGCCCGAGCAAATTAAGCAAGCCGTGGGTTGCATCAAGTGTCGCGGCACCGGTTTTTACGGTCGGACCGGTATTTATGAAATGTTATTGTTAGAGGATTCGATTCGATCCATGGTCGGACATGCGCACGATGTCGATCAGTTGCGCAAGCAGGCCATGGCGTTTGGCATGACACCCCTGCGGCACAATGGGGCGGCGAAAGTGGCCCAGGGCATTACCACCCCATCGGAAGTGTTCAGGGTGGCACAAAGTGCACTTGAGTTCAGCATCAATTGATCGACAACTGATGTGATGCAGGGCTAGTTTCAGCCCAGCAATTGTTTTCTATGAATGGTCTGCGCCCGATCCGGCCCGATTGATACGATGTCGATCGGCACGCCCACAGCCGCCTCGACATAGGCGATGTATGCCTGCGCCTTGGCTGGCAGGTCGTCAAAGCACTGAGCGGTGTGGCTGTCTGTCTGCCAGCCGGCCAGGGTGTGATACACCGGGGTGCACTGTCGCAAACTATGGTTATCTGGGTAGCCGCTCAAACGTTGCCCGCCCAGGGTGTAATCGGTACAGATATTGATCGTCTCGAATGTGTCCAATACATCGAGTTTGGTTAAGCACAGGCTGGTGATGCCATTGATCTGAATGGCACGCTTGAGTGCCACTAAATCTAGCCAGCCACAGCGGCGCTTTCTGCTGGTGGTGGCGCCAAACTCATCGCCGCGCGCACCCAGGGCCACGCCGGCTGCATCATCTAACTCGGTGACAAATGGCCCTTGTCCAACACGGGTGGCATAGGCTTTGGTAATGCCCAATACATGATCGATGCGCTTGGGCCCGACACCGCTACCGGTGCAGACACTGCCAGAGGTGGTGTTGGATGAGGTGACATAGGGGTAGGTGCCCTGATCGATATCCAGCGAGGAACCCTGCGCACCCTCAAACAGGATATGTTTTTCAGACTGGCACAATCGGTGGATGTGGCTCGGTATATCATCGATCAGATGGCGGTATTTATCGGCAAAAGTAAGCCCGTGGTCGATCATCTGCTGGGTGTCGTAGGTCGGCGCTTGCAAGTAGTTTTTTAACACAAAGTTGTGATAGTCGAGCAGGGCGGTGATTTTTTCGCTAAAGATATCCGCAACCAATGCATCTTCGAGCCGCACACCGGTGCGCGCCACCCGATCCTCGTGCGCAGGCCCGATACCCCGATGGGTGGTGCCTATGGCACCTGCCCCAAGTTTTGCCTCGCGCGCCCGATCTAGCCCCACGTGATAGGGCATCACCAGTGGGCAGCCGGCACTGATGCGCAGCCGATCTTGCACCGGTATGCCCGCATTTTCGAGCAGCTCGACCTCCTCTTGTAAGCTTTGCAGTGAGAGCACGACACCGTGCCCGATAAGGCACATGAGGTCGGTGTGAAAAATGCCGCAGGGCACCAAGTGCAATACGGTTTTCTCCCCATTGATAACCAGCGTGTGTCCGGCATTATTGCCGCCCTGGTAGCGCACCACAGCGCTGACATTGCGGCTCAAGACATCGATGATTTTGCCTTTGCCCTCATCGCCCCACTGCGTGCCTATGACAACCAAATTGGTCATGAGATAACCCTAATGAGTTGGAGTGTGTCAGGTTGGCTGTCGATGGTCCAATCGCAGCCCATATCCGATGCAGATGCCCTTTGCCCTTTTAGCTCGTAGATAACGCGTTTGCCGCTCGCGCGCAGGGCGTTTAGCGCATCGGGATATTTTTTCTGTGCCGCCAGAGGCACAAAGATGGCATCTGGCAATTCAGGCTGGAGCGGGCTATCCAATATCAGGGCCTTGAGATCGGTGCTAAAGCCGGTGGCGGGGCGCCAGGTGCCATCTGCCGCCTTGCAAAGCCCATCGTAGCGCCCGCCGCGTGCCACATCTTTTATCTGTTGCTTGGCATGATAGGCGGTAAAGACCACGCCTGTGTGGTAGTGATAGCCGCGCAACTCAGACAGATCAAAGTGCACCGGCGTGCTGGCAAAGCGCGCGCCGATCAGCGCGGCGAGCTGTACCAAGTAATCTAAGGTGGCGCGTATCTCTGGATCGCCTTGGGCCAATACACGATAGGCCTCATCGAGGATGGTGGCATCGCCGGTTAAGTCGACCAGCGCGTGCAGCTTTTGTTTAATTTGTGTATCGCACGTCAGTGTTTTCATGTACTGGGCGATATCGGGTTTGGATTTTTTCTGCAACAGCTGAAACAGCTCGGTTGCCTGATCGTCCGACAGATCGGCTCGCGTTGCCAGGGTGCGAAAAATCTGCACGTGTCCGATATCCAAATGAATGGATGTCATGCCCGCCAGTGCCAGCGTTTCTAGCATGAGGGTCAAGATCTCCATGTCGCTTTCAATGCCGGAGTGGCCGTATATTTCTGCGCCGAGTTGTAGTGGGTTGCGCGTGCCCCCCTGATCGCCGCGCGCGTGCAACACCGTGCCGATGTAGCACAGGCGCACCGGGTCTGGGTGATTGTTAAAAGCGTCCATGCGGGCCACTTGTGGTGTCATGTCGGCGCGTAGGCCGAGCGTTCTGCCGTTGCTCTGGTCGATCAGCTTGAAGGTTTGTAGGTCGAGATCGCGCCCCATGCCAACCAGCAGCGGCTCAAGGTACTCGATGATGGGCGGATGCACCAGGTCGTAACCGTAACTGCGGTAGTAGTCGAGCACGCGTCGGCGCAGTGTATCGAGCGCCCACGAATCGGGCGGCGACAATTCATCTATGCCATTGGGCAACAGATCGTGTGGGTGTAGGGTACTCATTTAGCGCAGCAGATAGAGTGCGAGCAATCCGATAAGCATCGTGCAAAGCCCGGTGATGCGCAGCTGGTAACTGGGTACCAGCATAATCGCGCTGAGTAATTTCTTATAGCGATCTGGGGCTATAAAGGGCAGCAATCCCTCTGCAATGAGCAGCAGCGCGAAGGCGGCGGTTAGTTGATCCCACATGGCTCAGTTCAGGCGGCATAGATGCGACACATCGGCGTGTCGGCAAATATTGTCATCAGATAGGGCACCAGCTAACTTACTTCAGCTTGTTGAAGTAGCGGAAAAAGTCTGAATCGGGTTGTAACACAATAATGTCATCTTCACCGATCGAATTTTGGTACGCGTTTAAGCTGCGATAGAACTGATAGAACTCACTATCGGCCTGATAGGCATCGGCATAGATTTCAGATGCGTTTGCATCGCCTTCACCGCGAATGGTTTGGGCCTCACCGTAGGCCTTGGCAATGATCTCTGTGCGCTTGCGCTCGGCATCGGCGCGGATAATATTGGCCTGTTCATCGCCGCGTGCGCGAAAAGACTGGGCCACGGTGGCGCGCTCTTTGCGCATGCGGTTATAGACAGACTCGCTGACATCGCTGGGCAATTCCACTTTCTTAACCCGCATGTCGACCACTTCGATACCCAGGTCTGTCGCCTCGACCTGAATCGATTCTTGCACTTCTCGCATTAATATTTCGCGCTCGCCAGATACCACCTGCTGTACTGTGCGCTTACCAAACGAATCGGGGATACTCTTGCGCACAAAGGCAGACAAAAGGGTGCGCGCCCGCCGTATATCGCCGCCGGTGGCGCGATAGTACAGCTCCAGATTGTCGATGCGCCACTTGATAAAGGAATCGACTATCAGGTTTTTCTTTTCGCTCGTCAGCACCCGCTCCGGACGTAGATCGAGCGTCAGGATGCGCCCATCGAATTTGTAAACACTGTGGTAGATGGGAACCCTAAAGTGCAGCCCAGGCTCAAATTCAGAGTCGACTATCTCACCGAGTGCCAGCATGATAGCGATCTGGCGCTCATTGACGACAAAGGTAGCCGACACGAGGCCAACGATGGCCAGCAACGGAACCAGTAAAAAGAGTATTCTTTTATCCATTAGTTTGTTCCACTTCTTTGGCGTTGACGCGTTCTGGATGATTGGGGTGTGCGGCTGCTCTCATCATCGCTATCGAGAATGTTGTCACCCCAGCTAATGTTGTCTCCGCGTGCCTCGCCAGTTTTGCCACCGCGATTGTTGATTAGTCTGTCGAGTGGCAGGTAGATCAGGTTGTTATTGCCCTCGGTGTCGACGATGACCTTGGAGGTGTTGCGAAACACGTTCTCAATCGCATCGAGATACAGGCGCTCACGTGTCACAACCGGCGCCTTTTCATACTCGGTTAGCAGGGCGGTGAAGCGGTTGGCCTCACCCTCCGCTGCCAGCACCACGCGCGAGCGGTAGGCTTTGGATTCCTCCAACACCTGCTTGGCCTTGCCTCGGGCGCGGGGCACGACACTGTTGGCGTAGGCCTCGGCCTCATTGATAAAGCGCTGGCGATCTTCGCGCGCCTTGATTACATCGGCAAAAGCGGCCTGCACGGGTTCTGGTGGCTGTACAGCTGGCAAGTTGACAGTGGTGACCTGTATGCCGGTTTTGTATTTGTCGATCAGCGAGGCGATACGTTTTTTGGTCTCAGAGGCAACGATTTCGCGACCATCTGTGATGATGAAGTCCATATTGTTGATGCCGACAACCTCGCGCACCGCACTTTCAGACACTTCTAATATAGTGGCATCCGGGTCGTTGACCTCAAACAGAAAGTCTTTTATGTTTTTGACGTTGTACTGCACAGTCATATCGAGCCGGACGATATTCTCATCCTGCGTCAGGGCGGTCTGGCCTTGGATGCTAAGCGAGCGGTTTTGATCCACATTGACCCGCTCTACCGATTGTATCGGCCAGGGGATATGCCAGTGCGGCCCCGGGGTGCTGGTTTTTAGGTAGCGGCCAAACTGCAATACCACGCCGCGCTCAGCAGCTTGGATGATATAGATACCGCTTAGCCCCCAGATAACGAGTGGCACCATGAGCAGCGCGAACAACATGCCCCATGAGAGCGAGGGCATATTGCCGCCGGATGTGCTGCGCTTGTCGCCGCCACTGCCACCACCCAATAGCTGACCCAAGGATTTTTTTAGATTTTCAAATATCTCGCTGATGTCAGGTGGCTCGTTGTTGTTGGGCTTATTTCTCTGCCACGGATTAGGATCACCGTTGTTTTGATTTTTATCCATAGGGTTTTTTGTAGCCTGCCTGTTTGAATCGGACTTGTACGGTGATGCGCGCAAAGTAGCCGCAGTTCAATGATTGAGATAATCGCGGCTTTGGAGCGCAATCTGTAAAGATGTCGGCATTCTAACGCTTTTGCGAATTTAAGAGCAAGTGGCGACCGGCATTACTCA
>CAZROX010000024.1:0-15760 GCA_964601845.1 uncultured Halothiobacillaceae bacterium
TTTGCCATCGAGAAACGTGCCGACGGTGAGCACCACGGTCGGTGCATGAAACTGAATGCCCGCCGCTGTCACCACCCCGCTCACCCGCCCCTTGTCGATTAACAGATCGTCGACACCCTGCTGAAACAACAAAAGATTCGGTTGGTTCTCCAATGTGCGTCGCACAAATGTTTTGTATAGCTGGCGATCTACCTGGGCGCGGGTTGCCCGCACCGCCGGCCCTTTGCTGGCGTTGAGGCGGCGCAGGTGAATGGCGGCCTGGTCGGCCGCCTGTGCCATCAGGCCACCGAGGGCGTCGATCTCCTTCACCAGATGGCTTTTGCCGATACCGCCGATAGCCGGATTACAGCTCAACTGGCCGAGCGTCTCGATGTTGTGGGTCAGCAACAGGGTCTGGGCGCCCGTGCGTGCGCTCGCGAGCGCCGCCTCGGTGCCGGCGTGTCCACCACCGACTACGATGACATCAAATTTTTGTTGGCTGGACATAGGGCAAGGCGATCGGTTAGCGCACGATGGAGTCTGTTACAAACGATTTTAACCGATACATATTTTTTTGTGGTGCTAGGGTGTTTATGGTGTGAGCGAGGCGATTTGCATCGCATTCTTGCAAATAATTTTATACCCCCAATATTAGACAGACAGATTCACACTGTAAAGACACATTAGCGGCCCTGCCAATAGCCTTGAGGATAATTTTTTATGGGTGCGAAAGAATCACAACCAAATAACACAGACAAGCCAAATGGCAGCGAGGGGCAAGCTGCCACCAAGGCTAGCAACAGCCAGCCAGAGACGTTTGCCTTTCAGGCCCAGGTCGATCAGCTGCTCAAGTTGATGATCCACTCCCTGTACTCCAACAGGGAAATCTTTCTGCGCGAGCTGATCTCCAACGCCTCCGATGCGTGCGACAAGCTGCGTTTTGAGGCGGTGCAGAACGATAGCCTGTACGAGGGCGACTCGGCGCTACGCGTGCGCATCACGCTCGATGAGGCGGCCAACACCCTGACGATCTCAGATAGCGGCATCGGCATGAGCAGGCAGGAGGTAGCCGACAATATCGGCATGATCGCCCGCTCTGGCACCCGCCAGTTCGTCGAGTCCATGACCGGCGATGCCGCCAAGGATTCAAACCTGATCGGCCAGTTTGGGGTTGGGTTTTATTCGAGCTTTATCGTGGCAGATGAGGTCGTGTTGGTCACGCGCCGCGCCGGCGAGCCTGCCAACGCCGCCACCGAGTGGCGCTCGCAGGGCGCCGGCGAATACCACCTGAACACGGTCGAGAAGCCCGAGCGCGGCACAGATGTCATCTTGCACCTCAAGCCCGATGCGAGCGAGTTCTTGCAATCTTGGCGCCTGCAATCGCTGATTAAGCAGTACTCCGATCACATCATGTTCCCCATCGAAATGCCGATCGAAGTGCAGCCCGATGCAGAGCCAGAGGCCGATGCAGAGTCGGACGCAGATGCACCTGTCGCAGATGCAACACCAGCAGAGACCACCTGGGAGCAGGTCAACCTGGCCTCGGCGCTCTGGACCTGCCCCAAGCGCGAGCTGAGCGACGACGACTACAAGGGCTTTTACAAGCAGATCTGCCACGACCCCGAGGACCCACTCCTGTGGTCGCACAACCGGGTTGAGGGCACGCAAGATTACACCTTCTTGCTCTATATCCCCGCCCGCGCACCGTTCGATCTGTACGAGCGCGAGTCAAAACAGGGTGTCAGGCTGTATGTGCAGCGCGTGTTCATCATGGAGGAGCGCGACAAGCTGCTGCCCCAGTACCTGCGCTTTGTGCGCGGCGTGATCGATTCGAGCGATCTGCCGCTGAATGTGTCGCGCGAAATTTTGCAAAATAACAAGCTGCTCGATGCGATCCGCAAGGCCTGCGTGCACAAGGTGCTCGGCCTGCTAGAGGGCGCCGCCGATAACGACCCCGAGCTGTACGCAAAGATTTGGGAGCAGTTTGGCCGCGTGCTCAAAGAGGGGCCAGCGGAGGACTACGCCAACCGCGATCAGCTATTGAAGCTGATGCGCTTTGCCTCCACAGACAACGACACCCCCGAGCAGACCGTCACCCTACAAGACTATGTCACGCGGATGCTGCCCGAGCAGAAGGCGATCTACTACATCACCGCCGACTCGCACGCCTCGGCCAAGAGCAGCCCGCATCTAGAGTTTTTCCGCAGCAAAGGCATCGAGGTGTTGCTGTTGTCGGATCGGGTGGACGAGTGGCTGATGTCGCGTCTCGATAAATTTGCCGACAAGGATTTTGTCTCGGTCTCCAAGGGCGATCTCGATTTGAGTTCCTTCAAGGCCGATACGCCCGAGGAGAAATCGGCGGACGACGAGCAGGGACAGGCGCTGGTGCAAAAGATTCAAGATGCACTCGGCGATCAGGTCGACAGCGTGCGGGTATCCACCCGTCTGGTCAGCTCGCCCGCCTGCCTGGTACTCGGCGAGCACGACATGGCGCTCTATATGCAGCAGCTGATGAAGCAGGCAGGCCACAGTATGCCGGCGGGCAAAAAGCCGGTATTGGAGATCAACCCGCAGCACCCCATTTTGCGGCGGCTAGATCGGGAGGAGGACGAGAGCCGCTTCTCCGACTGGAGCCGCTTGCTGCTCGATCAGGCGCACTTGGCCGAGGGCGGCCAGCTCGAAAACGGCGCCGATTTTGTGGCCCGCCTCAACGATATGCTGGTGGCGATGGACAGCGCCTAAGGCCCATCGCTGGTGCTGCCCTCGGGCGGCACCAGCGGTCGATTTATTTGGGCAAATACTGCAAAGGGTCGACCGGCGTGCCGTTCTTCCTAATTTCAAAATGCAGGAGCGCCACCTTGTGGTTGTTTTGTCCAATCTGGGCAATTTTTTGCCCCGTGGCGACCCGCTCCCCCTCTTTAATTAGCAGTTTTTTATTGTTGGCATAGGCGCTGAGATAGGCATCGCTGTGCTTGAGGATAATCAGATAGTTGTGCCCACTCAGCCCCTCGCCACTGTAGACCACCTCGCCCGCATGAGCCGCGCGCACGGTGCCGCCCACCTGCCCTGCAATGTCGATGCCTTGGATCAGTTGCTTGGGGTCAAAGCGCTGTAATATCTTGCCGCGCGTCGGCCAGGCCCAAGCGGTCGGTGGCGTGTCGGTGCGCGCAGTTGTCGCTGCTGGTTTCTTTTTCGGTTTTGATTTAGCTTTTGGTGCAGACGCGGCGGGCTTTTTCGCGACCGCTGTCGCGGTTTGCTCGGGCTGCGCACTCGGTTGCCCGCGACCTGCCCCATTAATTTGGAGCCGATCGCCGATATGAATGGTGTGGGGTGGCGCCAGTTGATTCCAGCGAATCAGATCGTTCGGGTCTTTTTGGTAGCGCCACGCAATCGAGTAGATCGTATCGCCGGCGCGGACACTGTAGTAGGCCGGCTCCACCGCCAGCTCGCCCGAGCTTTGGCAGGCGCTCAGGGCTAACGCCAGTAGCGGCACAAGATGGCGCAGTCGCATAATGGGGAGCTAGGGCGTGCTCTGGTCGCCGTTCCCAGGCGCTGGTGCAGCCGGCAACGCTAGCTGGGGTATATTAAATGTGATCTCGGCACCAGGCTGGCTGGGTGTTTGGGTAATCCACCAAAACAGCGCGCCGTTGGCGATCAGCAATGCCAGTACGAGTAGTTTCATATGCAATCTCCTGCGATAGCTAAGCCTTTAAAAATCAGCTTGGGTTCGAGTTGGCACGGTGTGTGTAGCAGCGGCAAGATCGCCTGAGCATCGCCACCTGTAATGGTCGCTTGCATGTTCGGGCCAAGCTGTGCCCCAGCCTCGCCAATCAAGCGGTCGATCGCCCCGGCTAGAGTATAGCGCGTGCCACCGGCAATCGCGGTGTCCGTCGACAACCCAAAGGGCGCCGCGCCCTGCAAGGCGATCTCCGGCAGCTGGTGGGTGGTGCGCTGGAGCGCGCTGCGCATCGCCCGCAGCCCCGGTGTAATACAGCCGCCCAGATGCTCGCCATCGGCGCTAATCATATCCACAGTCACAGCGGTGCCGCAGTCGATCACGCACAGCGGATTGTTCGACAGACTGCGCGCCCCGACAATCGCCATCCAACGATCGCTGCCGAGCCGATCGCGACTGTAGCGCGAGCGGACGCCACCGATGCGATGCTCGGCGGTAATCCACTGAATCGGCACCTGCTGCGCAGCGCACCAAGCCTCTAGCGCATGCATCACCGCAGCGGGCGCGACACTGCAAGCGATCACACCCTGCAAGTCAGCACTCGCGGGCATCTTGGGCAGCTGATCGTGCGACCAGTCTTCCATATCCGCTAGCTGTTGCTGCCAGTAACAGGTTTTGCAACGCGAGTTGCCCAGATCGACCAGCAGCTTCACGACACAATCCGCTTTGAGCTCACTTCACCTGCCTCAAACAGCCGCAGGCCGTGGGCCGTCATCAACTGCAATGCGCCCGTCTCACTCAGGCCACAGCTGTTGCCCTGCACCTGCTCGCCTTGCGGGGTGTGCAGGGTCAGGGTTTGGTTTTGGTAGGCATCGTGCGATCGCCACCAGTCGGCAAATGCCTGCCAGCCCTGTCGATGATAGGTCTCGTAGGCCAAGAGCACGCGCGCTGCCAAGTGCCCAATCAATTCGCTGCGGTCGATCAGTGGCTCGGCGAGCCAGTCCGACAGATAGGTCGCCGCTGTATCCTGCGCATGGGCAAACGGCCGATAATTGATGCCGATGCCGGACACCATGCGCATGGTGGATGCGCAGGTGCCATGGGTCTCCAGCAGTATGCCGGCGAGTTTTTTATCCGCCAGCAACACATCGTTGGGCCAACGCACCCGGATATTGTCCAGCCCCAGATCGGCCAGCCCCGACCCAAGCCCATAGGCGCACACCGGCCCCAAGGCGCTCAGGGGCTGGGTGCTCGCCTCGGGAATCGGCTGGGATATCGAAAAGGTGACCCCATGGCTCGGCGATTGCCAAACCCGACCGTAGCGCCCGCGACCGGCGAGCTGGCACTCGGTGGCGCACAGGGCGATGGTGTCGTTGGGCGGTGGGTGTTGTACGAGCCAATCGTTAGTCGAGTCGAGCTTGGCAAAAATCTGCACGGCCAGGTCGCCGCCCGTTTGCGCGCGACAAATAGCCTGTATTTTTTCGCCCGCGAGATCCACCGGTGGGGCATCGTCGAGTCGGCGCACTAGCGTGCCACCCACAGGTGAGGTGCGTCGGCGCCGCTGGGTGATGCATTCTGGCGGTCGCTCTCTCTCATAAGCTAATTTGCGCGGTATAATCCGATGAGGTTTTTTACCAATTGTCGGCTCGGATTATATCGACTTCAACTGCTAATGCGTGCCGTTTCTAACTCTTGCTATCGAGGTTGCCTGTTGCTGGTGCTCTTGGGCACCCTGCTCGCTTGCGAGCAGGCATCGGCAAAGCAAACCTATGTCTACCAAGAGCAAGGTGGCGGGGTCTGGTATACCGACCACGCCCCGATCGAATCCTACGAGGGCCAGTACACGCTGATTGCCACCTATGGCCGCCCGACTGCCAGCGCATCTTGTCGGGGTGTCACGGCCAAAACGATTGAGGCGCGCGCGCGTTTTTATCAGGATGCGATCTTGCGAGAGGCGCGGCGCCACCGCGTCAGCCCGCATCTGGTGCGCGCGATTATTGCGGTCGAGTCCTGCTTTGATCGCCATGCGGTCTCGCGGGTGGGTGCCAAGGGGCTGATGCAGTTGATGGATGGCACCGCCAAAGATTTAAATGTCACCAATGTGTTTAACCATCATCAAAATATTGCCGCCGGCACGCGCTACTTTAGCCGCATGAAGACATCGTTTAACCACGATATCTCGTTGGCGCTGGCCGCCTACAATGCCGGGCCGGGCGCGGTGCGCAAGCACAAGGGTATCCCCCCCTACAAGGAGACCCAAAACTACGTCAAGCGCGTGCTGCGGCTGTATCGCAAATACCTTGAAGAATCATCATGAGGAGCCAATGCCAATGCTAGCGGATACCCCCCGCGTCAGCTTTACCGCCATGCGCGATGGGACGGCGCAAGACTACCAGCTGCTCGACAGGCTGGAGCGCGACTATATAGCCGCCCTGCCCGATCGACTACTGCGCGCCCTCAGCGCGCTCGATGATACCCTCAGCGGCTATCGGGTCTCGCGCCTCGAACACTCCTTGCAATCGGCCACGCGCGCCCTGCGCGCCCACGAGAGCAAGCAGATGGTGGTCGCCTGTCTGCTGCACGATCTGGGCGATGTGCTGGCCCCCTGCGCCCATGGCGAGTATGCGGCGGCGGTGTTGCGCCCCTATGTCGATGAGCGCATTCACTGGATCATCAAACACCACGGCGTGTTTCAAATGTACTACTACGCGCATCACACCGGCGGCGATCGCCACGCCCGCGAGCGCTATCGCGAGCATCGCTGGTACGCCGATGCGGTGCATTTTGTCGAGCACTACGATCAAAACTGCTTTGACCCGGCCTACCCAACCGAGCCGCTGGCGACCTTCGAGCCGCTGGTGCGCGAGGTGTTTGCCAAGGTGCGATGCGATGACTTTGAATCGGCGGCACGCTATGGGCAGTGAGCTAACACCCAAGGTGCCCAACCCCGATAGCCGCAGCGATTTTATCTATCAGGCGATCCAGGCAGACCAACAGGCCGCACCGCAAGAGATTGTGACGCGCTTTCCGCCGGAGCCAAATGGCTATCTGCACATCGGCCACGCCAAGTCGATGGGGCTGAATTTTTCGGTCGCGCACGATTTCGGTGGCCGCTGCTACCTGCGGTTCGACGATAGCAATCCAGATAACGAGAGCCAAGAGTACGTCGATGCCATTTTGCGCGATGTCAGCTGGCTGGGCTACGTCTGGTGCGATGCGCGCTATGTGTCGGACTACTACGAGCAGCTCTATCGCTACGCCTGCCAACTGATCGAGCAGGGGCTGGCCTATGTCGATAGCCTATCCGCCGATGAGATTCGCACCCTGCGCGGCACCCTGACCGAGCCGGGCCAGAACAGCCCCTATCGCGCGCGCTCCATCGAGGAGAATTTGGATTTATTTACGCGCATGCGCGCCGGTGAGTTCGCCGCCGGCACGCACGTGCTGCGCGCCAAAATAGACATGGCCGCCGACAACATCAACCTGCGCGACCCGAGCCTGTACCGAATCAAGCAGCAGGGGCACTACCGCGTGGGCGATCAGTGGTGCATCTACCCGATGTACGATTACGCCCACTGCCTATCCGATGCCATCGAGGGGGTGACCCACTCGCTCTGCACGCTCGAATTCGAGGATCATCGCCCGCTCTACAATTGGATTTTAGAAAAACTGCTGCCAGCGCCGCGCCCGCGCCAGCTAGAGTTCTCGCGCCTGAGCTTGGCCTACACCGTGTTGTCAAAGCGCAAGCTGATGCAGCTGGTGCAGGATTCCCACGTCGCCAGCTGGGACGACCCACGTATGCCAACCCTCAGCGGTATGCGCAGGCGCGGCTTCCCCCCACAGGCGCTGCGCACATTTTGCGAGCGGGTCGGCATCACCAAGCACGATGCACAGATCGAGCTGGGTGTCTTGGAGGGCTGCGTGCGCGATCACTGGAACACCCACGCCCTGCGCCGCATGGCGGTGCTCGACCCCCTGCGCATCGTGCTGAGCAACTATCCGGCCGATAAGCTGGAGCAGCTGCAGGTGCCGGAGCATCCCCAGTGCCCAGAGCGCGGCGAGCGCAATCTGGCATTTGGCCAGGTCGCCTATATCGAGCAATCCGATTTTGCCGAGGATCCCCCGCCGGGCTTTAAGCGCCTGACCCCAGGGGGCGAGGTGCGCTTGCGCCACGCCTATGTGATTCGCTGTGATCGGGTGATTAAAGATGACCAAGGCCGCGTGATCGAGCTACAGTGCCATGTCGATTTGGATACGCTGGGGCGCCCGCCCGAGGGGCGAAAAGTGCGCGGGGTGATCCACTGGCTGTGCGAGCAGCACTCGCAACCTGCGCAGGTGCGCCTGTACGACACACTCTTTAAAGACCCATGGCCCGATCTCAAAGGCGATCTCTCCGAGCTGATTAACCCCGACTCTCTGGTGCACATCGAGCAGGCGCGCATCGAGTCGGCGCAGGCCAGCTCCCCTGCCGGCGAGGTGTTTCAGTTTGAGCGCCTGGGGTATTTCACAGCGGATACAGACAGCACGCCCGAGCGCCCGATCTACAACCGCACGGTTACGCTGCGCGATGTGTGGCAGAAAAAGCAGCCCAAGCCCTAAGTTGGGGCAATTTAGCCGCGATTGGCCAGTAGAATCAATGCCAGTATGAACGCGACGATCGACAGGCCAATGCGCACCGTGAGCGCATTGGCCATGCGTTTTCTGTTGCCCCGATCGCGCATCATGCAGTAGAGCCCATAAAATAAACTGGCGAGCACGGCAATCAATAGGCCAATCGCGACAATTTTCATGCGGTGCTATCCTGTGTCTGTCGGTGGTCGATAGGGTGGCTGCCGATAGGAGTATTTTTCATGGCGACAACGCGACGAATCGGCATCAGCATGATCGTGCTCACATGGGGGCTGCTCATATTGCTGCTATCGTACAGTTTTTTCATCCTCTCCGAACACCAGTACAACCCAAACAAAAATCCCAACAGCGGCACCAATGCGAGCGGCGCCCAGGAGGTGACCTTGCAGCGCAACCGCCAAGGGCAGTTTATCAGCAGCGGGCAGATCAACGGCCAGCCGGTGGTGTTTTTGGTCGATACGGGCGCAAGCCACGTGGTGGTGCCGAGCAAACTGGCCGACGAGCTCAATCTGCAACCCGAGCACCCGTTCGCCGTGGTCACCGCCAACGGCACCGTGACGGTCTACAGCACGCACCTACAGCAGGTGGGCTTGGGGGGCATCGAGTTAACGGGCGATATTCGCGCCAGCATCAACCCGCATATGGAAGGCGATCTGGTGTTGTTGGGCACCTCTTTTTTGCGTCATCTGGAGTTCGAGCAAAAAGACGATAAGCTAATATTGCGTCTGCCGACCTAAGACTTGGCAGGTATCAGCCGCCCAACCCCGGAGGCGGCTGATTGCCGCCGAGCATGGAGCGCATTTTGCCACCCAGCCCGCCCTTGCCGACTTTTTTCATCATCCGGCTCATTTGGGTGTGTTTTTTTATCAGCTGATTGATGCCCTGCACGTGGGAGCCACTGCCCTGAGCGATGCGGCGCTTGCGCGAGCCGGAGGTTTTGAGCAGCGCGGGGAAGCGGCGCTCGTGCGGTGTCATCGAGTTGATGAGCGCAATCATGCGCGCGGTCTCCTGCTCGGTTTTTTTCATCTGGGCGGCGTCGATATTCACCTGCCCCATGAGGGCGGTGGGCAGCTTATCGGCCAGCGCACTCAGCCCGCCCATCTTTTGCATCTGCTGGAGTTGGGTGCGCAGGTCCTCCAGATCAAACCCGACCCCCTTGCGAATTTTATCGGCGAATTTTTTGGCCTTTTGGTGGTCGATTTTTTGCTGGGCTTCCTCGACCAGAGTCACGATATCGCCCATGCCCAGTATGCGCCCCACCAGCCGCTCTGGGTGGAATAGCTCCAGCGCCCCGGTGCGCTCGCCGGTGCCGATAAATTTAATCGGCTTGCCGGTAATCATGCGCGCCGAGAGCGCCACGCCGGCACGCGCATCGCCATCGGTTTTGGTCAGGATAATGCCGCTCAGTGGCAGGGCCTCATCGAACGCGCGCGCCACCTCGGCGGCATCCTGCCCGGCCATCGCATCTATGACAAAGAGCGTTTCAGTTGGGGCGCTGGCGGCGTGAATCTCGGAGACCTCGCGCATCATGGCCTCGTCGATTTGCAGCCGCCCTGCGGTGTCGATCAGCAGCACATCGGCGAAGGCGCGTCTGGCGCTGTCGATAGCCGCCTGGGCGATGGCGGTTGGGTTTTGGTCGGTGTGCGAGGGCACGCACTCGACCCCGACCTCATCGGCCAGTATCGCCAGCTGTTCGATGGCACCGGGTCGGTGCACATCGCAGCTAACCACAAAGACGCGCTTTTTTTGCTCCTCTTTCAAATGGCGTGCAAGCTTAGCCAGCGAGGTGGTCTTGCCGCTGCCCTGCAGCCCGACAAATAACATACAGCAAGGAGGCGTGGCACTGAGCGACAGCGGCACATGCTCCCGCCCCATAATCTCGACCAGCTCGTCGTGCACGATCTTGATAAAAGTCTGGCTGGGGGAGACATCGCGCAGCACCTCTTGATTCAGCGCGGCGGCGCTCACCCGCTCGATCAGTTGCTTGATAACCGGCAGGGCGACATCTGCCTCCAGCAGTGCGCGGCGTATCTCGCCGATGGCATCTTGGATATTTTTTTCGTTGAGATGCGACTGCCCGCGCAGTGCCTGTAGGGTATCGTGTATCCGCTCGCTGAGTGTCTTTAACATGCTGCTCTGGCCTCTCTGATTTTGTCGTATTAGTGCGCGATGATTTCGGTGCAGATCGGTGCTGTGTCCAGTAGGCTCAGCAGCGGCTGGGTGGCGCCCGCATCGGCGATCAGCACGCGCGGCACCTGTGCCTTGATTGCTTGGAGCGCACATTCTACCTTGGGCAGCATACCGCCGTGGATGGTGCCATCTGCAATCAATGCCTCGACTTGCGCGCCGGTTAAGCTGCCCAAGCGCTCACCGGCGCGATCTTGTATGCCGCTGGTGTCGGTCAGCAAAAATAGCGCATCGGCGCCCACCGCCGCGGCCACTGCACCGGCGACCAGATCGGCGTTGATGTTATAGCTCTGCCCGTGTTGATCGACCCCAATCGGCGCGATCACCGGCACGATGCCCACCTGATGTAGTTTATCGAGCACAGCGGCGTCGATCGCCTGCACCGCACCCACGCGCCCAATCTCTAGGGGCGCACCAGCTGCATCGTACAGCGTGAGCGCTTGGGCGCGTATCAGGTTGCAGTCCTTGCCGCTCATGCCGAGCGCGCACACGCTTTGCTGATTTAACACCGAGACGATCTGCTGGTTGATGCTGCCGCCCATCACCATCTCGACCACCTGCATCACCCGATCATCTGTGAAGCGCATCCCCTGCACAAAGTGGCTGTCGATAGACAGCTTTTGCAGCATCTGCCCAATTTGCGGGCCGGCGCCATGTACGATCAGGCAGCGAACGCCCGCGCGTATTATTTGGTTGAGGTCTTGCGCCAAATGCAGCGCGGTCTGCGGGTCTTGCAGGGCGCTGCCACCGTATTTAATGACCAGCGTTTTGCCCGCATAGCGCGCTGGCCAGTCCGATGGGGCGCACTGGGAGAGGGGTGGTTGTTGAGTAGATGTGTACATGTCGGTTCGATTGGCTGCATTTTAGTGTGTATTCGCCGAGCTTGCATGTGTTCTCTTGTGTCACAATTGCCGCTGTATGTCCGGTAGCCAACGCAAGGTCGATAGATGCTCGACGCTAGATTACTAGCGGCGCCCGCGCCTGTCTGTCGATTAATGCGCACAGGGGGCTAACCTTGCCCGCTCGCGGCAATTCGCTGTTGCGCTCCGGTGTCATCGTCAGCACCCTGACCTTTGTCTCGCGCGTGCTCGGGCTGCTACGCGATCAGGCGATGGCGATTGTATTTGGCCCGAGTCTGGCAACCGATGCGTTTTTGATCGCCTTTCGGCTGCCGAACATGTTTCGCAGGCTCTTTGCCGAGGGGGCGCTGTCGCAGGCATTTGTGCCGCTGCTCAACGAGTACAAAACCCGCCACAGCCGCGCAGCTTTGCTCGATTTAATCGCGCATGTGTTTGGCATGTTCGGTGGCTTCTTGTGCTTGCTGTGCTTGCTCGCCGTGCTGGCGGCGCCGCTGTTGGTGGCCCTCATGGCACCGGCGGATGCACAGGCCGACTCGGCGCGCTACGCCATGGCGGTGATGCTGGCGCGCTGGACCCTGCCCTATTTGTTTTTTATCTCCATGGTGACACTCGCCGCCGGCGTGCTCAACAGCTTTGGCCGCTTTGCCGTGCCCGCTGCGACACCCATATTGCTAAACCTGTGCCTCATCAGTGCAATTGTGATTTTTTCACAATACACCGATCCGCCGGTGCTGGCGCTGGGGATGGCGGTATTTTGTGCCGGTGCCTTGCAGCTGTTGTTTCAGTTGCCCTGGCTGTGGCGGCTCAGGCTGTTGCCCCGCCCGCGCTGGCAGTGGCAGCACGCCGGTGTGCGCCGCGTGGTCAAGCTGATGCTGCCCGCCTTATTTGGCGGCGCGGTCTCGCAGCTGGGGCTGTTGTTCGACACCATCATCGCCTCGATGCTGGCCGTCGGTAGCATCACCTGGCTGTACTACTCAGATCGCATGGTCGAGTTGCCGCTGGGCGTATTTGGGGTGGCCCTGGCCACGGTCATCCTGCCGCGCCTATCGCAGCAGTGCGGGCGCAAGGAGCCGAGCGCTTTTAATGCAACCCTAGACGATGGCCTGCGCTTGGGGCTGCTGGTGGGCTTGCCGGCCATGCTGGGGCTCATGCTGCTGGCCAAGCCGATCTTAACCACCCTATTTCACTACCGCGCATTCGGCACGCAGGATGTCATTATGAGCGCCTATAGTCTGGTGTGCTATGCACCGGCCCTGCCGGCCTTTATTTTAATTAAGCTATTATCGGGTGCATTTTTTGCCATGCAGGATACGCGCACGCCCGCCGTGCTCGGGCTGTCGGCGCTGGGCTTTAAGTTGGTGATGAGCGCGCTGGGCATTTGGCTGGTATTGCGTTTGGATGTGCCCGCGCACGCGGGTCTGGCGCTGGCAACCAGTGTGTTTGCCTGGTTCTATGCCGCCTTGCTCTATCGGGCGCTGCGCAAGCGCGACGCCTATGCGCCCGCGCTTGGCTGGTGGCACTTATCCGCCCGCGTGCTGATTGGGCTGGGCTGTATGGCGCTCTTGCTGATTGTCGGGTTGCTCAACACGGGCGATTGGTTTGTGCTGAATTTAAGTACGCGCATCTGGCAACTCGGGGTGCTGATACTGGCAGCGGTCGTGATTTATGGTGGCATCCTGTGGCTGCTCGGCGTGCGCTTGCAGCAATTTTTTGTGCGGGCGTAAGCGCGCTTAGGTCGATGATAAGGGTATTGGGTGGGCAGTGCGTTTAATTCGTGGACTACATAATCTGACGGGCATACCCCATGCCTGTGCGCTGACCTTGGGCAATTTCGATGGGGTGCACTTGGGCCATCAGCACCTGTTGCAGCAGCTGTGCGCCGCCGCCCAAGCGCGCGCACTGCCCAGCACCGTGCTCACGTTTGAGCCGCTGCCGCGGGCGTACTTTGCCAAGCGTGCCGGGGCGGGGGCATCCATGCGCCTGATGTCCCTGCGCGAGAAGTACACCGTGTTGCAGCAGCTGGGCATCGACTATCTGGTGGTGCTGCCATTTAATGAACAGCTGGCCAGTATGCCCGCCGAGCAGTTTGCCGAGCAGGTGCTGCTAGAAAAACTGGGCGTGCGCTATTTGTCGATCGGCGCCGATGTGCGCTTTGGCCACCAGCGCGGCGGCGATGTGCACCTGCTGCGGCGCCTATTTGCCCAGCGCGGTTGCACGGTGGATACCGTGGGCGCCCACCTGCACACAGATCGTCGGGTCAGCAGCACTTGGGTGCGCGAGGCGCTACAGGCGCACGATCTGGCGCAGGTGGCGCAGTTGCTCGGGCGCCGCTGGAGCCTAGAGGGGCGGGTCTGCCATGGCGATCATCGCGGGGCGACTCTGGGGTACCCGACCGCCAATATCCACCTGCAAACGTGCCCGCAGCTAAGCGGGGTGTTTGCGGTGGAGGTGTCGCTTGCGAGCGGGCGCGTACACCGGGGCATCTGCAACCTTGGTACGCGCCCGACCATCGAGCAGACCGATCGGGTGTCGCTCGAAGTGCATCTGCTAGATTTTAATGCCGACCTATACGGCCAGCACCTGCGGGTGATGTTCTGCCACTACCTGCGCGCAGAGCTAAAGTTCGACTCGCTCGATGACATGTGCCATGCCATGGCAGCGGATGAGCAGCAGGCGCGCCGCTTTTTCCAAGCGGCAGACAACCCAGCCTAAAATCGCCCCCTGCGCCCTTGTTGGTAAGAATTGCTTTTGTGCGGCGGCTGTGGGATAATTTTCGGTCGTTTCGTCTTCAGTTTTTTATTTAAATTTGTATAGATTATGGTCAAGATTCGGCTGGCTCGTGTCGGTTCCAAAAAGAGGCCCTGCTACCACGTGGTAGTCATGGATGTACGCAAGCGCCGCGATGGGCGTTACCTAGAGCGTGTCGGCTACGTCAACATGCAAGCTGAGAAATCAGATCGGGTGCACCTGCAAGAGGAGCGCATCGCCCACTGGGTTGGCAACGGCGCTCAGGTATCCGATTGTGTTGCGCGTCTGCGCAAGTCATCTGTCAGGGCTGCCAGCCCGGCTCAATAACACCGTTTAGCATGGCCATGGCCGATGTGGAGCGCGCAATCTTAGGGCGCGTTATCCGCCCACTTGGCCTACATGGCTGGCTAACCATCTTCTCCCACACCGATCCGCCAGACAAAATCGCCAGCTACAGCCTGTGGCACCTTGGCGATGCGGCGGGTTGGCATCAGCGTGAACTCTGCACCCTCAAGTGGTCCGGCAAGCGATTGCTCGCCAAGCTCGATGGCTGCGACGATCGCAATCAGGCCGAGCGCCTAACCGGCTGTCAGATCGCCGTACCCGTGACACAACTCGACACCCTGCCAGCGGGGCAGTACTACTGGCGCGATCTCGAAGGCTTGCAGGTCGCCACGCTCGATGGGCAGGTGTTGGGCAGGGTCGACTATTTATTTAGCGCCGGTGCGGGCGATGTCATGGCGGTGGCGGGCGATCGTCAGCGGCTGATTCCGTGGCGCTGGCAAGAGACGGTTAAGTCGGTCGATTTAACCACCAAGCAAATCTGCGTAGATTGGGATGTCGACTTTTGAGCGCGCGCCAACACACTGGGCGATGACACCGCGGCGGCTGTATGCGGTTTGATGTCATCACGCTGTTTCCGCAGCTGGTGCAAGATGCCGTGCGCTGGGGCGTGCTCGGGCGGGCGCTGGAGTCGGGGTTGTTGTCGCTCCATACGCATAACCTGTTCGACTACTCGCAAAATCGCCACAGGCGCGTGGATGCGCGCCCCTACGGTGGCGGTGCCGGTATGGTGCTAATGGCAGAGCCGATCGGCCATGCCATCGAACATGTGCGCCAGCTAGCCCCGGCCTCGCCGGTGGTTCACCTCTCCCCACGCGGTCGACGGCTCGATCAGGCCTTGGCGCGCGAGCTGTCTGCCGAAAGTGGTCTGGTGTTGTTGTGCAGTCGCTACGAGGGAGTCGATCAGCGCGTGCTCGATAAATCGGTAGATTTCGAAATCTCGATTGGCGACTTTATTTTGAGTGGCGGCGACATCGCCGCCTTGGCGTTAATCGACACCCTGGCGCGCCTGTGCCCGGGCGTGCTGGGGGATGCGCGTTCATCCGAGCAGGATTCCTTTACCGAGGGCACCCTAGAGCACGCGCACTACACGCATCCGGCAGAGATTTGGGGTATGCCGGTGCCAGCGGTTTTGCTCAGTGGCGATCACGCTGCTATTGCGCATTGGCGGCGGCGGCAGGCGCTGGTTTGCACGGCGAAAATGCGGCCAGATCTGCTGGAGGCGGCACAGCTTAGCGAGTCGGATCAGGCGTTGCTGGCAGAGGAGGCAGAGGATTGATGCGGGCCGATTCAGCGCTTATCACCCCCGCCCAGAACTACCCGCTAACATTGCAAGCTA
>CAZROX010000025.1:0-15459 GCA_964601845.1 uncultured Halothiobacillaceae bacterium
ACCAAGAGCTGCCCGCGATGGCTACAGACATTGTGGAAAACACGCACCACGCCCTCGGTGTCGCGCACCACGACGAACGGCCAACCCATAAAGTTGATAGGCAGCGCATAGTTGGATTGGGGCAGCGCGGAAGTAAAACCGATGCAAACCCAGTTTTTGGCAAATAGGTGATCGCGCTCTTCGGCGATGAACGCCGAGGTGGTATAACCTTGATTCGGTATCCCTCGCGCGCTGGAGATCGGGTTGTCGATGCGCTCTAGCGCATGTCTGTCAAGTGGCATGGTAACTCCTTAGCGATAGCAACACGCGGTGGCTTGAGGTCACCTAAATTAGACATAGAGTCTACAAGATTGTTTATATTCTTGGCAAGATTCGGTACGATGGCGCTCGTAGTATCATATAGTGCGTGCACCCTGTCGCTCATCTGGCATAAAAGCAGCTCGCGGGCTGTATAGCAAGTGCGGTATCACTTGCTCCATATTGGAACGATTTAAATCTGAATGCGTAATTCAAAGTTAAAGACAAAGTCAAAGCCACCTCAGAAACCCGCTCGCAAAGCCCCTGCGCGCGCGTATCAGAACACCCAGGCCGCCAGCAAGATGCCGCTATTTTCTTGGGTGCAATGGTGGATCATCTTGGGGGTGTGCTTGCTGATACAGCTGCTAGCGGCGTCCTTCTTGGTCTATCACTATCGCCAGGAGAGTTCGATTGTTACCGAGGAGCAGTTTAATCTGATGACTCAGCGTGTTGCATCTATGTCGACCTACAGTGCCGGTGCGATGTCGACCATCGTTGCACTGGTGAGCAGCAGCAACCTGATCGACGATGACAACACGCCTGTTTTGGTTGGGCGCTTTATCGACATTTACCCATTTGTCACCGCGATTGGCACCTTTCAAATACTCGATGCTAGGCAGGCAAGCACACTGGCGCGCGATCCGGAGTTTCATCTCAAAGAGGTCGATGCGGCCGGCGACAACTATGTAGAGCGAAAAATGCAGCTCGAATATGCGCCCCTGTTGGACGTCTTCTCGCGCGATGAGGCGGTAAAAGAATCGCTAGTGGGTTTTGATCTCCTGTCGCAAGAGGCATTGGCCAGTGCGGTAGATCGGGTATCCGATCCGACGTTCTCCGATAAATTTGTCATGGTGCCGATTCAGTTGGCCGGTGAGGCAGCATCGGACTTGCTGCTGGGTATTGTCAGCGCAGCAT
This sequence comes from uncultured Halothiobacillaceae bacterium, assembly GCA_964601845.1. Taxonomy (GTDB): domain Bacteria; phylum Pseudomonadota; class Gammaproteobacteria; order CAZROX01; family CAZROX01; genus CAZROX01. The sequence continues at coordinate 1,213 of CAZROX010000025.1, forward strand.
CTGCTACGGACACTGGCAGCAATGCTAAATCGGTCAAGAAAGGCTATCTGTTAATCGCAAATTTGGAGTCGGCGGTTGCAGGCATGCAGGAGAGCGCACACTTTTCATCGCTGGAGGTGGTCTTGTCCTCGGCGTACGACGATCAGTGGCTGATTTATCAACAGTCATTTGAAGAGGAGGATAGTGCCCTGTTGTCCTTGCCGATTTTCGCACCCTCTGTGTACAACACCACACTGGCTATCGGATCCAACGAGTTGTCCATTACCGGCCAACACGCTTTTGTTTTACTGAGTACGCAAGTCCAGCGGATTGGACTTTGGCTGTTCTGCCTGCTGTTAGCCCAAGCTGTGATTGTGCGCTTATTAGTTGATCGGAAAAAAGTAAAAATGGCCAGCCAGCTGGTCAATCGCGCGATGCAGTACGAGCGTGAGCGCGCGCAAGCCACCTTGCAGGCGATCAGCGATGCCGTGGTGACCACCGATAGAAATTTGTCGATCGTCTATCTCAATCCCATCGCCGAGCGCATGCTCGGGTGTCGGTTTGTGGAGGTGCAGGGCAAGTCACTCGATGAGGTGATCACGCTCTTATCTGAGCAGACCCGTGAGGCGGTCAAGATCAGTGGCGTTTCGCCCGATGCGCTGGATAATAGCCAGCTCGATTATCTGCTGCAAGACAAGCACGGGGCTTACACAGCGGTACACATCTCCATCTCGCAGTTGCTCGATGACAATCAAAGCATGATCGGCGAGGTGGTGGTCATCAGAGATGTCAGCACAATACGCCGCCTGACCAATCAGCTGGCCTACCAGGCGTCGCACGATGCCCTGACCAAGTTGCCAAATCGACGTTTATTTGAAAAGCGCCTGACCAAACTAATTGCCTTTGTCCAGCAGAGCAAAAATCGTCATGCCGCCTTGTGTTATATCGATCTGGATAAATTTAAATTGGTCAACGACACCTGTGGCCATCAGGCCGGCGATGATCTTTTGGTGCAATTGACGTCGCTGTTTACTAAGCAAGTGCGCGATAAAGACATGCTGGCACGCCTAGGTGGCGATGAGTTTGCCCTGCTGCTACCTAACTGCCCGCTCCCCTTGGCCATGGAGATGGCCGAGCGTCTGCGCGCCGCCATGGATGCGTTTGTTTTCACCTACGAGGAGACGGTGTTCAATGTGAGCGCCAGCCTTGGCGTAGTGGCTATCGACCATAATAGTGTTGATTTAGCCAGTGTGCTCAATGCGGCCGATAGTGCCTGTTACACATCAAAAAATGCCGGGCGCAACCAGGTGACGCTGTACGGTGCTGAAACAGCACAACCAATAGTTGCCGATGAGGAGCGGGCTGGGGCGATATCTCTGATGAGCCTACAGAGCGCCTTGTCCACCGATCAGTTCAAATTGCATCTGCAACCGATGACCTCGCTACAGGACACCAATCGTGTGAAGCGCTGTGAGTTTCTATTGCGTTTGCAGGGCACCGAGGGCGATGATCTACTGATGCCATCGGCGTTTATTCATATTGCCGAGCGCGGTGGTCTGATGCGCGCGATCGACCGCTGGGTGATCGAGCAGGCGATGGCTGTGTTATCTCACTACTGTACACCTGCCGTATTGGAGCGGCAGGCATTTCAATTCTCTATCAACCTCTCCGAGCAGACAATTGCAGATGAGCAGTCTTTGGCCCATATACTCAGTACGGCTAAGCATCATGGTGTCAGACCGGACATTATTTGTTTTGAGGTGGCGGAGGATGTGCTGGCCAACACGTTTGCACAGGCAACCGTGTTGTTTAATGGATTAAAAGATGCCGGATTTTTCATGTGTCTGCAGGGCTCTTTCACCACCAGCAATTCGGTTGATTACATCAAACAACTGCCGATTGATCTGTTGAAAATAGATGGGCGTTTTGTGCGCTCTATCATGCAGGATCAATTCGATCGCTCCGCTGTACAGGCCATTTTCCAGATGTGCAAGACGATGCATATAGAGATCACAGGCGAGCTGGTAGAGAGCGAAGAGGTGGCTAAAAAGCTGCATGAAATCGGCGCCGATTTTGCGCAGGGCTATCACTACGCCCGACCAAGACCTGCCGAGGAGCTGCTCAAAGAGTATGCCTCATCATCACCGCAGCCAATGCGCTAGATGCGATCTGGTTTGATTCGTTGACTGATCTGATGCAAGCATCCTTATCGCTCATAGCGCGCGGTGCAGATACGATCCTGCCCGCAGAAACCCTGCAACAGAAGCTGGCCGAAAATCGCCCGCTGCGCATCAAAGCGGGGTTTGATCCAACCGCACCCGATTTGCATCTTGGCCACACGGTGCTAATTAATAAGCTGCGACAATTCCAGACACTGGGGCATCAGGTGACTTTTGTCATCGGAGATTTTACGGCCCTCATCGGCGATCCGAGCGGGCGCAACGCAACCCGCCCAGCGCTGGATAGAGCCACGATTAAAAAAAATGCCGAAACCTACAAGCAGCAGATATTTAAGATATTAGATGAGGAGGCGACCCAGATACGTTTCAACTCTGAGTGGTTGATCGAGCTTGGTAGTATCGGGTTAATGCAGTTGGCATCGCACTACACCCTGACGCGTCTTTTAGAGCGCGATGACTTCAGCAAACGCTTTAAGCTGCAACAACCCATTGCCATTCACGAGCTGTTATACCCTTTGGCACAGGGGTACGATTCGGTTGCGCTCCAATCGGATGTCGAGCTAGGTGGCACCGATCAGCGCTTTAATCTGTTGGTTGGGCGCGAGTTGCAGCGGGACTACAACCAGTCGCCCCAGGTGATTTTAACCATGCCGCTGTTGGAGGGTTTGGATGGCAAGCAAAAAATGTCAAAATCGCTCGGTAATTATGTCGGCATCGACGAGCCGCCCGAGGAGATGTTTGGCAAGTTGATGTCGATTAGCGATGAGCTGATGTGGCGTTATTTTGACCTGTTGAGTTTTCGCACCAATGAGGAGATCGAACACTGGCGGCGGGCGACTGCCGAGGGCATGAATCCGCGTGACGTTAAATTTGAGCTGTGCTGTGAACTGGTCGAGCGCTTTCACAACAAGCTTGCAGCAGAGGCAGCTAAATGCGAGTTTATCGCGCGCTTTCAGCAGAGCGCGATACCAAAAAATATTGAGTCTGTCAGTGTTGAGCCCGAGCCAGGTGAAGCTGGCATCGCGCTGTTTCGTCTGTTGAAAACCAGTGGGCTTTTGCCCAGCACCTCCGAGGCGCATCGGATGATCGAGCAGGGTGCAGTGAGGTTGGATAGCGAGCGCATATCCGATGCCAACCAATTCATTCAATCGGGCGGCACCCATCTATTACAGGTTGGTAAACGCCGTTTTTTGCGTGTGACGGTACTATAATTACGGCTGGCTTAATTTTCTAAAATTTTGGTGGCACCTAGATGTTAAAGCGTTTCTTGCGTGTGGTATTAATCTTGGTAGTGGGCGGGGTGATTACGCTGCTGATTGCCCTCAACCCGTACGAGCTCCCAGAGCAAGCCGAGGTTATCAAGCAGCCGATTGCGGTCGATGTGCAAGCGCTTGCACCCGAGCGCTATACCATCGAGGTGAAGACCTATGGGGTTTTGCGTGCCCACACCCAGGTCGCACTGTCATCGGAGGTTGCCGGGCGGGTCGTGCAGGTATCCAAATCCTTGCAAAGTGGGGGTTATTTTTCAGCGGGCGATACGCTGTTGAAAATCGACGATAGAGATTATCGAATCGCCATCGACGAGGCCAGAGGGCCACTGCTCAGTGCACAGTCTAAATTGTCTGAGGAGCGCGCCCGCGCCGAGCAGGCCGGCATTGATTGGAAGCTGGTCGAGGATGTCGATGCTCCCTCATCTCTCGTGCTGCGCCAGCCGCAATTAAAGGCCGCGCGCGCTGCCTTGTTTGCCGCTGAAGCGGGGCTTGAGCGCGCGCAGTTGAATTTAGCGCGCACACATATCCGGGCACCATTCGATGGCGCGGTGCTGAGTCGCGATATTCAGATCAGCCAACACATCACGCAGGGCACCGTGCTAGCCCAAATCTTTGCTACCGATCTGTTTGAGATCAGCCTGCCGCTTAACAGCCAACAACTACAGGCCATCGACCTGCCCGATCCGAGGGTGCCCAAGAGTGCATTGCATGTCGATCTCTTGATCGAGCGGGGCGAGGATATGTTGGTCTACCCAGGTGTTGTCAAGCGTGCGGCCCATGCATTTGACAAAAATACGCGTCAGCTATCGCTGATCGGGCAGGTGGATATTGCCAACTTACCCGATGGCCTGCCGCCTTTGCGTATCGAGCAATTCGCCAAAGCACTCATCAAAGCGCGCACACTGGAAAATGTGTATGTCATCCAGCGCGGCCTCTTGCTACAGGGCAACCGGGTCTTGTTGGCGGCAGATAATCAGACTGTCACGCGTGCGGTTCAGGTTGCTTGGTTGAGCGACGAGCACGCGGTTATCTCAGGTAATCTGATGCCCGGCGAGTTGCTGATTAACCAGGTGGTCGGCGATCTGCCCGCGGGTACACCGATTAGTTATTCCGTCCCATGATCAACTGGTTCATTCAAAACAAGGTTGCCTCTAACCTGCTGCTGATGATGATGTTTGTCTCCGGCATCTGGGCGCTGTACGTGTTGCCGTTGGAGTTTTTCCCAGATATCAAACTGGATATCATTACGGTGAGCACGGTCTACCCGGGTGCCACACCGCAGGAGGTGGACGATGCCGTGACGCAGCCCATTGCGCAGTCATTAGATGGCATCGTGGGTATTTCATCGGTCAACTCCCGTTCTAGTGAGGGCATCAGCACCGTCACTGTCAAGCTGACTAAGGGTGCGAAGATCTCGCGGATACTCGATGAGGTGCGATCAAAAGTCGACGCCTTGAGCGTGCTGCCAACTGCGGCGGAATCGCCATCCATCACAGAGAATGTCGAGCGCACACAGGTGATTAGCTTTGTCGCTGCGGGGGATTTGAGCGAGCTACAGCTCAAGGAATTGATTCTGAAAGTGCGCGCCGATCTGCTGGCGCTCGATGGCATTAGCCAGGTCCAGCTGCTATCCAATCCACCGATTGAGATCAGCATCAGTATTCCAGAGGCACGCCTGATTGAGCACGGCTTGACCATGGAGCAGATTAGCGCGGCGGTGCGCAATTACTCATTGAGCGGCGCCTCTGGTAGCTTGCATACAGCCAGTGGGGATCTGTTGTTGCGCGTCGATGGCAAGGTGAAAGACCCCAATGAGTTTGCACGCATCCCGATCATCAGCCGCGCCGATGGCAGTGAGTTGTATTTGGGTGATATCGCAGATATTCACAAAACATTAACCGATGATGGATCCTTGCTGCGTTTTAACGGCCAGCCCGCCGCCGTGCTAGAAATTTATCGTGTGGGCAAGCAAAGTACGACAGAGGTGGCGAGTTTGGTGCGCGAATACACCGAGACGGCGAGTCGCCCTGCAGGTGTGAGCTATGAATACTTTGCCGATACATCCAAGATACTCAAGGCGCGCGTGAACACCATGCTGGGCAGTATGGCGCAAGGTGCTGTGTTGGTGCTGTTGTTGTTGTCGCTGTTTTTGCGCCCGAAGATTGCATTCTTTGTGACACTGGGGTTGCCCGCTGCATTTTTATCCAGCTTTCTGGTGCTGTATCTGCTCGGCTACAGCCTTAACATGGTGTCGCTATTCGCCTACATGTTGGTACTGGGCATAGTCGTGGACGATGCGATTGTGACCTCGGAGAATATATACAAGCACCTGTTGCGCGGCACCCCGCCCTTGCAGGCGGCGATGGATGGCACGCATGAAATTGCATCGCCGGTGACTTTTGGTGTCTTAACCACGACGGCAGCTTTTGTTCCGCTGGCAACCCTAACGGGTGCGTCGGGGGATATCTGGCGTACCATTCCTGCGGTGGTGATTCCCGTTTTACTGCTCTCTTTGGTGCAGTCGAAGTTTGTTCTGCCCGCCCATATGACATCTGTCCATATCAGCTCTAGAGAGGAGGATGCCAAGCATTTTTTTATGCGTCTGCAGCGTCGTGTTGCGATTGGGCTCGATTGGGTGATCACGCGCTTGTATCAGCCCACAATGCGTGTCGCCCTGCGCAACTGCTATGCTGTAATCGCCTTATTTACCGTTTTATTAGCCATTTCATTGGCGTTTATTGCGGGCGGCTGGACACAGATTGTCTTCTTTCCAAAAATAGAGAGTGATCAGGTATCGCTCAGCTATACCCTGCCAGATGGCACGCCCAAAGAGTTGGTGAATAAATACGTGGTCAGGATCGAAAATGCCGTGCTGACGCTCAAAGAGCGCTATGCCTACGGTAATGAGGGCAAGAGCCTTATTAACGATGACATGTACGCCTATGCCGCCGGCGCAACCGGCGGTGTGGGGTTTTCAGTTGCGCTGGCCGAGGATTTGCCGCCGGATGTGTCGCCTGTCAGTTCGACTCAATTGGTTAACGAGTGGCGCGAGTTGATCGGCAGCATTCCGGGCGTAAAATCCTTGACCTTCAATGCATCTATTGGCGCCGGTGGTGTGGGAGAGCCGATTAATGTGCAGTTTACCGGGGATCAGCTGCCGCAGTTACGCACCCTCTCAAAAGCGGTACGCGCGCGCTTAGAGACCTATTCTGGTGTGTTTGGTATCAGGGACAATGTCAGTGAGGGTAAGCTTGAGATCAATATTCGACTCAAGCCGGAGGCGCAGCTTTGGGGTATGCGGCTAAGTGATATCGCCAATCAGACTCGTCAGGCGTTCTACGGTTACGAGGTGCAGCGTATTCAGCGTCAATACGATGAGCTGAAGGTGATGCTGCGCTATCCAGAAAATGAGCGCGTGGTGATCGAGGATATGACCAACATGCAAATTCGCACTGCCTCGGGTAACAAGATACCTTTTGTCGAGGTGGCGTACCTTGAGTACAGCAAGGGCGCATCGGCACTCTATGGTGTAGATGGCAAGCGCGTGGTCAATGTCACCGCCGATATCGACTATGACACGGCGGATCTCAAGACAGTCAAGGCCGATTTGCGCATATTTTTGGATGATCTGGTTACAGGCACCGGTGTGAGCTGGTCTTTTGAGGGGGGCGCGCGTGAAGAGAGCGAATTGTTAGGTGAGATGGCACGGGGATTTTTGTTGGTGCTGGTGGCAATCTACGTGCTGCTGGCTGTACCACTGAAATCCTACTGGCAGCCCTTTATCGTGATGTCGGTACTGCCTTTTGGTCTCGTGGGTGCGTGGATCGGCCATGTGCTCCTGGGCAAGCCGATGTCTATGATGAGTCTGTTAGGTATTTTGGCGCTGTGCGGTGTCGTGGTGAATGACTCGATGTTGTTATCGGATAATATCAACCGGCGTTTGGAGAAAGGCGTGCCCTTGAGACAGGCGCTGTTCGAGGCGGGTGGTTCGCGCTTTCGCCCCATTATCTTGACGTCCGCCACCACCTTTTTGGGCTTGATTCCCATCCTGTTCAACAAGACCGCTCAGGCGCAGTTTATGATTCCCATGGCGATTTCACTCGGTTTTGGCATCCTGTTCGCCACCCTGCTCACGCTGGTGCTGGTGCCCATGTTGTTTGTGGTGACAGACGATGTGCACAGGTTATTGGGCGGCAAGCCTCGTCCGGAGGTCAAGCCGCATTCAGAGGTGCCTCGAATTTCTGCCAGCTGAGTTTGGGTTAATCGGCAGGTAACATGTTAGGGGCGTTATCGCCTGCATAAAATTGCTGCACGAACTGATCGAGTGTTTGAGATGCAATAGCGGCTCTGAGATTCTGCATCAACTGTTGGTAGTAGTGCAGATTGTGCAGGGTGTTTAGCCTGATGCCCAGTGGCTCCTTGCAGCGCGACAGATGACGCAGATAGGCGCGCGAGTAGTGGCGGCAGGTATAGCAGCTGCAAGTCTCATCGATCGGCGCCAGATCATTGGCGTAGCGCGCATTGCGCAGGCGCACCAGCCCCTGGTGGGTGTACAAAAAATCGTTGCGCGCATTTCTGGTTGGGATCACGCAGTCGAATAGATCGACGCCACGGCGCACCGCCTCCACGATATCCTGTGGCTTGCCCACACCCATCAGATAGCGCGGTGCCCCCTCGGGCAATTGCGGCACACTCTGCTCCAGCACGCGCGCCCGTATGGGGGCAGGCTCCCCCACCGCCAGCCCGCCGATGGCGTAGCCATCGAATCCGATCTCCAGCAATCGCTGGGCAGACTCTGTGCGCAACGCCTCGTGGACGCCACCCTGTAGGATGCCAAACAGGGCGTTTGTGCTGCCCGCGTGCGCTTGTTTGCTGCGCTCTGCCCAGCGCATGGAGCGCAGCATCGAGCGCTCGGCCAGCGCATAGTCCGCCGGATAGGGTGTGCACTCATCCAGCACCATCGCAATATCCGAGTTCAGGGCGCGCTGCATGCGAATAGAAGACTCCGGGTCGAGCATCACTTTTGCCCCATCGTAGGGCGAGCTAAACAGGGCGCCGCGCTCGTCGAGCTGGTTGAGCTTGGCCAAGCTGAAGATCTGAAACCCGCCTGAGTCCGTTAGGATCGGGCCATCCCAATGCATCAATTGATGCAGGCCGCCGTGCTGTTCGATCACCTCGATGCCAGGGCGCAGCATCAGGTGCAGGGTGTTGCCGAGCAGAATCTGCGCCCCGCTTTGGCGTACCTCCTCTGGGCTGAGGGCGCGCACGGTGCCGCGCGTGCCAACCGGCATAAATGCGGGGGTTTCGACCAGGCCGTGTGCCAGGGTCAGGTGCGCGTTGCGCGCCGCCCCATCTGTGTGACGTATGTCAAATTGCATGGTGTGAATCATCCATTTGAGGGTGTATCAACATGGCATCCCCGTAGCTCAAGAAGCGATAGCGCGCATCGATTGCATGGCGATAAGATCGCATCATCATGTCGTAGCCGCCGAAGGCACACACCAACATCATCGGGGTCGATTCTGGCAGGTGCAGGTTACTCAACATCAGGTCGATACAGCGAAAGCGATAGCCCGGGGTGATGAAAATATCTGTTGTGCCTTGCAGCGGCTGCACCCGATCACCTCGGTGGGCCGATTCCAGTGCGCGCACAACGGTGGTGCCGACACCGATCACCCGGCGGCCAGCTTGTTTGGTGGCGGCGATCAGATCACACAGCTGCTGTGTCACCTCGACGCGCTCGGCGTGCATGACATGATCTTTTAGGTGCTGAGCGCGCACGGGTTGAAAGGTGCCGGCACCGACGTGCAGCGTGAGGTAGGCGATGCGCACACCGCGTGCCTTGAGCGCCTCAAGCGTTGTGTGATCAAAATGCAGACCGGCGGTGGGGGCGGCAACAGAGCCGGGGATCTGCCCGTAGACAGTCTGGTAGCGCTCGATGTCTTGGGCGGTGGCGGTGCGGTCGATATACGGTGGCAGCGGCACCTGCCCACACTGCTCTAACAGCTGATAAAAATCCATATCGGCGACTAGCTCGACCAGCCACAGGGTGTTCTGTCGCTCCAGCAATCGCAGCGAAAGCTTATCCGATAGCGCAAGCTGTGTGCCAGCTTGTAGGCGCTTGCTCGCGCGCACATGGCACAGGGCCCGATCGGGTGCGACGATTTGCTCGACCAATAACTCGACCCGCCCACCGGTCGGCTTGGTGGCCGCTAGGCGTGCTTTGAGTACACGCGAGTTGTTCAATACCAGCAGGTCACCGGCATGTAGCTGTGTGGGCAGGTCTACAAACAGGCGATCCTCGATGCGATTTTGTGCGCTATCGCAGATCAACAGGCGGCTGGCAGTGCGATCCTCGAGCGGCTGCTGCGCAATCAATGCGGGGGGCAGATCGAACGAGAAGTCGCCTGTGCGGGTGGTGGGGGGAGAGGATTGCATTGTCAGGGTGCAATTTTACGGCAATTGATCGCGTATCGCTTTACCGGCATAGCAAAACACCTTAGAATCGCACTACTGATTGTTTACGCAGTAGCGGGTTGTCGGTCGCGTGGCCGGGGTGGCGGAATTGGTAGACGCGCCGGATTCAAAATCCGGTTCTGTTCACAGAGTGAGAGTTCAAGTCTCTCTCCCGGCACCAATAGCGTGCAGGCAACCCATTGTATTGTGATGTTAACTATGCAGCAAATTGTGTTAGCCACCGGCAACGCTGGCAAGGTGCGTGAGCTGCGGCAATTGTTTGCACCGCTCGGTGTGGACCTCATCTCCCAAAACGATCTAAAAATCACATCGGTGCCAGAGACAGGCACAACCTTTAGCGAGAATGCACTGATAAAAGCCCGCCATGCGGCCCGCCATAGTGGGCTTGCGGCCATGGCCGATGATTCGGGGCTTGAGGTGGCAGCGCTCGGTGGTGCCCCCGGGGTGTACTCGGCCCGCTATGCCGGCGACTCGGCCTCCGATGTAGATAACTACAGTAAATTATTGCAGGAGATGGCGGGGCGGCAAGATCGCACGGCGTGCTTTTGCTGTGTGATGGCGTATGTGCGCACCGCAGATGACCCAGAGCCGCTGATAGCGACGGGGCGATGGGAGGGGTTGATTCGCCTGAGCCCAAGCGGTGAGGGCGGTTTTGGCTACGATCCGGTATTCGAGGTGCCCGCGCACAACTGTAGTGCAGCAGAGCTATCGTTGGTGCAAAAGAATGCGTTGAGTCATCGCTATCGGGCGGCACGTGAGCTGCTGGGTTTGTTACAGCAACCGCCCGTATGACAAGAATGGAGCTGGCGACAGGAGTCGAACCCGCGACCTGCTGATTACAAATCAGCTGCTCTACCAACTGAGCTACGCCAGCAATATTGAGATGGTTACCCGATCAGTGCCAATTTTATATCAGTTTGACTCGGCGATGCCGATGCCGACCCGTTGTGCACTCAACAAATCTGCTCATAGAAAAACAGCCAGATAGCCTGCGCACCGGCCAAAGCATCGGTTGCTGTATTATCACACGGATCATCGGTGCATCGGTGCGATAATACAGCACAAATAGGGCAATGAATTGCACCTTTCCCCGTGTCCCTCAACTCACTTCACCGGCACATCGGCCATCTCCAGATGCAGCGCATCTTCCCGATAGGGGTGTTGTAATGCAACCGCTTCATCTAGCTCGACCCCGATGCCCGGGGCGGTGGGCGGCAGCACAAAGCCCGCCTCCCAGCGGATCGGTGTTTTGAGGAGCTTGGCATGAAATCCGTCCCAGCGCTGGATGCCCTCTAGGATCAGAAAATTAGGGCAGCAGGCGCTGAGCTGGATATTGGCCGCACCCTCTATCGGCCCGCAGTAGAGGTGGGGGGCGATCTGCGCATAGTGGGCCTCGGCCATGCCAGCGATCTTCTTGGCCTCTAGCAGCCCGCCGACACGCCCTGTGGCGAGCTGTAAAATCGCCGCCGCGCCGGTTTGCAGCACGCGCGCAAACTCATACTTCGATGTCAGGCGCTCACCGGTGGCGATGGGAATGCTGGTCTGGCGGGCCACATGGGCCATCTGCTCGGGCATCTCCGGTGGGGTGGGCTCCTCAAACCACAGCGGATCGTAGGGCTCTAGTTGGCGCGCCATACGGATTGCGCCCGCTGGCGTAAACTGCCCGTGGGTACCGAACAGGAGATCGGCCCGATCGCCCACCGCCTCGCGCAGCTTGCGGCAAAATAACACCGAGCGCGCCATGGATTCGCGCGATGGCTGCCGTGGGTCAAACACACTGTAGGGGCCACTTGGGTCGAATTTGATGGCATCGAATCCCTGCTCTAGGCACCGCACCGCCGCCTCGGCGGCCAGATCGGGGTCGTTGTACACATTGCGCTCATCGGCATCGACCGATGTGTGGGTGTCGGCGTACAGATAGGTGTAGCTGCGCAGCTTATCGTGCACCAAACCGCCGAGCAGTTCGTAGACCGGCTTGTCGAGCGCCTTGCCGCAGATATCCCACAGGGCAATTTCAAGACCGCTCAAGATGCTGAGCAGGGTGACATCTGGGCGCAGGGTATAGCCGCGGCCGTAGACGGTGCGCCATATTTTTTCTATCGAAAAGGGCGATGCGCCCTCAAAGTGATGGCTGAAGACATCCTCGATCATACCGACTAGGACGTGCGGTGAGAAAGTGGCGCAGTAGACCTCGCCGATGCCCTCCACCCCATCGTCGGTGACCAGCTTGACAAAGATGAAGTAGCGCCCGCCGTAGTGAGGCGGGGGATTGCCGACCACGTAGGTCTTGAGGGTTGCAATTTTCATGGGACTCCGCAGATTAAAGCACGATAACGTTGCGCAGGTTTTCCGCAGCTTGCGAGGCCGCCAGCGCCTCGTTAATCTCTACCAGTGGGTAGCAGTCAGATAGCAGGGGGTCGAGTTTAAGCAGACCGCGCTCGTACAGGTCGATATATTGCGGCACGTCGCTCTGGGGCTGCGTCGATCCCATCTTGCACCCGATGATGCGCTGCTCGTAACCCGCTAGGGTGGTGTTGTCAAACCGCATCTCTGTGCCCTGTTGTGTCATGCCCACCACCACGAGGGTGCCCCCCTTGCCGAGCATTTGCACCCCCTGCTCCAGCGCGGCTATAGAGCCGACGGTCACCAGCACGTAATCGGCACCGCGCATCTGGGTCAGATCGCGCACTGTCGCAATTGGGTCTTGCTCGGTGCTGTTGATGAGATGGGTGGCCCCGAGTGATTGTGCCAGCTGCAATTTGGTATCCGATACATCGATTGCGATGATGCGATCCGCACCGGCCATAGCGGCACCCTGGACGCTGTTGATGCCAACGCCGCCTGTGCCGATCACCACCACCTGGCAACCGGCGGGTATTTTGGCGCTGTTGCGCACGGCACCCATGCCGGTCAGCACGCCACAGCTGATGAGAGAGGCGGTGACAAACGGCAGAGATTTTGGGATACGAATCACCTGAGAGCCATGCACCACGCCCGACTCGGCAAAGGCGGCGGTGCGCATTCCCTGTGCAATCGGCTGCCCCGATGTTGTGCGCAGCGGGCTGGTTTGATCTAGCGGGAATTGTGTCTCGCACAGCACCGGGCGCGCCTGGGAGCAGTAGTGGCAGCTGCCACAGGCGCGCACCAGGGTCACCAGCACATGATCGCCTACCGCCACATGCTGCACGTCCTCGCCGATGCCTGTAACGATGCCCGCTGCCTCGTGGCCGTAGATGGCCGGAAACGCGCCCGGCCACATGCCTTGGATATAAGCGATATCGCTGTGGCAGATGGCGCAGGCTTTGTAGCGTACCTCGACCTCATTTTTTGCCGCTGTGCCCAACACCACCTCCTCGATACGCAGGGGCATTTTATCTTGGTGGCAGACAGCGGCTGTGATCGTTTGTTGGTTCATAGTCGGCATCGATTAGGCGAGAATCCGCATAATCTTACTATAAAGTAGGTGGGCTGTTACCGGTTTTCCGCCCGAGTATTCGCCGTGCTGAGCGCACGAGAGATGCGCGCAAAATCCACCAGTGTCAGATCCTGCGCACGATCTTTTGGGTCGATACAACAGGTGTGCATTTGCTCCAGCGTCATCAGCGGCTTTAGATTATTGCGCAGCATTTTTCGCCTATGGGAGAACGCACAGCGCAGCAGCTGGGAGAAGATCGCCCGATCGCCGATATCGACCGGCGGTGGGTCGTATGGCGTCAGGCGGACCACGGTCGAGTCGACTTTTGGCCGAGGCTCAAACGCCTGGGGTGGCACATCGAATAGCAGCTCGACTTTGCACAGATACTGGCACCAGAGCGACAGGCGACCGTAGTTGGGTGAACCTGTGGTGGCCGCCAGTCGTAGCGCCACTTCGCGCTGTAACATAAAGTGCATATCGCGCAGCGGCAGCGCGCCATCTATCAGACGCAGTATCAGCGTGGTGGCGATGTTGTAGGGCAGGTTGCCCAACAATCTGCAGGGCCGATCACCGATCAGATCGGCAAATTCAAATTGCAATACATCCGCTTGATGGACGTGCAGCTGTGCAGTTGTTTGGGGGAGGGATTTGAGCTGTGCGATCAGGTCGCGATCAATCTCCAACACATGCAGGGTGTCGAGTTGTTCTAGCAGGGGGCGCGTAAGCGCCCCGCGCCCGGCCCCGATTTCAATCACAAAATCATCTGGCTGCAAATGCGCGCACTGCACAATGCGCGCAATCACCTGCTGATCTTGCAAAAAGTTTTGGCCGAATCGCTTACGGGCACGGTGAGGGATTTGTTGCATGGCGCATTGTCCCATTTTTGATGGTGTGCGCTGGTGAATTTTTGGTGGGTGTGATGGCG
>CAZROX010000026.1:0-15380 GCA_964601845.1 uncultured Halothiobacillaceae bacterium
CCAAGCAAAAAAACATGGCTGCACCTATATGACTGAGCTTAGGAAATTGGCAAAAGCCATTACAACCGATGATGCAAAACCAAAAAAATAATCGATACCCGCATAGAGCAAACTCACTCTAACAGCAGTTTAATTCTAAAACTTAACCAAAAATGTCCTCCCATCAAATCATCAACACCGCAGTCACCCTGTTTGTCATCATCGACCCGATTGGCAATGTACCCATCTTTATGGTGCTAACCGCCGGTATGCAATTTCGCCATCGCTGCTCGGTCGCGATTCGCGGTGCCCTGATCGGGTTTTTTATCTTGGCCGGCTTTGCATTAAGCGGTACCTTTTTGCTCGATAGCATGGGCATCACCATAGATGCATTTCGGGTCGCAGGTGGGTTGTTATTGTTTTATACCGCGTTTGAAATGATCTACAGCAAGCGCCAAGAGCGCAGAGAGGAGGTCTCCAGCGATGCGCTCAAGCGCAAGATATCCGATCTGGCCGTCTTTCCCTTGGCCATTCCGCTGTTGGCAGGCCCCGGCGCGATTGCGGCCACCATATTGCTCTCCACTTCACTGCAAACAACAGATGGCACCTATTGGGGCTATGGCTACGCCATGCTGCTCGGTGTGCTGTTTGGGATTATGTGTTTTACCACTTTGTTATTTATGCTCTCGGAATTATTGCAACGCTTTTTGGGGCGGACAGGCCAAGCTGTTTTAAGCCGGTTATTTGGGGTGTTAATGGCGGCACTGGCCGTGCAGTATGTCGCCGATGGTGCGCGTGCGCTGGCAGCTTAGCTGCACACTACTCAGATGCCGCAATCAGGCTCGCATTGCCCCCAGCAGCGGTGGTGTCTATGCACAGGTGGCGCTCAATCACAAAACGCTCGGCTGTTTGTTGCTCGGTAATTAAAGGCAGCAGGGCGCCATCTCTTTGCGCCAGCGCCATGCGATAAGCGCGCAGGGTTTGGTTATTGGCGGCACTGGCAACTGCATGAAACCCGCTGGCCGCTAGCAGCGCCTCTGGCATGAGCTGCCCATTGATTGCCACTAGGGGCAGGCCGGCACCGGTTGCCGCCGCTGTGGCCGCCTCAATATCCGCTGCCACCACGACCACCCCATTGCCTTGAGCGAGGGCTTGCACCGCTTGCGTGAGCGCCGATTGCCGATCTGGCCCTAGGCAGAGCACCAGCCCGCGCGGCAGATAAGAGAGCAGATTCATCTCGCCGGTGGGGCCGGGCAGGGTTTTTGGTTGGGTATCCAGTGGCACCGATGGCAGTGTAAAAAAGGCTTGTAGTTGCTCTAGGCGGTTGGTGCAGTTGGCCCAGTCTTGGGTGTGTATCTGTGCCAAAGCGCTCTGCAGCGCATCGAGCGATACGGGCACGCCATCTGGTGGTGCAATATCTGCCAGTGGCTCGGACTGAATCAGACGCGGCACATAAAAAGGGCCACCCGCTTTGGGGCCGGTGCCCGATAGCCCGTTGCCACCAAAGGGCTGGGAGCCGACTATGGCCCCGATCTGATTGCGATTCACATAGATATTGCCCACCTCGATGCGACTGGCAATCTCCTCGACCCGCCGATTGAGGCGGGTGTGCAGGCCAAATGTCAGGCCGTAGCCCTTGGCGTTAATGGCATCGACTACCTGGTCGATCTGTTGGGCCTCAAACGTGGCGATATGCAACACGGGGCCAAAGATTTCGGCCTCTAACTGCTCGATGCCATCTAGTCGAATCACGGTGGGGGCGACAAAAAAGCCGTTATCGGGCACCGGCAGGGTTTTTAGCACGCGCCCGATGGCGGCAAATTTCTGGCAGTGGGCGGCGATCTTCGCTTGGGCGCTGGCATCTATAACCGGCCCGATATCGGTGGTTAGCTCCCAAGGGTCGCCCAGGGTTAGCTGATCCATGGCACCAAATAGCATCTCTAGCAGCTCGTCGGCGATATCGCTTTGTAGGTACAACATGCGCAGCGCCGAGCAGCGCTGGCCGGCGCTTTGGAAGGCCGATACCAGCACATCGCGCACCACCTGCTCGGCCAGTGCGGTCGAATCGACAATCATTGCATTTAGCCCACCCGTCTCGGCGATTAGGGGGGCATCGGGTGCCAGATTTGCGGCCATTGCACGGTTGATGTTCTGTGCGCTGCCGGTAGAGCCGGTAAAGCAGACACCGGCTATGCGCGCATCGGCACACAGGGCCGCACCCACCGTTGCGCCCTCGCCGGGGAGGAGTTGCAGTGCCGAGCGGGGGATACCGGCCTGGTGCATCAGCTCGGTGGCGCGGCTGGCGATTAAGCTGCTGGCCTCGGCGGGTTTGGCGAGCACCACATTGCCTGCGGCTAGATTGGCCAGAATTTGGCCCGCAAAAATTGCCAGCGGAAAATTCCAAGGGGAAATGCACACAATCGGGCCACGTGCGCTGCCGATGTGTTGTTTTTCGATGCCCTCATGGGCGTAGTAGCGGGCAAAATCGACCGCCTCGCGCAACTCTGCTATGCCATCTAATAGGGTTTTGCCTGCCTCGCGGCTGATGAGCGCAAACAGCTCGTGGGCGTGTTGCTCCAACAGCTCGCCAACGCGATCAATGGCTTGGCAGCGCACCTTGGCGGGCAGGGCAGACCAATCGGCAAACCCGCGCTCTGCTGCCACGATGGCCGCCTCGATATCCCGATCGGATGCAAAGATCACCTCGCCGACCCGCTCATCGGGTGCGCTCGGGCTATAGATGGTGCGCTTGTCGGTGCTGGTGGTTGCGTCGGCCAGTAGCGGGCCGCCCTGCCAAGTTGTCGCCCGATAGGCGGCTCTGGCGTGCAGGGTGTGCTGCATTTGCCCAAGATGGGTGATATCCCAGCCCTTGGAGTTGAGGCGCTCGCCATAGAGCTGAGCGGGTGGGCGGATCACACGGCTGGGGAGATTGGCACCGAGCTGCTCCAGCAGGCTAAACGGGTCGCGTGCAATCTCCTCGGCTTGGGTGGCGGGGCTGGCGATTTGATTGACAAACGAGCTATTGGCGCCGTTCTCTAGTAGGCGGCGCGTGAGGTATGCCAGCAAGTCTTTGTGCGAGCCGACAGGGGCGTAGATGCGGCAGCGGGTTTTTTCGTCGGACATCACGGTGTCGTGCAGCGATTCGCCCATGCCGTGTAGCCGTTGGAACTCAAAGCTTGCACTTCCGGCAAGTGTGAGTATGGCCGATACCGTGTGGGCGTTGTGGGTGGCAAATTGCGGGTAGATGCGCTCGCCCATTGTGAATAGCTTTTTTGCACAGGCGATATACGAAACATCGGAGCTCGCCTTGCGGGTAAAGACCGGAAAACCGGCCAGGCCCATCACTTGCGCGCGCTTAATTTCGCTATCCCAGTAAGCGCCCTTGACCAGCCGCACCGTGATGCGCCGATTGCAGTGGGTGCAAAGCGCGTACAACCAGTCCAACACATAGGCGGCACGTTGAGAAAACGCCTGCACCACCACCCCAAAACCCGGCCAGTTGGCCAGTGAGGGGTCCGATAGCACCGCCTCGATCACATCCAGCGACAACATCAGCCGATCGGCCTCCTCGGCGTCGATGGTAAAGCCGATATTGGCCGCTTTTGCCTGTTGGGCCAAGCGCAGCAGATCGGGCACCAGCTCGCGCATCACCCGATTGTGCTGGTTAAACTCGTAGCGCGGATGCAGCGCCGAGAGCTTGACCGAAATGCCCGGGTTGTCGTGCAGCTCGCGATTGGCACAGGTGGTGGCCAGGTGTGCGATGGCATCGGTGTAGGCGCGGTAATTGTGTTGTGCATCGGCCCGGGTATGCACCGACTCCCCCAGCATATCGTAGGAGTAGCGATAGCCTTGCGACTCGTAAGACTTTGCACGCGTGCAGGCACTGGCAATGTCTTGCCCCAGCACAAACTGCCGCCCCAGCTCTTTGATGGCCTGAGCGACAGCGGCGCGCACCACAGGCTCACCGAGGCGCTTGAGGATCGATCGGAGGGTGAGCTGATGATGGGTGGGCGCGATCAGCTTGCCGGTAACCAGCAGGGCCCAAGTGGAGGCATTGATCAGCGAGGAGCTGGATTGCCCCAAATAATCGCCCCAGCTTGAGGAGACGATCTTATCTTCGATCAGTGCATCGATGGTGCTGGTGTCCGGCACGCGCAACAAGGCCTCGGCCAGGCACATCAGCGAGACCCCCTCATCGGTGGTTAAACCGTATTGCACCAGAAAATTTTCCATCACGCCGGGCTTGTGGCGGCTGCGAATGCGGCCAATTAGCTCGACGGCGCGGGCGGATATGGCATCGCGTGTCGTGCGCGTCAGATCGGCATCGGCCATTAGCTGGCTAATCACCTGCTGCTCATCTGCCAGATAATGGCGATCGATCAGCTTTTTACATGGGGGGGTGCCGAGTTGATTGTCGGCTGGTGCGAGCATGGGCCGATTATTTGGCCAGTGCAAGCAATTGCTCGAATGCGTCTATGATGAGGGCGATATCCTGCGGGCGCGATAGGCGGTGATCGCAATCGCGTATCAGATTGGCTTGTGCATCGGCGCTGGCGATGCGCTCCAGTGCCAGCAGTGCGGCGTTGATTGGCAAGACTTCATCTGCCGTGCCGTGCAGGATGCGCAGCGGGCAGTCGAGGCTGATGCCGGCAGGTCCAATGTCGTATGTCAGGCCATCATCTAGCAAGCTTTTGGAGATCAGATAGCCAGGGTCGTCATCGTCGTAATCGTTGGCCAGGGTGCAGACCCCGGTGGTATCCAATTCCCAACGCATCGAGGGCGTCATTACCGGCAGGAGATAGTCGCCGGCAAGGTTAAAAGCCGGTGCCACCGCCAAAAGACCGGCTAATTCAACGCCAGCTTGATCGGTGCCAGATAGACGCTGCGCCAACAGAATTGCCAGCCAGCCACCCAGCGAGTGGCCGCCAATAATCAATTTTTCGCCCTGGGGGACATGCGCCTGTATCACAGCTTGCGCCTGATCTAGCCAGCCGCTGATGCTCGATTGATGCAAAGTGCCACTGGACTGCCCGTGCCCGCTGTACTCCATGCGAATAGCGCGATGGCCGCGCGCGCAGCAAAACTGCGCCACCCGCAGCGCTTTTTCACCGTACATATCGCTGCCCAGGCCGTGTAGCCACAGCACATTACAGGGGCGATCGATGCTCTCTGCTACATCCACTAAAGAGGCAATTTTTTCTTGCCCCACCGTGAGCCAATGCACGGTGCCCGCTGGCAGGGTGTGATCGTCTGTGGCAGGTACGGTATTTGTCATGCGGTGATTCTATCGCAATAGACACAGCTTTTTTATATCTTGCATAAAAAATATCTGCTGCATGGGCCGTGCAGTTTGGCAAGCCAAGGTGGCTGTTTTTGCCCGCAACTGTCGATCAGGTGCGCTTAGATCGACTTGATCTATATCAAGGCAATGGCGCTCAGATGTGTTTTAACCTCTTAAAAAGTGGCGTTTTCTCGATAGTTAATGGGGTTATCTTTCGTATCTTCTAGGTATTTCAACACGGACCGGACGGTTAAGCATGTCGCATTACAACGAAGTTTTTAGCATCAAGCGGCTATGGGTCATTTTGACCCTATCGATGGTGATTATGTTTTCGATTCTGCTGTTGATGGGTAAAGATATTTACCATCAGGTGCCGCCCATACCTGAAGCGGTTCAGACCAGTCAAGGCGATGTGATCTTTACCCGCGAAAACATCGAGAACGGCCAAAATATTTGGCAATCCATCGGCGGTATGCAGCGCGGTTCCATCTGGGGGCATGGCAGTTATCTTGCGCCCGATTGGAGTGCAGACTGGTTGCACCGAGAGGCTTTGGCATTACTGAATATCAGCGCGCAAGAGCAGTATCGAGCAGATTTTGACACCCTATCGCAACACGATCAGGATGTACTAACGGTTTCGCTAAAGTATGAGATAAGAGAAAACACCTACGCGCCCGATTCGGGCATTCTCACAATTAGCGATCAGCGAGCGCAGGCTATCGCCGCTGTCAGCGAGCACTATGCGAGCGTCTTTCAGGCACAAGATAACGAGGAGTCGAAAGTATTACGCGAGCAATATGCCTTTGCCAATGCGTTGTCTTTGTCCGATAGCGATCTGTACGACTTAACGGCGTTCGTTTTTTGGGCATCTTGGAGTGCGGTCACTCAGCGCCCCGGTGAGGCGGTGAGCTACACCAACAATTGGCCACACGAAAAGCTGGTGGGCAACGAGCCTTCGGTGGCGCTGTTTATCTGGTCGATCATCAGCATTATGTTGCTACTGGCGGGCATCGGGGCGCTGGTGTGGTTTTATGCGCAGCAATACGATGTCTGGCGCGATGATATGGAGCCAGAAGAGGGGGTCGCCACGGATAACCTACTGAGTCAGGCGATAGTGACACCCTCCATGCGCGCGACCACCAAGTATTTTTGGACGGTCATGGCCATGTTTGTGGCCCAAGTGTTGCTGGGCATCATCACGGCCCACTATGCAGTTGAAGGTCAGGATTTTTACGGCTTTCCATTGGCCGAATACCTACCTTACGCCGTCACCAGAACCTGGCATACCCAGTTGGCGGTCTTGTGGATTGCCACCGCTTGGCTGGCCACGGGGCTCTATTTTGCGCCGCTCATATCGGGCTACGAACCGCGCTATCAAAGGCTTGGTGTCAATTTCCTCTATGTTTGTTTGCTGATTATTGTGGTCGGCTCATTCGCCGGGCAATGGTTTGGCGTGAAGCAGTTTTTTGAAAGTATGCAGCTGAATTTTTGGTTTGGCCACCAAGGATACGAGTATGTTGATATAGGGCGCTTCTGGCAGATATTCCTGTTTATTGGCCTGATCGTCTGGTTGGTGCTCATGGTTCGCGCCCTCATGCCCGCCCTGCGAGAAGGTAACAAAAGATCGCTCATCTTTTTGCTGGTGGTCGCCTCTATTGCCATAGCGCTGCTGTATGGCGCAGGTCTGCTGTACGGACAGAACTCGCATATCAGCGTGGTGGAATACTGGCGCTGGTGGGTGGTACATCTTTGGGTGGAGGGGATCTTCGAAGTATTTGCCACCACCATTATTGCGGTACTGTTTGTGAAAATGGGCTTGTTGCGCTATAGCACGGCGATTATTTCGGTACTGTTTGCCACCATTATCTTTTTGAACGCCGGTGTGCTGGGCATCTTCCATCACTTGTATTTCAGCGGTACGCCGATCGCTGTTATCGCGATTGGCGGTGTGATGTCGGCACTGGAGGTGGTGCCGCTGGTGGTGATTGGTTTTGAAGCCTACCACCACGCCAAGCTTGAAAAGCAGGCCGTGTGGATCGAATACTACGAGTGGCCACTGAAGTTTTTGGCCGCTGTCTTGTTTTGGAACTTTGTTGGCGCAGGGTTGCTCGGATTTTTGATTAATCCCCCCATCGCCTTGTATTACATGCAGGGATTAAATACAACCGCCACCCACGGCCATGCCGCACTCTTTGGTGTCTATGGCATGCTCGGTATCGGCTTGATGCTGTTTTGCCTCAGAGGGGTCAGCGATGCCCGTTATTGGAATACAACCTGGCTGAAACTTTCATTTTGGGGGCTTAATCTTGGGCTGATGATGATGGTGTTCATGTCATTACTGCCGCAGGGTCTCTGGCAGGCTTACCATTCTTATCAGGTGGGTTATTGGTATGCGCGCTCCGCAGAATTTGTACACAGTAGCCTGATGGAAGGCCTTGTTTGGGCGCGCGTGCCCGGGGATATCGTCTTTAGTATTGGGGTGTTTGCCCTAGCCATGTTCATGCTAAAGCTGTTTTGGCCGCGTAAAACCGTCTAAAGCCGTTACTGTTGATGGGAGGTCAAATACTCTTGCAGCGCCGCCGCGCTGGGGATATTGAGCTGCCTGCTTTTGCCAATCGGTTGTACAAGATGCGCCCTATCGAGCTCATGCAAAGAGCGTGAGAGGGTTTCGGGGGTAATCGACAAGCGGGAGGCAATCGCATGTTTTGCCGCCGGAAACACGGCCTCGGCACTGCCATCGGGGTTGGGGCTCATCAGCGAGTGGATATAGTAAGCCAGTCGAAATGTGGCGTTATGTAAGGTGAGATTCTCAATTTCAATAATTTGACTGTGTAGCCGCATGCTCAAGTTGCCGATAATCGCCAGTGGCAGCTCGATAGATGCACTCAAAAACCCAATCAAGGTGTCACTGGACAAGCGGAGCACCTCGCTCGCCTCCAGCGCGCTGGCAGATGCCGGGTATTGCGCATTGCCAAGAAACATCGCAGCCTCGGCGAACAATTCATGCGGTCGGGCAATGGCGATAATCTTTTCGTTGCCCTGCGGCGTGCCGAGCGCTATTTTTATTTGGCCCGAGATGAGATAGTAGAAGTGTGACGAGACATCACCTTGGTGAAACAGATACTGATTGCGGATGAGAGGAATAATCTGCGCCTCATTCACCAGTGTCTGAAATTGCGCCTCTGACAGGGCTTTTAAAACGGGAATATGACTGACTTCTGAGAAAGTGGGCTTCATGGCGTGTGCAAAATGCTGTTTAGAACCTTAGTATAAAGTAACCCTCAAGCTATCTGTGCTGATTTTTTGGCTGGTATCAAGGGCAGGGTGATCGGGTTTTCTAGGGCCGTCTTCGCAGCTACCGCACAATTGAGTAGGCTACGCCACAATTGAGCTAGTCAGCCGTTGTGCTCGCTCACTCAGCACACAGATCAGCTCAGGCCATTGCAAATCGTGGGGCGAAAACCGCCCACACCCAGGAAATCTTGGCGCACTCGCGTTACAATTGGCCATTCACCGTTTAGCTCGCACGCTTGCGAGCCTTATCCCCTAGCTCGGGCAAGTTAGCTGACAAAATTTCCGCAACAATTAGCTGCCCCCTCTGTACATAGTGCGCGCGTGCAGTCACAATACGCGCCAGAATGTATTACACCATGCAACCTTGGAGAGAGAACCCTGTATGAGATCTGATATTGATATAGCCCGCGCTGCCAATATGCGACCAGTTGATACCCTAGCGGACAAGCTGGGCATTAACAAAGCGTCTCTGTATGCCTATGGGCCCTACAAGGCAAAGATTCTGCCCGATGCGCTCAGCGACAATCAATCGAGCCGAGCAGATGGCAAGTTGATTCTGGTCACGGCTATTTCGCCCACGCCCGCTGGCGAGGGAAAAACCACCACCACCATTGGGTTGGGGGATGCGTTAAATCGTATCGGCAAAAATGCACTCATGGTGTTGAGAGAGCCAAGCCTTGGGCCTGTTTTTGGGGTCAAGGGGGGTGCGGCCGGTGGCGGCTTTGCGCAGGTGGTGCCCATGGAGGACATCAACCTGCACTTTACCGGCGATTTTCATGCCATCGGTGCGGCTAACAATCTCTTGGCCGCCTTGCTAGACAATCACATACATTGGGGCAACAAGCTTGGCATAGACCCGCGCCGTATTCAGTGGCGCAGGGCGATGGATATGAACGATCGTGCGCTGCGCCACTCGACCATTGCGCTCGGTGGTATCGGCAATGGTTATCCGCGCGAGGATGGGTTTGATATCACGGTCGCCTCCGAGGTGATGGCCATCTTTTGTCTGTCGCAGGATTTGAACGATCTCGAACAGCGTTTGGGCAATATCGTGGTTGCCTACACCAGAGACCAGCAGCCAATCTTTGCCCGCGATCTGAACGCGCAAGGTGCCATGACCGTGCTGCTGCGCGATGCGTTTAACCCCAATTTGGTGCAGACCCTAGAAAACAATCCAGTCCTGATCCACGGCGGGCCTTTTGCCAATATCGCCCACGGCTGTAACTCTGTGGTGGCGACGCGCATGGGGCTTAAGCTGGCCGATTACATCGTCACAGAGGCCGGATTTGGTGCCGATTTGGGCGCAGAGAAGTTTTTTGACATCAAGTGCCGCAAAGCGGGCTTGCAGCCTGCCGCTGCGGTGGTGGTCGCGACTGTGCGCGCACTCAAAATGCACGGCGGTGTGGCCAAGGATCAACTGGCAGGCGAAAATGTGGCAGCGGTAGAGAAGGGCGTTGAGAACCTGCTGCGGCATTTAAAGAATATCGCCCGCTTTGGTGTGCCGAGCGTGGTGGCGATCAACCATTTCTCACTCGATACCGAGGCGGAGTTAAATGCCATTAAACAGGCTGTCCAATCTGTGGGTGCCGAGGCTTTTGTGTGTCGCCACTGGGCGGATGGTGGTGCGGGCGCCGAGGAGCTAGCCCAGCGCGTCGCGCAGATCGCCGATAGCGGCCAGAGTGAGTTTAAGCCGCTTTATGCCGATAAAATGCCAATTTTAGACAAAATAAACACCCTGGCCACCGAGTTGTACGGCGCCAAGGGCGTGCAGGCCAATGCCAAGGTGCGGGCAAAAATTGCGGCGATCGAGGCGGCAGGCTACGGCCATTTTCCGGTTTGCATGGCCAAGACCCAGTACAGCTTTTCAACCGATCCGGCTCTGCTCGGTGCGCCCAGTGGGCACGAGGTGGTAGTGCGCGATGTGCGTCTCTCGGCAGGTGCTGAGTTTGTGGTGGTGGTCTGTGGCGATATTATGACGATGCCCGGCTTGCCGCGCGAGCCAGCTGCCCACCAGATACATATCAACGAGCAGGGCGTGGTAGACGGATTATTCTAGGCCGCACGTAACATCATGCCTTTCTCTGCCTTAGACCTAGCGGGTGTGGGCATGACATCTCCGCGCGCCCGCAAGCGCCTGATCGATCAGCTGCGCGATCAGGGCATCGACAACGAGCGTGTTTTAGCCGCCATGCTCAATCAGGTGCCGCGCCATCTGTTTGTCGATGAGGGTTTGCGCAAGCATGTCTATCAAAACAGCGCCTTGTCTATCGGGCATGGGCAGACCATATCGCAACCCTATATCGTGGCGCTGATGACGCAGCTGGCACTGGCGCAGTCCCCTTGCAAGCGCGTGCTGGAGATAGGCACAGGCTCGGGCTATCAGGCGGCGCTGCTGTCTCGGTTGGTCGATCGGGTCTACACGGTAGAGCGGATCGACAAATTGCATCAGCGTGCTAAAAACTTGTTTGCGGAGTTTGGGTTTGGCAATATTGCCGCTTACCATACCGATGGTGTCGATGGATTAGCCGCCTATGCGCCTTACGATGTCATCATGGTGACAGCGGCATCCCATAGCGATGTGCCCCAGAAGTTGTTGCAGCAATTGGTGATCGGCGGCAGGTTGATTATTCCGCTAGGTGAGGAGAAACTACAATCTTTGCTGCAAATATATCGCGCGCGAGAAACCGTGTTTGAGCGCACAAAGATCGCACCGGTCGCCTTTGTACCACTCAAGTCTGGCCTAGCACACACCTAAAACCCCTGTCGTTAACCTTAACTGAGGAGCCACCCGATGTCCCAGAATAGCTTTCCCGCCCTTGTGCTCAGCTTGCAAGATAACACAATGCGAGCCGATATCAGCGACTTAACCTGGGACGATCTGCCCGCAGGGGATGTGTTGGTCGAGGTGGAATACTCGACAATTAATTATAAAGATGCTTTAGCTGTTACTGGTAAGGGCAAGATAATCCGCAATTTTCCTTTTGTGCCCGGGGTGGATCTTGTCGGCGTGGTGGTTGAATCGGGCGATGCACGTTTGGCAGCTGGCACCCGTGTTGTCTCCACCGGCTGGGGGGTTGGCGAGAAGCATTTTGGCGGCTTTGCGCGCTATGCAAGGTTGAAGTCCGAGTGGTTGTTACCGCTGCCCGCATCGCTAGATGCCAAGTCTGCCATGGTGATTGGCACCGCAGGGGTGACCGCAGGTCAGTGTGTTTTTGCCCTGAGGGACGGTGGCCTAGAGTCGGGTCAAGCCGTCGTGGTCAGCGGCAGCAGTGGCGGGGTGGGGAGCTTTGCCGTTCGCCTGCTTGCCAGCCTTGGCATGGAGGTATCCGCTATTAGCCGCCCGGAGGCTGCCGATTATCTTGGGCAATTGGGGGCGCATCATATCCTCGATCGCGCTGAGTACCAGGGGGATGCGCGTCCGCTGGAGAAGGCTCACTGGCAGGGGGCTGTGGATACCGTCGGCTCCAAGGTGCTAGCTAAAATTTTGGCGGAGTGTGACTATGGGGCCACGGTTGCCATGTGTGGCCTAGCGGCGGGGATTGATTTGCCTGCCACGGTGATGCCGTTTATTCTGCGCGGGGTCAGCCTGCAGGGCATCGAGTCGGTCTATGCGCCCCTCGCGCTCAGAGAGCGGGTATGGCAGTTTTTGTCGGAGCAGTTGACGCAACCGATGCTCGATAGCATCTGCGCCGATGTGATCGGCCTATCCGAGGTGCCGAAGTACTGCGATGAGCTGCTGCGCGGGCAGCATCAAGGCCGCCTAGTGGTCGATGTTCGAGCTTAGGGGCGATTGCTGCAAATTGGGCAGTTTTTATCGCGTTTTAGCTTTATTTGCTGCCATTGCGTCTCCAATCCATCAAAAATAAGCATGTGATCGCACAGCTTCGATTCGATACCAGAGAGTATTTTTATCGCCTCCAGCGCTTGCAAGGTGCCGATGGTGCCGACAACTGGCCCCAGCACCCCAACGCTGGCGCAGCTGACCTCTGGTGCCTGGTCCGGCCCTAGCAGGCAGCGGTAGCAGGGGCCGTCGTCTCGATTGAGAAACACGGCAATTTGCCCTTCAGTTCGTATGGCTGCACCCGATATTAGCGGTGTTTGGTGGCGCACACAGGCGGCGTTTATCTCAAGACGGCTCTCGGTGTTATCCGTTGCATCCAGCACCAGATCGACGCCGCCCAAGAGTTCGTCTAGCTCGGGCTCACCCAGTGCAAAATCACATGTCTCGATGGCGATATCTGGGTTGATGGCCAAGCAGGCATCGCGTGCCGCCTGGGTTTTAAGCTCCCCAATCCGCTCGGTGGTGTAGATCGGTTGTCTGTGCAGATTAGAGCGCTCAACGGTATCGTAATCGGCCAAGATCAAGCGCCCGACCCCCGCGCCAGCCAGATACAGGGCGGCGGGCGAGCCGAGGCCACCGAGCCCCACAATCAAACAGCTGCTGCCGAGTAAGCGCTCTTGCCCCGACTCGCCGATAGCGGCGAGTGCCAGGTGGCGACTATAGCGATCTTTTTGCGCTTCAGTTAACATGGTTTTACGGCCTGCTGAGGTGTCAAATTTTGTTAGAATTTAACCACGACTTGCCAATGCAATCTAGTGGCTATGATTCAGCCCATGCAGGCAGCTTAATTATCGGCGCGTGTATCCACTTGTGCTGTGACGATTACCCATCTTGTAGTGAGCGTGCGTGCACCTAAAAAAAATAAAAATAGCGGGATTTAAGTCATTTGCCGATGTCACCACGATTGAACTGCCAGGTTATCTCACCGGCATAGTCGGCCCGAACGGCTGTGGCAAATCCAATGTCGTCGATGCGTTGCGCTGGGCAATTGGCGTCTCCGGTGTGCGTCACATGCGCGGGGCCACAGATGATGTCATTTTCAATGGCTCTGCAGCACGCAAGCGGGTGGGGTTGGTATCGGTAGAGCTGTACTTTGATAATACCGATCACGCATTTGGCGGGCGCTACGACAGCTATAGCGAAATATCGGTTCGTCGCGAGGCGAATCGCCAGGGCACATCCACCTACTCGCTCAATGGCACGCGTTGTCGGCGCCGCGATATCGTCGATCTATTCCTCGGCACAGGGCTCGGTGGCCATAGCTACGCGGTTGTTGAGCAGGGCACCGTGTCGCGCTTGGTAGATGCCAAGCCAGAGGAGCTATACAGCTATATCGAAGAGGCGGCGGGTGTCTCCAAGTATCGCGAGCGGCGCCGCGAGACAGAAAACCGCATCGCGCGCACGCGCGATAATCTCTCGCGGGTCGAGGATCTGTACGAGGAGGTCAATCAACAGATCGCACGCCTCAAGCGTCAGGCAAAGCTAGCGGAAAACTTTAAGGCCCTCAAAGAGCAGCAGGGCGAGTACCGTGCACAGGGGCTGTACTTGCAACGCACAGAGCAGCTGAGGTTGTTGCAGACGCAAGAGACGACGCACGAGCAGTCACAGCAGGCGCTGGATACCCATCTGACAGAAAAGCGCGCCTTGAATGAGCTGGTGCAAAGTCGGCGCGAGACCCTGCAATCTTCGGAGCGTTTTCACCAAGAAAAGCAAGATGCGCTGCATCAGAGAGAGTCCGATATCGCGCTCTGTGAGCAGCGTATGCGCCATGCGACAGAAAATTCTCGGCGCGATGCGCAAGAGCTCGATGCCATGGTGCAATCGCACACCGATATGGAGGCGTTGCTGGCGCAGGACACCACACGATTGCAAGTGATCGAACAGACTATTGGCACTTGCAGCGAGTCCTGCCAGAGTTTGGAGCACAATCGGGTGCAAGCCTTGAGCCACACGGAGCAGACCGAGCAGGCACTCCACACCAAGCAGCAGGCACTAGACGATATCACCCAGCAGCATCTCGATTTAATGCGTCAATCCGAGTCGGAGCAGGCGCGGGTCGAAGACCTGCAGCAATCGCTTGAAGCGGCACAAGTACGTCACGAGAGTCTGCGCAAGGCTCAGGCCGATGTGCCGGATGAGGCGGAGTTTGAGCGTCAATTATCGGAAGCGGCAACCGCGCACGAACACGCCCTATCCGAAGAGGAAAAGATGCGCGCCCAGCTGGAGCAGGGCACAGAGCTGCTGGCACAAAACCGTGAGCAGCAGCGCAGAGATGCCAACACACTCGATCGCCTGCGCACCGAGTTGCAGGCGGCGCGTGGCCGTATGGGTTCCCTTGAGGCGCTACAGCGAGAGGCGATCGGCGACGAAGATCACCAGATGCAAGATTGGCTGGAGCGCCAACAGATGCACCAATTGCAGCGACTGGTGCATCTGCTGGAGATTGATTCTGGCTGGGAGCTGGCGGTGGAAGTGGTGCTCGGGCGTTATCTAGAGGGACTGACCGCCGATCATTTACCAGAAAATGTAGAAAAGTTAGATCAGGGACGATTGGTGTTGCTAGAGCGATCAGCCGCACCTCAGGTAACCTCGGGTAACTACCTGTATCAACATGTGCGCAACTCGGATCACCTGCCACAGGAATTCTACGCGGTGCGCATTGCCAAGAGCTTACCCGAGGCCTTGCAACTGCGGGCGCAACTGGGTGCGGGTGAGTCTCTAGTGACGCAGGATGGCTATTGGGTTGGGCGCAACTGGCTACAGATTTATCATGCCAAGGCGGTGGAGGATAGCGTGTTGCTGCGCGAGGGCTTGCTGAAATCCCTACGCCTATCTATAAAAAAAATCAGCTCAGATATCAATGAATTAGATGAGAGATATTTAAAACTAGAAGAGGAAATAAAGCGGCTGGAAGCCCAGCGCAGCCAGCATCAAGAGCAGCTCAACCAGGCACACCGGCTGGTGATTCAGTGCGAATTTCATCGC
>CAZROX010000027.1:0-11136 GCA_964601845.1 uncultured Halothiobacillaceae bacterium
CCGCATCCATGCCAGTTTTTGGACGCTTATCGGTGTACCGGTGAGTGTCTAGGACACGCGCGAAGCGGTAGGACATACAAAACTCGAAAGCCAGCTGTGCGGGGCGAGCCTGACCGATAATTTCTGTATAAGCTGACCTGCCGTATATTGTGTGTATTGCGGCAAAGCGACTAATGCCAAAATACCGATTATGGCCACAACGATCATCGACTCAATTAAACTAAACCGCTATGAGCATGTTGCAAGCTAGGATCAATCCGGTTTATTGAGCAACACACCATGGTTAGCTACCCACTTTGCTGATCGGACAATCATTGACACGCCGATTGAAAGTCAATGCGGTCGGTATGGGTATGCAAGCCTCAATAATAGTCGACAACTAACAGCACTTGCTCTCTAAAGCGCCTATAGATCTCGACAGTATCCTTGTAAAAAGCAACCGCTAGCACCCTTGTTCAACTGCCAACCACTTACCTGTGTAGCACCCGCATTCAGAATTGGCTCGATGACATAAGTATCCGTCGGCAATAGCCACGAATATTTTGTATTATTAGGCGTCACTGTAATGACAAAACTATCAAGGCCACCTGTACTCTCGACTTCTTTAATTAAACTAGGTGCAGGAGACGACTGTCCCTTCCAACCAAAAAAAGCGAGCTCTGTCCCGTCATTGCAGGAATTGACCGAACGGCGCAACCCCATACAAGTCTCAAAAGCGATCTGTGCTGGGCGAGTATGAACGGACACCTCTGCATAACTGGCCCTGCGCGTATACCCAAGGTACTGGGGCACCGCAACTCCAGCCAAAATGGCGATGATGGCCACAACGACCATCAACTCAATCAAACTAAACCCGCTATGAACGTAGCGCGGGTACAAGCTGGTGTGTTTCTTAGATAAAATCATAGCAAATAACCCCTCTCCTACTCTGTTGGCGTCTCTCTAAAAATCGCAAAATCCCCAATAAATTATATCAGGTAAGCCTGAAACAATGTCATAAGCGCATGGTGAAGCATCCAAGAATTCATGGCTGGCAAGCGGTTTATATCCATTTATCAACGCCCTGTTGTCAGCATTGCCACTTGCTAATACCCGCGATAATCGCCACAGCTAAATTTCAGCACCCAAAAGTCTCCCCACTATTACTGATAAAACTGCGTGTCAGCTTATCTAATGGGCGATAACATGTGTGCATTCCAAACCATGCAATCGCAGCGTGTCACCCCTGTCAGGGTGCCACACAAGTCTCGGCCTGTTACAGACATTACCATGCTAAGCCCCTATCCAGCTCAAATCTACTCATCCCACTGTACCACCTCATGGTTGTCAGGTTCAGGGCCGCGCGCTAAACCGAGCAAAGATGCCATGTGAAATCGAGACTGAATTGGCAGCCTATTATGCTGCCCCACCGGACACGCTTTGCGCGTCCAGCACCCATCCATACAATCAAAATCATTGGCTCGGATAGTTTTTTTACAAGCAATATAGCGATAACCTGTCGCACTTAACGCGTCCACAGGGCACGCTGTCACACAGGGCTTCACGCAACTCTCGCAGGGTGAGGGGTGGCTCTGATGCAAGCTTGCCAACTGCTGAGAGAAACCCAAAGCGCCTCGAAATGAAACAAACAGCCCCATCTTTTGATGAACGAGCAAGCCAACAGGTGATCGAAAGGCTTCCCCTGTTTTCAACGCCCAACGATAAAATGGCAGAAATGGTGGCCCCATAAAAGGAAAATACGATGTGGCATCAAGCTCACTGGCTATTTCATTGATGACTCTGACACTCCATCTATCTAGCGGGTTTTCACAGCTGTCATTAAACTCAGCACTCTTGCTAAATATTGGCCAAAATTGCGGCTCTGCAGGCCCAACTAATACAACCGATGCGATCCCATCCAAATTTTCATCATCTTCTGCTGGGTTAAAAATGCCTAGCTGTTGTAATCCACACTTTGCCAGGCGGTTATCTATATCTTTTAAGTTAATCGTTTGTTTTCTCATCACTTTAAACCCTGTTGCAAACAACACCTTAATGCCCAAATGCACCACCCAAAATTGCACATCTCACCCAGTAGCTTGCAATTGATGAAACAGTGCTTTGAGCTGCAATGCTCCTTTGCCACATGGCAGCAGTGCAAGCTGGACAGCTAGTAATACTGCTAGGCAGAGAGACGCTATAGGATATAACTACTGTAATCACATTGAACCTAGGAAGTTATCATGAAAAATATTATCTTATTTGCCAGTCTGTGCATGTTGTCATCTGTCACCTTCGCACACGACAGTGTTTCGGTCAGTATGGTGGATCTCAATAGTGGCAAAAAGCTCGGTAACGTCACCATTAGCTACAATAAATATGGCACGGTATTTTCACCCAACCTATCCGGTATGCCCCCTGGTATGCACGGCTTCCATTTGCATGCCAACGGATCGTGCAAGAGCGCCACTAAAAATGGCAAGCGGGTGCTTGGCGGTGCAGCTGGCGGCCATTATGACCCTAAAAAAACCGGCAAGCATGGTTTCCCATGGAGCGAAAATAACCACCTTGGCGATCTACCCGGTCTTTATGTCGATAAGAAAGGCCGCGCCACGACCCCTGTACTCGCCCCAAGAGTCAGATTACGCGATGTGGACGGGCTCGCTTTGATGGTCCATGCTGGTGGTGATAACCACTCCGATCGTCCCAAAAAATTAGGGGGTGGTGGTG
Source organism: uncultured Halothiobacillaceae bacterium (assembly GCA_964601845.1). GTDB lineage: Bacteria > Pseudomonadota > Gammaproteobacteria > CAZROX01 > CAZROX01 > CAZROX01. The sequence continues at coordinate 2,710 of CAZROX010000027.1, forward strand.
CGCGTATTGCTTGTGGTGTGATTAAGTAAAAAAATAGGCTGTGCTACAGGGCTAATACGACCCTGTAGCACCCTAGCTTGCAAGCATCACAGTGATTTGCCGCTTTTCTCAATTGTAAAATTAATGCAGATGCATTACGCGCTGAGCCAACGCATCCCAACATTGTCGCTTTACAGCGTCGGATCTGACAGTCTTTTTTATACTATCCGCTAGATATACAAGATTCGATCGCACAACATGACATCAGCTCATTTTTTCTGTGCGCTTGACCAGCCACAGAGCCGTAACAGCTAAAATTAAAAAACCCAAGACAATAGATGTAACAGTCCCATTATAACTGTACCCAATCACTCCCCCTATCACCACCGACAACAAAATCTGACAAGCGCCAATCGTTGAATTGGCCACACCGGCGATATGCCCAAGTGGTTGAATGGCCAAGGCACTGAAGTTGCCAAACAACAACCCAAAACAAAAAAATATGATTTCTAAATAAACAATTAAACTCACCAAAGGCGGGTGTCCTGCAAACCAAAGGCTGTACAACAAAAATAATGCCGTCGTCAGCGAAAAAACCCATAGCGCTTTTTTACAGACAAAAACCATGCCGTATTTTTCGACCCATTGGGAATTGGCATAAGATGCCAAACCGATCCCCAGTGCAATTAGGCCAAAAATTAACGCAAACCACTCACCCAAAGCATATTGCTCTTGTAGCATCTGCTGTGACACATTGAGGTAGGTCAGTAGGGCACCAAAAATTAAGCCCAAGGCGATGGTGTAACTGCGAGTCTGTTTATTGTTGTAAGTCTCCATGATGCCGTTCATAATTGTACGGTGGGTAAAAGGCAAACGCCTCTCTTTACTCAGCGTCTCTTCTGTTCCTAGCATTAACCAAACACCACCGACTACACTCAGCATGAGTATAAAAACAAATATACCGCGCCAATCTGAAATAAATAAAATGGCCTGCCCGACAGAGGGCGCTAACACAGGCACAAAAATAAAAAACATCGTCACAAAAGACATGATTTTAGCCATCATCTGGCCTTCAAATTTATCGCGCACCATCGACATGGTGACGACGCGACACGATGACCCACCTATCCCTTGCAATAACCTGCCAATCAACATCACAAAAAGCGACTCAGAAAAAATAGACAGCAGGCAACCCACAATGAAAACCAACAACCCGATATAAATAGCGTTTTTTCTCCCATATGAATCGGAGAAAGGGCCAAAGAAGATCGTACCGAGCCCCATACCAAAAAATACAAAAGTCACAATCAACTGGGCATCATTGGGATTTTTTATTTTTAAATCATGCTCTATAAAATCTAAAGCAGGCAGCATCGCGTCGATTGTCAGGGCGACAAAAGACATGAGCAAAGACATTAAAATAACAAATCGCCACGGGGTAACCGCAGGCGTCTTTTTAGCGTCGGAAGACATACCATGCAACCTAGTGTTTATCTATGAAAATGACAATTAACCTGCTGAAAAATAATCCCTTTAACTTGTCGCCACGCCATCGACGCCTACAGCCTTATCAGAGTGACATCAGAGCGCCATCAAGCATTGCTGTTGCAGCAGGATCAAGCACCATTTGAGCCTATGGGGAGGATAACCGACATGTGGCGCTTGTGCCAAAAAATTCACGCCTAGAGCGCATGCAATTGACTGGCATGGCATGACGTGCAAGCCATGCATCACCTAAAGGCAATGGGATTATCAAGGGTTAAGCGTCGACTGATCTATCTGGTGGGCTACTCAGTGGCATCTATGTCAGTGCATGAGGTGGCATAGAGGCTATCTATACCCTCGTGCAATGCCATCGAATCCGACGCTTCATATTAGCTCGTGCGCATTGTTTATCGCAATCGCGGCCTCGCGCAAAGCGGGCAAGTACACTTTTAGGTCATCTAGTGACTTGCGTGTACTAGGCGCATGCACCGCCACGGCAAAACACACTTCATGGGCAGCATTAAAAATTGGCACTGAGAGTGCCACCATACCGTCCATAAATTCTTCATTATCCACACCATACCCATCGGACTTGATCTTTTTTAGCGCATAGCCCAGTTGCTTCACATTGGTAATGGTACTGTCGGTGTAACGCTTTAGTGGCGCTGCTGTGATTAATCGACGCCTTTGCCGAGCTGGCATCAAGGCCAAAAATAGCTTGCCACTCGCTGTGCAATGCAAGGGTAAATGAGAGCCGACCGGCAACAAAATTCGATAGGGCCAGTTCGTCTCTACCCGATCGAAATAGATCGTGTGATTGCCATCGAGCATCGTGCAATTACAGGTCTCACCGATCTTCTCCGACAAAGCCTGCAGCGTGGCATGGCGTGCCCCACCGAAGTCCTCACGGGATATCACCTGAAACGCCAGCTTTCTGCTACGCGGGCCGGGCAAAAAAGAGCGCTTCATCGGCTCGCGCTGCAGATAGCCAGCCGCTTCTAATTGGCTCAGAATTCGATTGAGGGTCGACCTTTGCAGACCGGTCTGTAGCATTAACTCCGCAGTTGAGAGTGAGCGCCCGGCATCGATGATGCAATCGAGCACTGCCAACCCTCTTAAGATTGTCGGGGCAACCTGTGCCTTATGTTGATCTACCACTAGGTTATCGCCCTATTAGCCGACACCTGTAAATTGCAGCAAAAACAGTGACAAAGGCGGCCAAAACGCAATGATCATCCAAGCCGACAGCAGTGCCAGCAGATAGGGCAACACGAAGCGCACCAGCGTGAAATATGGAATGCCGGTAATACCACTGGCCACATACAGATTCAGACCGTAGGGAGGGGTAATAAACCCGATGGCATCGCCCACCAAGAAGATCACGGCAAAATGAATCGGATCGACGCCGGCGACATAGGCGATAGGCGCCAAGATAGGTGCCAGAATAATGGTATTGGGCAGGCTCTCCAGCACAGTGCCTGCCAACAGCACCAACATCATACAAGCGAGCAGCACCAGCTCAGGCGTCCCAAAATACGACATCCAGCCATTCACGACCTCACCCGCACCGAGTAAAGACAGAATTTGCTGCATGACAATAGATACGGCAATCAAGGGCGCCAGCATACCGGTTATCTGGCTAGAGCGAAGCAAGATAGCCGGCAAATTCTTCAGCTTGATCTCGCGCGTCACCAAAACACCTGCAATTAAGCAAAAGCCAACCGTCACACCCGCCGCCTCAGTTGGCGAAAAAGTACCTGAGTAAATGCCGTAAACGACAATCCCCATGGCAGTAAAGCCCAAGTAAGCTTTTAAACCCGTACGCACGATTCTTTTTGGCTCAAACTTAATCAGATGCCCCCAGCTATTTCTATAGGAGACATAAAAGCAAACACTCATCATGGCAAAAACCATTAGGAGGCCTGGCAAAATACCGCCAATAAATAAGTCACTGATCGGCAGATCCAATAAAAAGCCATAGACGATAAAAATAATACTGGGCGGGATAATAATGCCAACTGTGCCACCGGCAGCAGCCGTGGCAGCTGCAAACCGCTCGTCGTAGCCATTATTTTTCATCTCCGGCTGCATAATAGAGCCAATAGTCGCTGTGGTGCCGGCATTGGATCCAGAGATCGCAGCAAACATGCCACAGGCGCCAATAGTTGCCATGCCCAACCCGCCTCGCATCCAACCCAGTAGCGCGTAGGCAAAATCGGACAAGCGTTTTGCGATGCCCGCCGCATTGATTAAATCACCGGTTAAAACAAATAGCGGCAAAGCCAACAAGCCAAAAAAGCTGAGGCCTTCGAACAGGGTGACACCGATATTAGCCAGCGTGAAGTCGATGACTAGACTGCAACCCACCACCCAAAATCCAATCACCAAAAATATGGGCACACCCAAAATAAAAAACAGGGTGACGCCGAGTGAAATCAGTGTAATTAATGTGCCATCAGTCATACTTGCACACCTAGTCTAGTAGCGATGCTTGCAAAATAAAGGGTTCGCGCTTTCGATATCGCCTGATGTCCTGTAGCAAATTTTGCAGAACACGAATAACAATTAATATCCACGCCAAGGGGGTTGCCAGATAAAACCACCATTCCATTACATCGTCTGTACCACCTACTATGGCAAAATTGTCGTAGGCTAGATAAGTCTGCAGGCAGGTGTAATAGATCACAATAAAAGCAAACGTCGTCCACAGCACGGCATCCATGCAAAAACAAGCAAATTGGAGCTTATAGGGCAGACGTGAGCGAACCTCGCTCAGAGCCAGATGTGTTCTTTTTTTAATGTTATAGGATGCACCAAACCAAGTGACCCAAAGAAATAACAGCACGGGGATGGTGGTGCTCCAAGGCACCTGCTGATTAATTAAAAAGCGACGGACGACCTCTACAAAAATAATGCCCGCCATTGCAGAATAGGTAACTAGCATGATTACCTTTTCAATGTTTTGATCGAACCAGCTCAGTATTGTCTTAACAAATGACACGCGTCCCCCCTCGTTTTTTATTGCCATTTTTATATTGACTGTAGAGCGGGCGGCATGCAACTGCCGATCGCACCACATTCGCCAAAAAAAGCAGATTTAAAGGCGTTGTGGGATGTGTTATGGAAACACATCCCACGGTTAGGGCTTGCCGCCTAAGCTTTCCACCAACGGTTAGGCTTAACGTTGACCGCCGGCATGTCTCTGGGGATCTCACGCGCTATGTCGTAAATTTCCTGATAGGTATCATGTCCGCCAGACCACTTATCCAAACGTCTGCGCCATTTTTGCCAAGGCTTGGGGTTGAATTCTGGCGAGCACATTCTCTCAGCTCTGCGCAATTCTGCATCCGACAAGGTGGCAACGCGCACATTGTTTCTGGCAAAGATAGTATCCTCTTTTTGTGGATTGGTTGCACCCACAATATCAAACAGACCGGCCTCATTCATACCTTGGGTGAAAATTTGTGCGGTGTAGGCAGACTCCATCACATCTTCTTGCAAGGCCGCCCCCAGCTTATCAAACACAGGCAAGCTCATCGCAGTGTGCTCGGTGCCGCAGAAGAATTTCAGATCGACACACTGAGAAACCACTGGCGCCATACCCGCATAAGCCACAGCACCCATCCAAGTTTCAGCACCATCGATCAGCCCTTGCTTCAAACCATCGAGCGTCTCCTCCCAAGCGATTGGCACAGGGTTGAGGTCCATTAACTGCATCGCTATGCGCCCTAGCTGCGTGCCAGTCACCCGATTCTTGGTGCCCGCCAGTTCTCTCACCGAGGTCACCGTCCGTTTCTTCTCCCATTTCAGGCCCAACTGGATGCCGCGCAACTCGCAGTGTGTAAACAGAAACTGTAACTTGTGGCGCTTCCTCAAGGGCTCGCGCAATAGCGCCTCACTTTTGTTGCTGTAAAAGAAATGATACTGAGAGGCTCTCGAGGGGAACATGTACGCATAATCCAACACATTGAGGTAGGGCGCACCACCTGCCGAGTTCTGGGTAGAAGCCGAGTAGATATCAATAATTTTTTGCTGCGTTTTTTTCACGCAGTTGGTTTGGCCACAAATCTGGTTACTGCCAATAAACTCGACCCGAATGGCACCATTGGTGCGATCTTCGAGGTCCTTGGCAAAAAACAACTGCCCAGATTTCTGTATATCCAAATTCCTGTCATTAAAGCCGGAGGCACCAAACTTTAATTGGAACTTTGGCCTAGTTGCATAACGCTTGTTCTTGCTATCTGATGCTGCCTGTGCCAGCTGGGGCACAGTGGCACCCGCACCCAGCGCGCCAGCTGCCAGTAGCGTCGAGGTCATGCCATAACGGGCAGATACTTTCATGAAATCACGGCGTGATATTGTCTTTTTCTCTTGTGCCATTGTGCTTACTCCAATTGAAAACATGTGATACAAGCCAGCCCAAAACGCTAGGCTTTCATCCTTATATCACAACAAAAAATATAAAACAATCAACTTGAATAATTGTTTTTAAATCATTTAGACTCATTTTTGTAGTTTAATGGTCGTTTTTTAAGGTGGTAAGATGCGATCAGATGTTTTTGCTAGGCTGACGCTCAAAGCCCATTTAGAGGACTTTTATCAGTAAACTACTGATGCTTTTACCCACGCCACCTGTGCCTTGGAGGACGCTTCGATGAGTGATTCAGATCGACAGTATGACTACATTATTATCGGTGCAGGTTCCGCAGGTTGCGTGCTGGCCAATCGACTATCGGAAGACCCCAACAACCAGGTGCTCCTGCTAGAGGCCGGTGGGCGCGATAGCAGTCCGTGGATTCACGTACCGGTGGGCTACTTCAAAACCATGCACCAACCCGCAACCGACTGGTGTTATCTAACCGAGCCCGACAAGGGCATTATGGATCGGCGCCTCCAATGGCCACGCGGCAAGGTATTAGGTGGCTCCAGCTCACTCAACGGCCTGTTGTATGTGCGCGGCCAAGCGGCGGATTACGATAACTGGGCAGCACTGGGCAATAAGGGCTGGTCCTACCAAGATGTCTTGCCCTATTTCAAAAAGTCCGAAGACCAAGAGCGCGGCGCCAACGAATACCACGGTGTGGGTGGCCCACAGAAGGTGTCAGATTTAAGACTGCGTCGCCCGATCGCAGATTGTTTCGTCAAGGCCGCCAACCAGGTCGGCATCCCAACCAACGAAGATTACAACGGCAAAGATCAGGAGGGCGTCGCTTACTTTCAACAAACGGCATTCAAAGGCCTGCGCTGGAGCACCGCCAAGGGCTTCTTAAAGCCGGCACGCAAGCGCCCGAATCTGACTGTGCTCACCAGGGCACAAGCCACCCGCATACTGATGGCCAAGACGCGAGCGATCGGTTGTGAATATAAGCTGGGTCAATCTCTGCAACGTGCGCAGGCACGCAAGGAGGTCATCCTCTGCGCCGGTGCGATCGGCTCCCCGCAACTCTTGCAGCTATCTGGCATTGGCCCTGCCGCCCTGCTAGAAAAAGTTGGGGTGGAGATGGTTAAAGACTTACCCGGGGTCGGGCAAAATCTTCAGGACCACTTACAAATCCGACTGGTGTTTAAAACCCGCTTGGCCACACTCAATGACGAGATCAATAGCCTGATAAAACAGGCATGGGTCGGGCTAAAATATATCTTGACGCGCACCGGCCCGCTCACACTGGCAGCCAGTCAGGTGTGCGTTTTCACCCGATCCAACCCGCAGCTCACACGACCCGACATTCAATTTCACATGCAACCGCTCAGCGCAGATAAACCCGGCGATGGCGCGCACAAATTTTCGGCGTTTACCGCATCGGTGTGCCAGCTGCGCCCCCACAGCCGAGGTTATATTGAAATTCAATCGAAAGATCCGCTGGTGTACCCTAAAATCCACCCAAATTATCTATCCGACAAGCGCGATCTACAGGTGGCCATCGACAGCATCAAGATTGCACGCAAGATTGCATCCGCAGAAGCGCTAGCAGCGCACATCACCGATGAGTACGTCCCCGGCAGGCAGTATCAAACCGATGAGCAACTACTCATTGCGGCACGCAAATATAGCCAAACGATCTATCACCCCACCGGCACCTGCAAAATGGGGCACGATGATTTGGCTGTCGTGGATGATCAGTTGCGCGTACACGGCATCGACGGTTTGCGCGTGGTGGATGCCTCCATTATGCCGGAGATTGTCTCTGGCAATACCAACGCACCGACCATTATGATTGCAGAAAAAGCTGCGGACCTGATTAAAGCGAGTCCTCAACCGATGGCAGAATAATTGCATGAATTGCCGCCCTCGTGTTCGCTTGATTGATAATTGTTTGTATGCACACAGCCGTGGGATTAGTGCCGCAGATGCAAAAGCATCTAGCCATCTACAATGCACGCCTGCAAATAATATTTGATTTGCAAGATACATTAACTATGTCAAGATATCACCCAGAACAAATAACCCCAGTGCAACAGGGCGGGCGCAGGCAACTATGGCAGAGAAGCCGATCACCAAGCATGACCTGCGTGGCCTGCGCGAGCGCTTTATCGGTGCAACGAGACAGATCGCTGCCAGTGTTGCCGTGGTGACAACAGATGGAGCGGCTGGGCGTCACGGTGCCACAGTCAGTGCATTTTGTTCGGTATCTGCCGATCCGCCAACCCTGTTAATCTGCCTACACGCCGAGAGCCGGATCGCCAAAGCGACCTGTGAGAACCAACTCTTTTGTGTCAATGTGCTGCCCGAGCAGCATGTCGCTGTGGCCAACCGTTTTGCCGGACAGGACGATCACCAGGTGGCCGATCGCTTTAACGGCATTGCGCACGATGGGGCACCGGGCAGCGCGCCCATGCTGGATGATGCCACCGTGTTTGCTTGTCGGGTGGGGCAAGTTGTCGCATCCGGCAGCCACCTGATTATTATGGGGCAAATCACAGCTGTGTACCCAAACCACCACCTCCCCCTCACCTATTTGGACG
>CAZROX010000027.1:11236-15328 GCA_964601845.1 uncultured Halothiobacillaceae bacterium
GGGCAAATCACAGCTGTGTACCCAAACCACCACCTCCCCCTCACCTATTTGGACGGCCGCTATCATTCGCTGTGGCCCGCACCCGATGTGGATGATCGGGCCGACCGCTCACGCAAGCACGAGAATAAAATATGACTGCACCTAAACACTACGCCATGTTAATCGACGGCCATTGGTGCCCGGCCTCTGACGGTGCAACCTTCGACAGCCTCAACCCCACCACAGGCCAGGTGTGGGCCACCGTACCCGAGGCCACGGCCGAGGATGTGGATCGGGCCGTGCAGGCGGCCCATCGCGCCTTCAATCTGGGCCCTTGGGCCGAGATGTCGGCCACCGAGCGCGGCCATTGCCTCAGACGATTGGGTGACTTGCTGGCAGATCACTCAGAGGCCTTGGGGTTAATCGAGACCACAGACACCGGCAAGATGCTAAAAGAGACCCGCTGGCAGGCCAAGTACATCTCGGAGTTTTTCTATTTTTTTGCCGGTTGTGCCGATAAGATCCATGGACAAACCCTGCCGATCGACAAGCCCGATCTGTTCGTGTTTACCAATCGCGAACCCCTGGGCGTGATAGCCGCAGTGGTGCCTTGGAACTCGCAGTTGTTCCTATCGGCGGTCAAAATTGGCCCCGCCCTCGCCGCGGGCAACACCATCGTGCTCAAGGCCTCCGAATGCGCCTCGGCGGCCATGCTGGAGTTTGGCCAGCTCATCGCTAAAGCGGGCATACCCGATGGCGTGGTCAATATCGTCACAGGGCATGGGGAGCCCTGCGGCAAAATACTCACCTCGCATCCACTAGTGGCGCGGATATCGTTCACCGGTGGCCCCGAAGCTGCGCGGCGGGTCATCGGCAACTCGGCGCATAACTTTGCCGAGCTGTCTTTGGAGCTGGGCGGCAAATCGCCGATTATCGTGTTTGAGGATGCCGATATCGACAGCGCCGTCAACGGTGCCATCTCCGGCATTTTTGGCGCCTCGGGTCAGAGCTGTGTGGCCGGATCACGGCTACTGTTGCACGAGCAGATCGCCGATGTCTTTATCGACAAAATGCAAGCGATTGCACAACAAATAAAAATTGGCGACCCGATGCACGAGGACACCGAGATGGGGCCACTCTGCACGCAAGCTCAGGTGCAGAACATCGAGCGCGAAATCGCCCATGCCCTGAGCGAGGGTGCAAACTTGGTCTGCGGCGGCCAGCGCGCGCCAGCCAGCAGCGAGCTGTTTTTTCAGCCGACCATCATCGACTGCCCCAAGCCCAATTTGCGCATCGTCGACACCGAATTATTTGGCCCTGTGGTCACCGTGCAGCGCTTTAAAGATGAGGCCGACGCTATCCGCTTGGCCAACGACAGCCAACACGGCTTGGCAGCGGGCATCTTCACCCGCGCCAGCGCCCGCTCGCTGCGGATGTCCAAAGCGGTCAAGGCGGGCATCATTTGGGTGAACACCTACCGAGCCGTCTCCCCAATCGCCGAGTTTGGCGGCGTAAAAAACTCGGGCTATGGGCGCGAGAGCGGCTATCAGGCGGTGATGGATTACACCCGCCCTAAAACGGTTTGGATCAACACATCCGACACCCCGCTGGGCAATCAGTTTGTCTCTCGCTAAGCTTGTCAGCTAATACATTGATACACGGGAACAAAATATGAAGTTTCATTTGGCCATCAACCTAGAGCGAACCGACCCCCACACCGACCTGGTGCAGGTGCGCAATCACACACTGGAGATGGTGCAGATCGCCGATCGAGCCGGATTTGAGATTGTCTGGGCAGCGGAACACCACGCGCTAGAAATGACCATCGCCCCCAACCCGTTTCAACTCCTGTGCTGGTTCGCGCAGCACACAAATCACATCCGGCTGGGGGTCGGCGTGGCCAACGCCGCCTATTGGCATCCCATCAAAATTGCCGGCGAGGCGGCCCTGCTGGATCTGCTCAGCGATGGCCGATTAGAATTTGGCCTCGGCTCGGGTGCCTACCAGCGCGAGTTCGATCGCATGAAACCCGGGCTCGATCAAAAAGACAGCTGGCAATACATGCAGGAGATGCTGCCGCTGGTGCAAAAACTCTGGCGCGGTGATCTGGCGCACGATGGCCGCTTCTGGCAATTCCCCACCGCCACCGCCTGCCCCAAGCCACTGCAAGCACAGGTGCCGGTGTGGGTGGCCGCGCGCTCGCCGATCACGTTTGATTATGCGGTGGCCAACGACTACGACATCATGAGTTGGCCGCTGACCCTGCCCTTTGCCGAGGCCGAGAAATATCGCGCGCAATTAGATGAGGCGATCGCCAAACACGGCGGCACCTATAACGGCAGATTTGCCATGATGCGCCACACGGCCATCTACGACAACGAGCGCGACCGGCAAGCGGCGCTCGATGCCATCCGCCATGTGCTCGCGCAGTTCGGCAACCTGATGACCAAGTCGGGCGAGGTCTGCAATGGCTTCCCCGATGCGGTGCCCCTGCAAACACTGGATGGCAATGTACGCGTCGAGCCTCAAATGCTGGAGGCAAACCTGATGTTTGGCTCCCCCACCCAAGCGATTGACAAGCTGGCACAATACGAGGCGATCGGTGTCGACGCTTTTATCTACTATGCGAGCATGGGGCTGGATTGTGCGCAACAAAAACGCTCCCTGCAACTGTTCATCGACCAAGTCATGCCTGCTTTTAATAAATAGAGAGAACGATAACGATGCCTGCTGAAATCCGCCGCACCCTGTTACAAATACAGACCACCCACATCGAGGGCGCCCAAGCGGTGCCGGTGCCAACGCAACTAATTACCGCTATGGCAATCATCAAAAACCCGTGGTTTGGGCGCGGCTTTGTCGAGAACCTGCGACCAGAAATCCGCGATATCTGCCCCGAGCTGGGCCAGTTGCTAACCGACATGATTCTGCAGGTCACAGGCGATGCGCTAGAGGGCTATGGCAAGGCCTCGGTGGTCGGCATGGGCGGCGAGCTAGAGCACGCCCAGGCGCTGACGCACTCGCTGTGGTTTGGCAACCGGTATCGCGATGCGGTTAAGGCCAAAAGCTATCTGGCGTTTAGCAATACCCGAGGGGCGGCGGGCTGCTCGCTGGTCATCCCGCTAATGGATAAAGACGATAGCGGCCGCCGCTCGCACTACCAAACCATCCACACCAACGTGCCCGATGCACCAGCCGACGATGAGATTATCATCGCGCTGGGGGCTTCAGTCGGCGGCCATCCACTGCATCGCATTGGCGATCGCTACGACGATCTGCGCGAGATGGGGCACGATCTCGATAATCCTGCAGGGGTCTAGGCATGGCGATCAGCGCCGAGGGCACGGCCTACGAGCTAAGCGGCCCCGCCCAAGCGCCGGCGGTGGTGCTCATCCACGGCCTGGGGCTAACCCGCGCCACTTGGGATGACATCGCCCCCACGCTGGCGCGCAACTTTCGCGTAATCCGCTACGATCTGTGCGGCCATGGCCAGAGCCGCCTACCCGACACAACCCCCAGCTTGCGCGTGCTATCGGAGCAGCTGCATACCCTGCTCGATCACCTAGCTATTACACGCGCAGCGCTGGTTGGCTTCTCGCTCGGCGGCATGATCAACCGCCGCTTTGCCCTAGATTACCCCGACAAAGTCAGCGCGCTAGCAATCTTGAACTCCCCCCACGAACGCAGCCCAGCGGATCAAGCGCTGGTGGAGGCGCGCGCCACTCAAGCCGAACTAGGCGGTGCCCAAGCGGCTATAGATACCATCTTGGCGCGCTGGTTCACCCCAGCGTTTCGCGCAGCCCATCCGGCAACGGTGGCCAAAGTACGCGCTTGCGTGCTAGCCAATGACCCAGATAACTACGCCGCTCACAGGCGGGTATTGGCCTGCGGTGTGCTGGAGCTAATCCGACCCAATCCGCCAATCGAGGCGCCCTGTTTAGTCATGACCTGCGCACAGGATAGCGGCAGCACACCGCAGATGTCGCAGGCGATTGCATCGGAGACTGTGGGTGCTGAGACGATCATCGTGCCGCATCTGCAACATCTTGGGTTGATCGAGCGACCGGATATTTTTGCCGATGCGGTTGAGGGGTTTCTTAGTCGTAAGCTTGG
>CAZROX010000028.1:0-15061 GCA_964601845.1 uncultured Halothiobacillaceae bacterium
CAGACCACCTATCGCAGAGGTAGAGTTTTTGGGCGAAAATAATATAATTAGATACAATGCGGATATATTGAATCTATATGAAATTCCTTATATATATGGGATGCAGCTACACAATTTACTCGATATTTTTTCTGATAACTTTCACAAGCATGAATCAGTAAAAAAATTCTTTGACACAAGAACATTCTTTTACACAAAAGAATTCAACTGGTTCTCTCAAGATGAACTACCAGAAGAAATTATTCGTGATGGAGCAGCAGCGATCCATGAAAAATACACCGAATATAAAAAATTTATTAAAGACGAAATTAGTATTTTGAAAACAAAAGACGGTCAAATAAAATTAAATGCCCAAGCAGATTTAGACAATATATGAGGGATACTAATTATTATCCGCATAATTAAAAATAATAAACCAACCCAAAAGTCAAACTAGTCACTCTGGGTTCAATCGTGGTTTCAAAGCCATCGCTGGTATCAATTGCCCTGCTTGAATAGGATTCAAAATTGCCCGTTATGGTCCACGAGAGTGCGTCGGTGATCTGTTTTTCTACACCAAACAACGCTTTCCCACCTTGAAATGTATACTCTTGCGCTGGCAAAATGGTAGGTTCGGAAAGGCTACTACACGAGCCGACTAGGCTAATATTTTGCTTAACATCAATATCCAAGCTGCCAATTCCAATGCCAAAAAAGACGATGAATCCCTCTGTATTAACTGCACGCCTAGAGATAACAGACAAGTCCCACCCTGTGGAATCGCCGGCACCGTAAAACCCAAAACGAGCGCCCCACCCATTATCACCGCCGTACTGTGCATAGATTGCTGCTCGTTCACTACCAATGCCCTCTTCAACAACACTAAGTGAACCACACTCTATGCCATCACCTGTAGCACCTATACGCTTATATGAGTGATCCACAGATGCAGAGCCAAATCCACCCTCAACCCCAATCATAAATTTAGCGTCAGTGTCCGCGGCAGCGTAAGCGCCAGAGGCAGCGGATGCATCAGCGTAAGCCGAGGTGGAAAAAAACAAAAAGGATATCATCCCTGCAACAGAAGCTTGTAGAACTTTCATCATGATAAGCACCTCAAAGTATAGGATTTGCAGCGACTAAAATAGCGACCCCGACACATCGCATTTAGTAACAAACTATATAGCCACTGAAAAAGACTATAAGGTGTGTTTCCAGAATATAACATGCTTTTTTATCGTTACGATTATTTGGGTTAATTTAACTATTTGGCAAAATGCTTAAATTAAAGATGCAAGCGCTTAATACACCAACGATGAAGCGATGAATATTTAAATGCCACGCACACGGCGCCTATCCAACCAATCCCCAACAACCTACACCCAAGCCAGCCCCTATATTCAATTGTGTTTTTGCTAAGATGCGCCTTTGCATGTGGCAAACTTGCCAAGCCACACCCCCAAATCACCAACAACCCCAATGACCACCAAAAACCCCAAGCACGATGTCTGGACAGTCAGCCGCATCAACCAAGATGCCAAAGACCTATTGCAGGGGCATTTTGGCACCATCTGGCTCGGTGGCGAGGTCGGCAACCTGCACCAGCCTAGCTCTGGGCATCGCTACTTAACCTTGCAAGATAGCCTCTCGCAGATACGCTGCACCCTGTTTAAGGGGCGCGGGCGCTATCTCGACTTTTCGCTCGAAAATGGGATGCGGGTGCAGGTGCGTGGCAAATTGAGTCTGTACGAGCCGCGTGGGGAGTATCAATTTATTATCGAGCAGATCAAGCAGATGGGCGCAGGCGATTTGCAGGCGCAGTTTGTGCAGCGCTTCAATGCGCTAAAAAGCGAGGGGCTGTTCGACATTGAGCACAAAAGGCCGCTGCCGACCTATCCGAACATGATCGGCATCATCAGCTCACACACCGGCAGTGCGCTGGCCGATGTGCTCAAGGTGCTGGTCAGACGCTACCCCATCGCGCAGATACGCATCTACCCTGCGCCCGCTCAGGGCTTGGGGGCGGTCAAAATTATCTGCCAACAACTGGAGCGCGCACAAAAAACGGGGGCATGTGATCTGCTGCTGCTGGTGCGCGGTGGCGGCTCCACGGAGGATCTGGCGCTGTTCAATGAAGAGCCGCTGGTCCGAGCAGTCGCCGCCTGCACCCTGCCCTTAATATCGGGCATCGGCCACGAGCCAGACAGGGTGCTGGTAGATTACGCCGCCTGTGTGCGTGCGCCAACCCCCTCGGCCGCAGCGGAGCTAGCCTGCCCCGATCAGCTGGCACTTGCAGAGGAGGTGGCACAAAATCACAGCAAGTTGCAGCGGTTATTAGGCGCACAGCTGGCGCACCAGGCCCTGAGACAATCGCAACTCGATCAGCGCTTGCAAGCGCAAAACCCGCAGCGACAACTACAGCACCGCCTAAAACTGCACGGCGACCTGTGCCGACGCTTGGCACAGGCCATGGCCAGCACCACCCATGCCGCCCATACACGCCTGTCGAGCCTGACACCAAGGCTCAATCGGCGCACGCTCTGGGCACAGAGTGCCCGCGCGGGCGCACAGCTGGAGGAGACCCACAGACGCCTAATCACGGCCCTGCAGCATCGGCTAGCGCTGCAAGCTGAAAACCTCAAGGCATCCATGCATGTGCTGCATATGGCCAGCCCACTGTCCACGCTCAAGCGCGGTTACTCCATCACCACACGGCAAGGCGAGCAGACTGCACTCACCAGCGCACAGCAGCTGGAGGCGGGGGCGCGTATCGAAACACGCCTGTGCGATGGGCGTATTATCAGTGTGGTGGAGAAAGATTCCACCGATTGATTGGGCATCATTTCGTCTCGAATCGACGTTTTATTTTGGTATAATGCGCGGTCGCCTGTTCTGTGCTAAAGCTATGGCGTTTTTGGCACTGTGGGTCGGGTTGGGTCGTACGCCAATCGCTCAATCGGTATAGTTGTGACGGAAGAAAACAAGAAAAAATCGACAGATCAGGGCGCTAAGTCAGATAAAAAAATAGCGTCGGGCAAAAAACCTGCGTCTGAGAGCAAGAAGGTCGCTCAAGAAGCCCCTGTTAAAGCCGCATCTGAAGCCAAGGCGGCCACTAAACCTGCTGCTAAAAAACCCGCACGCCGCCGACCTGCGGCCAAAAAGGCAGCGGCTGTCACCTCGACTCAAACCCATCTGTACGGCCCCGACTTCAAGCCCTATAAGGCCAAAGCCAAAGAAGTCTACATGAACCCCAAGCAGTGCGCGCACTTTCGCGCCATCTTGATTCATTGGAAAGAGCAGCTCATAACAGATGTCACCCGCACCGTGAATCAGATGCAAGACGATGCGCTGAACTTCCCCGATACCATTGATCGGGCAGCCCAAGAGGCCGAGTTTAATCTGGAGCTACGCACGCGCGATAGAGAGCGCAAGCTCATCAAAAAAATCAATCAAACCCTGGCCAATATCGACAACGACAACTACGGCTACTGCGATTCCTGTGGCGCCGATATCGGCATCACGCGACTAGAAGTCAGGCCGACAGCCACCCTGTGCTTCGAGTGCAAGACCATCGAGGAAATCCGCGAGCGCCAGTCCGCCTAGTCGGCTGACATGCCTGCGCGCCGCTCGCGCCACTGATCCGACAACTTTTGCATATCGCTATGGCGGGCGAATTGACGGCGGATATTGTCCCAGCGAAAGCGCACCGAGTTGCGCACAATCTCCCCATCTAGCTGCTTGAATTCATCCGATACCGGCGCGGCATCTAGCAAGATTTGTGCACTTTGGCTAAATGCCTGCTCCCCCTCTGCCAGGTGCGGCCAGTCCGCCTCTAAGACACGCGCCCTAAAATGCTGCGCCGTTTGATCGGACAACTCAGGCAGCTCGCACTCGCACAGGGCATCCACCACCATCTGATCCAAAAAGTATTCGCCCAACTCTAATGCCTGCTGCCGATCCAGCTGCCAAGAGACCACCGCCTGGGCGAGCACATACAAGGCCAGATCGCTCAGGCAGCCGGCGTAACTGTGCCATTTGGCCCGATCAATCGACGGTGCGAAAGTCTCATCCTGAAACAAGTCCACGTACTGCTTGCCCATCCGTGTTTTGAGATAGCCGTAGAGCGACGTCTGTGCAATATAGGCGGCGCGTGTCTGCACAAAGCGCTGCAAAGCTGGCAGGGTGTGGATTTTTTTTGTTCTGAAGCGCGACTCCAGCGCGAGCAGAAAGTGGCCGATGGTGCGCGCAACCTGGTAAGTTTCTCGCAAGCGATGCCGCAAGCGCACTCGCAGGGCGCTAGACACAGTAGATAAGCGCAGGCTGCAAAAGCCTACACCCGTGGATATTTTGATTGACACGCAACCCATAGGGCAACATAATAACTTGCCTATTTTTATACAGTTTATTTCGGAGATTACACCAAGTGGCAAATTCCCCTCAGGCCAAAAAACGCGCCCGTCAGTCAGAGGTCAGCCGTCAACAAAATGCGGCTCTGCGCTCAAAATTGCGCACAGCGATTCGCAATGTAACACGCGTAATCGATGCCGGTGACAAAGAGCTGGGCAAGAGTGCCTATTATAATGCCACGCGAATTATCGACGCCTCGGTGACCAAGGGTATCATCCATAAAAACAAAGCCGCGCGGCACAAAAGCCAACTCAATACACGCCTGCACCAGATGCAGTAACCCCCGACAGCGTCCCATAAGCTGACAGGCACCGATCTGATGCCCGCAGAGGCGCAGTTCCCTTTTAGTCAGATTGTCGGCCAAGCGCGACTCAAAACGGCCCTGCTGCTCTGTGCCATCGACCCCAAAATTGGCGGCATACTCCTCAGCGGTATGCGCGGCACAGCCAAATCGACCATCGCCAGATCACTGGCGGCCCTCATGCCCAAGCTACCCGCTGGGCCAGCACCATTTGTCGATCTGCCATTGGGTGCCACCGAGGAGCGCGTCTGTGGCAGCCTTAATCTAGAGCAGATCGTCGCCAAAGGGCAGATGGTCTTTAGCCCGGGGCTGGTGCATGCGGCCCACGGCGGCATCCTATACATCGACGAGGTCAATCTACTGCCCGATCATCTGGTGGATCTCTTGTTAGATGTCACAGCCAGCGGCATCAACCATGTAGAGCGCGATGGCATATCCCATCGCCACCCGGCAGAGTTTCTATTAATCGGCACCATGAACCCGACCGAGGGCGAGCTGCGCCCCCAGCTGCTCGATCGCTACGGGCTCTATGTCGAGGTCTGCGATGATTACACCCTAGAGGAGCGCGTGGCCATCGCACAAAAGTTTATTCACTACGCCCAAGCACCCGACGAATTCCTACAGCAGAGCGCGACCGAACAGGCGCAACTCATCGAGCTGTGCCAAAGTGCGCGCACGCGCCTGCCAGCGGTCACTCTAGCGCCAGACATCGCAGAAAAAATTGCCGAATGCTGCATGGCAGCCGGTGTACAGGGAATGCGGGGCGACCTGACCATGCACCGCGCAGCGCGGGCGCACGCGGCCCTAGCGGGGCGCACAGCGGTCACCCAAGCGGATGTCGATGCCATCGCCGAGGCGGCGCTGGCACACAGGCGGCAGCCCACGGCCGAGGCGTCGCCACCTAGCACAGCACCAGCACCCACGCCATCGCAGCCATCGGAGCAAGAGGAGTCGGAGGGCGACTGGGGCAGCCTGCCACCGGTTACCATCGCAACCGGCACGCCCTATCTGGTGGACGCATCCCAGCCCAGACAGAACGATTTTTTAAAAAAAAAGCCCTGATCGACCCAGCTGAGCTGCTACCCGCGCGGCGACGTGCCGCCTCATCACTGGGCTTACATGGTGGGGGCGTGACGCGCACCCTGACACAAAATGGCCCTGTTAGCGCGGGCATCAATTGGTTTGGCACACTGGCCGATCGAGAAAACTACCGCGATAACACCCTATCTATTCGACGCACCCATAGGCGCGCACGCGCCTACTCGGCACCGATGCTGCATTTAATTTTGCTGGATACCTCTGGGTCGATACACCGAGGCGGTGCACTAGCGGACGCCAAGGGCGCCATAGGCGCGCTGATTAACCGAATCTATCGAGAGCGCGGTCAGGTGGAGTTAGTGGGGTTTGGCGGTCGCGACATCACACCACTCTATCGCGCCAAGCGCGCGCCAAGCGATGCGGCTGATCTGCTCAATGGTATTCAATCGGGTGGCGGGACGCCCTTGGCCAAGGCCATGGACTGGCTCTCGCAGCGGACGCAACGCATCAATCGCCAAGCGCCCCTGTGCCAACTGGCGGTCTATATCTTTACAGATGCGCGCACGCGTGAGCCCCTAGATAGCCAACCGCTGCAAGGTACCATTACCGTGGTAGACACCGAATGTACGCCGATTAAGCTCGGTAGAGCGCAGCGACTGGCAGCGCGACTCGGTGCCCGCTACCAGCATCTGCGCCAATACCCCCTAAGCTAACGACTAGCTGGGGGGCGAGCTGGGAGGCTCTGTCTCTAGGCTGGCCGCCACCACTGTATCGGCTGCGATCTCATCGGGCTGAGGGGCTTCTGGCTCTGGTGCCGCTACTGCTTCTTCTGGCTCGTCAAACAAGAGCTCCGCATTTTCTTGCTGGCGTCTGTGGTCGTGACTGAGCAGACCGGTACCGGCGGGAATCAAGCGCCCGACGATCACGTTTTCTTTCAGCCCATGCAGCTCGTCGCGGCTGCCGCGTATCGCAGCCTCGGTCAGCACCCGTGTCGTCTCTTGGAAGGAGGCGGCGGAGATAAAGGACTCGGTGACCAGCGACGCCTTGGTAATACCCAAAATCACGCGATCGTAGGTGACCAACTGCTTGCCCTCTGCACTCAGCCCTTCGTTGACTTCTAGCACCTGGCGATGACTAACCTGCTCGCCTTTTAAGAAGCTCGAATCGCCGGGGTCTGTAATATTGACCTTGCGCAACATCTGGCGAATGATCACCTCGATGTGCTTGTCGTTAATGCGCACCCCTTGTAGCCGATAGACATCTTGAATCTCTTTGACCAGATAGCTGGTCAGGGCACCGATGCCACGCAGGCGCAAAATATCCTGCAACGCCGGCTCGCCCTCGGCCAAAATATCGCCGCACTCCACCCATTCGCCGGGGAAGACACCGATATAGCGCCACTTGTGAATCAGCTCCTCGTGCTTGTCGCCGTTGGCTGCGGTGATAATCAAGCGCTGCTTGCCCTTGGTCTCCTTGCCGAAGCTGACCACGCCGCTGATCTCTGCCAGCACAGACGGCTCCTTGGGCTTGCGCGCCTCGAACAGATCGGCCACGCGGGGCAGACCACCTGTGATATCGCGCGTCTTGGACGACTCTTGCGAGATACGTGCCAACACATCGCCGCTCATGACTTTTTGCCCATCGGCGATTTGTACCAACGCGTCGGCCGGTAGGAAGTAGCGCGACAACTCCTCGCCCTGATCGTCGATCAGCTCAATGCTTGGGCGCAGCTCGCGGCCACTGGTGGGACGTTTTTTCGGATCGATTACCGTGCTGGTCGACACGCCGGTCACCTCGTCCATATCGACATTGACGCTGACGCCCTCGACAAACTCGCCAAAGCGCACCATCCCCTCGACCTCGGTAATAATCGGATGCGTATGTGGCTCCCAGTTCGCGATGATCTGGCCCGTCTCAACCGCATCGCCATCTTGCACGTGAACAGCCGCACCGTAGGGCACCTTGTAGCGCTCGCGCTCATGGCCGGTCTCATCGACGACACCCAGCTCGCCGGAGCGCGAGGTCACCACGAGCTTGCCGTGCCGATCGCTAACCGTTTTTAGGTTACTGTGGAATCTAACGTGGCCGCTGTGGCTCACTTCGACATTGCTGATTGTGACCACGCGACTGGCCGCACCCCCGATGTGGAAGGTACGCATCGTCAACTGGGTGCCCGGCTCACCGATAGACTGAGCGGCAACCACGCCGATCGCCTCGCCATAGTCGATGATTTTGCCGCGCGCTAAATCTCGCCCGTAACAACTGGCACAGACACCGCGCTTGGCTTCACACAAAATGGGGGAGCGCACAGAGACCTCGTCGATCCCCGCCTGCTCGACCAGATCGACACAGTGCTCGTCTAACAGGGTGCCTTTTTCTACCAGCACACCATCGGCCGTCTCGATATCCTTGGCGGCAATCCGCCCTAAAATGCGTTGGCTTAAGGATTCCACCAGGTCGTCGCGCTCGATGACAGCTTCCATCGTAAAGCCGTTTTCGGTGCCGCAATCGAGTTGTGTGATGACGACATCCTGCCCGACATCCACCAACCGACGGGTTAGATAACCCGAGTTGGCTGTCTTGAGTGCGGTATCGGCCAAGCCCTTGCGCGCACCATGTGTCGAGATAAAGTATTGCAGTACGTCCAAGCCCTCGCGGAAGTTGGCGGTGATCGGCGTTTCGATAATCGAACCATCCGGCGTTGCCATCAGGCCACGCATACCCGCCAGCTGGCGAATTTGTGCGCCAGAACCACGTGCACCAGAATCCGCCATGACGTAGATGGCATTGAAGTCTTGATCGGCCAGCCCCTGCAACATGGCCGCAGCCACCCGCTCGTTGGCATGTGACCAGATATCGACAATTTTGTTGTAGCGCTCGCCGTAGGTGACTAGGCCATCCTCGTACTGCTGCTCGATCTGGCGCACCTGCCCTAGGGCTTCATCGACGATCTCGGTTTTTTCTGGCGGCACGGTCATGTCGTCGACACCGATCGACACGCCAAATACGGTAGCGTACTTAAAGCCGATGTACATCAGTTTATCGGCAAATACCACGCACTCTTTCTGGCCGGCCTTGCGATAACACAGCTTGATCAGATCGACGATATTGCGTTTGTTCAACACCATGTTGACGACACTGTAGGGCAGGCAGTCGGGCAACAGCTCGTACAACAGCACCCGCCCGACCACGGTTTTGACTCGATGGCGGATACGCGTGACCCCATCCTCTGCCCAGTCGTCCACCCGCACCTCGACCGGCGCTTGTAAATCGACATGTTTCATATCGAATGCGCGACGGCACTCGCGCCAATCGCTAAAGATCATGCCGGCGCCCTTGGCATCCTTCTTCTCGGAGGTCATGCAGTACAAGCCGAGCACGATATCCTGCGAGGGCACAATAATCGGCTCGCCATTGGCGGGCGAGAGCACATTGTTGGTCGACATCATCAGGGCGCGTGCCTCGGCCTGGGCCTCGATACTCAGGGGCACGTGCACAGCCATCTGATCGCCATCGAAGTCAGCGTTTAGGGCCGCGCACACCAAGGGGTGCAACTGAATCGCCTTGCCCTCGATCAACATGGGCTCAAATGCCTGCACACCCAGCCTGTGTAGGGTCGGGGCGCGATTGAGCATGACCGGATGTTGATGCGTCACCTGCTCTAGGATGTCCCACACCACCGACTCTTCGCTCTCGACCATCTTCTTGGCCAGCTTGATGGTGGTCGCCAACCCGCGCGCATACAATTGACTGTAGATAAATGGCTTAAATAACTCCAGCGCCATTCGCTTGGGCAGACCGCACTGATGCAGCTTTAACGCCGGCCCCACCACGATCACCGAACGACCCGAGTAGTCGACTCGCTTACCTAAAAGATTCTGTCTAAACCGACCCTGCTTGCCTTTGATCATATCGGCCAGCGACTTGAGCGGACGCTTGTTGTTGCCGGTAATCACGCGCCCACGCCGACCGTTGTCGAACAGGGCATCGACCGACTCTTGCAGCATGCGCTTTTCGTTGCGCATGATAATATCCGGCGCATTGAGCTCTAGCAGGCGGCGCAGACGATTGTTGCGGTTGATCACACGCCGATACAAATCATTCAAATCGGAGGCGGCAAAACGCCCACCATCTAGCGGCACCAGTGGCCGTAGATCTGGCGGCAGCACCGGCAAGACCGTGAGAATCATCCACTCGGGGCGATTGCCCGAGACGATGATCGCCTCTATTAGAGACAAGCGTTTTGACAGGCGCTTAATCTTGGTCTCAGATTTTATCTCTTGGATCTCTTCGCGCAGCCGGACCCGCTCGCTATCGAGGTTGATGGCCATAATCAGCTCGCGAATGGCCGCAGCGCCCATGCCGGCCTTAAACTCATCGCCATACTCTTCGAGCGCCTCGTGATACTGCTCGTCGTTGAGCAGCTGGCCGACTTCAAGCGGCGTCATGCCCGGATCTAGCACCACGTAGGACTCAAAGTACAGCACGCTTTCAATTTCGCGCAGCGGCATATCGAGCAACAGGCCAATGCGCGATGGCAGCGAGCGCAAAAACCAAATATGTGCGCAGGGGCTGACCAGATTGATGTGGCCCATGCGCTCGCGGCGCACGCTGGAGTGCATCACCTCGACGCCACATTTTTCGCACACGACACCGCGGTGTTTTAGGCGTCTGTACTTGCCACACAAGCAGGCATAATCCTGCACCGGGCCAAATATTTTGGCGCAAAATAATCCATCTCGCTCCGGTTTGAACGTGCGGTAATTAATCGTTTCAGATTTGGTAACCGCCCCGTAAGACCAAGACCTGATCACCTCAGGAGATGCCAAGCTGATGCGCACGATGTCGAAATTTTTCGCGTGCCCAGCGGATTTGTACAACCTTAATAGATCTTTCACAAGCCTACCTAACTGTTAGTCTAAGTTGATGGGTGAAAACTACTTTTTTTGCTCGAACTCAATATTGAGCCCCAGCGCGCGAATCTCTCGCACCAACACATTGAAAGACTCCGGAATACCCGCATCAATGCTGTGATCGTTATCGACGATATTTTTATACACCTTGTTGCGACCGGCGACATCATCTGACTTGACCGTTAGCATCTCTTGTAGTGTATGGGCGGCACCGTATGCCTCCAGTGCCCACACCTCCATCTCACCAAAGCGCTGGCCGCCAAACTGCGCCTTACCGCCGAGTGGCTGCTGGGTCACCAGGCTGTAGGGGCCGATAGAGCGGGCGTGCATTTTGTCGTCCACCAAGTGGTTCAGCTTCAGTATATGCATATAGCCCACCGTGACCTTGCGCTCAAAAAGATCGCCAGTACAACCATCGTACAGGTCTATCTGACCGTTCTCGGGCAGGTTGGCCAGGCTGAGCATCTCGCGCACCTCGGCCTCGCTGGCACCATCGAAGACCGGTGTTGCCATGGGCACGCCGCGCTTCAGATTGTGCGCCATCTCGATTAGCTCCTCATCGGACCACTCCGATAGATCGACCTTGTGAGCGGCTGACTTTGGATTGAGCACCTGGCCGAGAAACTTGCGCAGGGAGGTAATCTGAGAGGCGGTCTCTTTTTGCAACATCTGATTGATGCGATCGCCCAAGCCTCTGGCCGCCCAGCCCAAATGGGTTTCTAGCACCTGGCCGATATTCATGCGCGAGGGCACGCCCAGTGGGTTGAGCACGATATCTACCGGCGAGCCATCCTCCATATAGGGCATGTCTTCGCGCGGCACGATCATGGAGACCACACCCTTGTTACCGTGGCGCCCGGCCATCTTGTCGCCCGGTTGCAAACGGCGCTTGACCGCAATATAAACCTTGACCATTTTGGAGACGCCCGGCGGCAGGTTATCGCCCGAGCTGATTTTCTTTTCTTGTTCTTCGTAGAGCGTTTTCGCCTCTTCGCGCTCGTGTTCGATCAGCGCCAGCAATTTGAGCAGCTTGTCGTTCGTCTTATCGTTTTTCAACACGATATCGGACCAACGCTCGCGCGGCAACTTGTTCAGGTAGCTCTGCGAGAGCTTGCCACCTTGCTTGATCGTATCGTCGGGCACCGAGACCACCACACTACCGGTGATGCAATTGGCAATGCGCGCGTAGACATCCTCCTCGATTAAATGCAGCCGATCGTCGATATCTTTTTTGACGCGCAATAGCTCGTCCGCTTCAATGCGTAGGGTGCGATCGTCTTTTTCTACGCCCTCGCGGCTAAAGGAGCGCACATCGATCACCGTGCCCTCCATAGACAGGGGCACGCGCACCGAGGCATCTTTTACATCCGATGCCTTGTCGCCGAAAATGGCCCGCAGCAGTTTTTCTTCTGGCGCAAACTGCACCTCACCCTTGCGCGCCACCTTGCCCACCAAAATATCGCCCACCTTGACCTCGGCACCGATATAGACGATACCGGATTCATCGAGCTTGGATAGCAGGTGCTCGCTCACATTGGGCACATCGGCGGTGATCTCATCCGGCCCAAGCTTGGTATCCCGCGCCATGCAGGTGATCTCTTCGATGTGAATGCTGGTAAAGCGATCCTCTTGCACCACACGATCGGAAATAAGGATGGAATCCTCAAAGTTATAGCCGTTCCACGGCATGAAGGCGACCAGCATGTTCTGCCCCAAGGCCAGCTCGCCCATGTCGGTCGAGGCGCCATCGGCCAGCACATCTGCTGCGGCCACCACATCGCCCTGCTTGACGAGCGGCTTTTGGTTAATGCAGGTGCCCTGGTTGGAGCGGGTGTATTTGATTAGGTTGTAGATGTCGATACCGAGCGCATCGTCGTCTGTCATCTGGTTATCGACCCGCACCACTATGCGCGAGGAGTCGACCGATTCGACCACCCCGCCACGGCGTGCGATCACGCAGGAGCCAGAATCCACTGCCACCTTGCGCTCCATGCCCGTGCCGACCAGTGGCTTCTCAGCCCGCAACACCGGCGTTGCCTGGCGTTGCATGTTTGAGCCCATCAGGGCGCGGTTGGCATCATCGTGCTCCAAAAATGGGATGAGCGAGGCCGCCACCGAGACGATCTGCTTGGTGGAGACGTCCATATAATCGACCCGATCTGCCGGCATCATCAGCGACTCGTTATTGCGTCGGCAGGTGACCATGTCATCGACCAACTGATTGTCTTGATTCAGACGCGCATTCGCCTGGGCGATAACGTGATTTTGCTCTTCGATGGCAGATAGGTGATCGACCTCATCGGTGACTACCCCATCGACCACGCGCCTATAGGGCGTGACGATAAAGCCGTACTGATTGGTGCGTGCATAGACCGCCATCGAGCTGATAAGACCAATATTGGGGCCCTCAGGCGTCTCGATAGGACAGACTCGCCCGTAGTGGGTCGGGTGCACATCGCGCACCTCAAAGCCTGCGCGATCGCGCGTTAAGCCATTGGGGCCCAGCGCCGAGATGCGCCGCTTGTGGGTCACTTCGGCCAGCGGATTGTTTTGATCCATAAATTGCGACAGCTGATTGGAGCCAAAGAACTCGCGCACCGCCGCTGTGATCGGCTTAGAGTTGATGATGTCCTGCGGCATGTCCTCGGGCTCTATCGAACCGAGCCGCTCACACACCACGCGCTCGACCCGCACCAGACCGACGCGAAATACATTCTCGACCAGCTCGCCAACACTGCGCACGCGCCGGTTGCCCAGATGGTCGATATCGTCGATCGAACCGTGCCCGTTGCGAATGCTGACCAGCTCTTTTAGCACGGCCACGATATCCTCGCGACTCAAGATGCCGGAGCCGGCGTTCTGATCGCCCAATTTGAGTCTGTGGTTAAACTTAATCCGCCCGACATTCGATAAATCGTAACGCGTGCTGGAGAAGAACAGATTGTTGAACAGGGTCTGGGTGGCCTCTTTGGTAAGCGGCTCACTGGGGCGCGCCACCCGGTAGATCTCGCTCTGGGCTTCGATCTCGCTGGTGGTGTGATCCAGGCGCAGGGTGTTCGAGATATAGGGGCCGCAATCTAGATCGTTGGCGTAGATCAGCTCGATCGCCTTCACACCCAGGGCGATCATTTTCTCGATGTGCTCCTCGGTCAGCTCGCTGTTGGCCTCAAAGACCACCTCGCCGGTATCGGTATCGACCAGATCGCGTGCCAAAACCTTGCCGATCAAATGCTCGGCATTGATGTCAAGCTTGTTGACACCGGCCTCTTCCATCTGGCGCACGTGTGCCATGCGAACACGTCGGCCCGCACCCACAATCAGCTTGCCATTGGCGGAGATGTCGAACATCGTGTTTTCACCACGCAGGCGCGCTGGCACCAGGTCCATCTCGATCTTATCGCCGATAAAGCGCACTTCGTAGCGCTCAAAAAAGCTATCTAATATCTCTTGGGTGCTAAAGCCCAAGGCTCGGAGCAATATGGTGACAGGCAGTTTGCGACGCCGATCTATGCGGGCGAAGATGCAATCTTTTGGATCGAATTCCATATCGAGCCAAGAGCCGCGATAGGGGATCACGCGCGCCGAGAACAGCAGCTTGCCAGAGGAGTGGGTCTTGCCGCGATCGTGGTCAAAAAAGACCCCCGGCGAGCGATGTAACTGCGAGACGACGACCCGCTCGGTGCCATTGACGACAAAGGTGCCGTGCGCTGTCATCAGTGGCAATTCACCGATAAACACCTCCTGCTCCTTGATGTCTTTCACCACCTTGCTGCTGGCCGGCTCTTGGCGATCGTAGATCACCATGCGCAGCAAAATAAATACCGCCACCGCGTAGTTGCTGCCGCGTACCTTGCATTCGTCCGGCTCGAACACCGGCTTGCCAAATCGGTACTGCACATATTGCAGCTCGACGTGCCCAGAGTGGCTAGACAGCGGGAAGATCGACTTGAAGATCGCCTCTAACCCTCTGCTTTCGCGCTCCTTTGGATCGACATCGCGCTGTAAAAATGTCCGGTAGGAGTCGATCTGCGTCTGCAGCAAGTGCGGCATATCGAGCACGGTTTTGCTCTTGCCGAAATCTTTCCGGATACGTTTTTTTTCTACGAAGGAGTAAGTCATAATGATCGCATTCTCAAGCCCTGACAAGCTGCAGGGCGGGCATCGCTGCAAAACCAACCGCTCGGCCACACAAGCGCAAGCGCAGGGGGCGGATTTGGCCCCCTGCGCTCAAACTGTGTACCTTACAGAACACACGCACGCATGTACGAGAAAAATCAATCAGCTATTTGATTTCAACAGCTGCACCAGCTTCCTCGAGCTGCTTCTTGAAATCCTCTGCCTCTGCCTTGGCAAGTCCCTCTTTGATTGGCGATGGTGCAGCCTCTACCAGATCTTTCGCCTCTTTGAGGCCCAATCCAGTGAT
>CAZROX010000029.1:0-14593 GCA_964601845.1 uncultured Halothiobacillaceae bacterium
GGCTGCCATAGACAAACAAGTGCGCCTCACTCATGCGGTTAACGCGATGAGGGCGCGGTGCTTGTGCGCTGCCCGATTCAACACACCATCGTGGCTCACTGAGCCATCACCTAATTGACCGACCCTCACAGGTTGTCCTTGAGTCGAAAATACATCATGCCGAGGGCGTAGACCCAAGAGCGGAGTGCAAAGCCACCCGGAAAACTGCGATGGCGGATGCGCTCGAACAAATCGATCCGATTCGATTGCTGCAAGATAGACTCGGCGATAACCCGCGCTGCCAAATGGGTGGCGTTGAGACCGTGGCCCGCGTACCCCTGCGCATAGTACAAGTTATGCCCGATGCGCCCAATCTGGGGCATGCGGTTCATGCCGATGCCGATCATGCCGCCCCAGCAAAAATCGAACGTGCACTGATCGAGCTGCGGAAATACCCGCAGCATTTTGCGGCGCAGAATCGGCGCGACTGCCTGGGGGTCGCGCCCAGCGTAGTTGCACATGCCGCCAAACAGCAGTCGCCCATCGGCGCTGAGGCGAAAATAATCCAACGCATAATTGAGATCGCAGACCGCCGAGTCCAGCGGCAGGAGTGTCCGCGCCTGCGGCAGCGGCTCGGTGGCCACGATGTAGCTGGTCGCTGGAATCAGCTTGTGCGCCAAAGCCCCGTGCACATTGCGCCCATAGGCATTGGTGCAGAGCACGGCAAACTTGGCGCGCACACAACCCTGCGCCGTGTGCAGGCAAATCGTCTCGCCCGCATCGATCTTTTGCACCGGCGAGTATTCAAATAGCTGCGCCCCGGCCCGCTGGGCGGCGCCCGCCTCGCCTAGGCACAGCTTGAGCGGATGCAGATGCGCATCGCCCCCGAGCGTCAGCGCGCCTATATAGTGCGGGGAGTCGATGACATCGGCTAGGGTGTCGCGCTCGTGGAGCGCAATCGAGTCGCTGTAGCCAGATTTGGCCAGCCAGTCCGCCTGGGCGTGCAGCTCGCGCAGGTGGCGCGGCTTGATGGCGGCCTGGGTCGAGCCGCGTTTCAGATCGCAATCAATCTTGTGCTCGGCGATGCGCTGCAAGGCGATCTGCACCGCCTCATCGCCCATCGCGTGCAGCTGATCGACACCCGCTTGGCCGATCACAGCGGCAAACTGCTGCTGGTTTTGCCCGATGCCGCGCAATAGCTGCCCGCCGTTGCGCCCCGATGCACCCCAGCCGACCCGGCGCGCCTCCAACAATGCGACCGAGCGCCCGGCCTGGGCCAACTCCAGCGCGACATTAACCCCGCTAAAGCCGCCGCCGACCACGCACACATCCACCGACAGATCGCCAGCGAGCGCGGGCCGCATCGGCAAGTCGCAGGTCGCCGCATAGTATGAGCTGGGGTAATCCGTGCTGTGGGTGGCACGGTTGCTGCGCAGGACCCAATCGAAATCTATCATCTGCCTACCTGTTGTTGCGCGCTAGCACTTGCGTATAAAAGACAAGACTCAACAGCGCATGGGCGCTCAGGCTGCCATTGCCTGCGTAAACGCACGCAATACGCTGTGCACCCGATCCATCAGGATGTCGATCTCGTGCTTTTCGATCACCAAAGGTGGCGAGATCACCATGGTCTGGCCGATAGAGCGCATCACCAGATTCTGCTCGATGGCAAGGTCGCGACACAGCTCACCGGCCTTGCAGGCATCGTCGAAGGCCAGGCGTTTGGATTTATCTGCGCTGAGCTCAAACGCGGCCAACATACCAAAGCAACGCGTCTCGCCGACCAGATCGTATTCATTGAGCTCTTGCCAGCGCTGTTGCAAATAGGGGGCGGTCACATCGGCCACCTGCTCGACCACGCGCTCCTGCCGCATGATGCGCAAATTGGCCAGGGCGATGGCCGTGCACAGCGGATGCCCCGAGTAGGTATAGCCATGCGTCAGCTCGCCGCCCTGATGAATCAGCACATCGGCCACCCGATCGGATAGCACGGTGGCACCTATGGGCGCATACCCAGATGACAGCCCCTTGGCAATGGTCATCAGATCCGGCTGCAAATCGTAGTGCTCCGATGCAAACCAGCGCCCCGTGCGGCCACAACCGGTAATCACCTCATCGGCGATGAGCAGGATATCGTAGCGCGCTAGAATCTTTTTCACCGCCGGCCAATAGGTTGACGGCGGTACGATCATACCGCCCGCACCCTGAATCGGCTCGGCGATAAACGCCGCCACCCGATCCTCGCCGAGCTCAAGTATTTTCTGCTCTAGCGCACTCGCCGCTGCCAGACCAAATTCATCGGGGCTAAGCTCGCCGCCCTCCCCATACCAATAGGGTTGGTCGATATGCACGATATCTGGAATAGGCAGCCCCCCCTGCGCATGCATCGAGCGCATGCCACCGAGGCTGGCGCTGGCGACCGTGGAGCCATGGTATGCATTGCGCCGGCTGATGATGACATTTTTTTGGGGCCGATCTAGGCTCGCCCAATAGTGGCGCACAAAGCGCACATTGGTATCGTTGGCCTCCGAGCCGGAACAGGTGAAAAACACATGGTGCATATGGGGCGGGGTGATCTCATCGAGCGCGGCGGCCAGCTCGATCGCGCGCGGGTGCGCACACTGAAAAAACAGATTGTAATAGGGCAGCTCCGACAGTTGCTCCCGCGCCACCTCGGCCAGCTCGACCCGACCATAGCCGATGTTGACGCACCAAAGCCCCGCCATGGCATCGAGAATTTTGTTGCCCTCTGAATCCCACAGCCAGATGCCATCGGCGCGGGTGATAACCCGCGCGCCCACTCGGTGCAAGCGTGCCGAATCGGTGAACGGGTGGATGTGGTGCGCGGCATCCTGGCGCTGATACTGTTGTGTTAGCTTGTTCATCAAATCCCCTTTAGATAACACCGGCCAAGCAGCTGAGGTCTCTTGGCGGTACCACCTGATTGTAATCGGCCAGCTCACGCGCTTTTATGCCGCAGTAGATGCGCATGGCCTCATCGCCAAACAGCTGCTGAAACACGCTCGACTTGCGCAGCTTGTAGAGCGCATGATCGAGTGTTTTGGGCAGGGCCACCGGCTCATCGTAGGCATTTTCATCGAAGTGGGCGCTAGGCTCCAGCTGCTCCACCATGCCCTGATAGGCCGCCGCCAAGCTGACGGCTATCGCCAGATACGGATTGCTATCCGCACCGGCGAGCCGATTCTCGACCCGGCGCGACCGATCGTAGGTGCCCTGCTTGACGCTAACCGGCACCCGCAACCCGACCGTGCGATTATCGCGGCTCCAGTGATAGTTGAGCGGGGCGGCCATGCGCGGCTCGATCCGCCGATAGGAGTTTGGGTAGGGCAGCAAAAATGCCATGCTATCGGGCAGGTATGTTTGCAAGCCGCCCAGCGTCCCTAAAAAGAGCGCGCTGTCGGCGCCCGCCTGATCGGAGAACAGATTATCACCGCTCTTTGCATCGACCACACTTTGATGCAGGTGCAGGGCACTGCCCGCCTTGCCTGCAATCGGCTTAGCCATAAACGTGGCCAGCATTCCAAAGCGCTTGGCCGCCACCCGCAAAATGCGCTTGAGCATCACCAGCTCATCGGCCTTGCGCAGTGGGTCCCCGTGCAGCAGACTCAGCTCGTACTGGCCGCCGCTGCCCTCCTTCACCACTGTATCGACCGGGATGGATTGCTGCTGACAAAAATCGTTCACCAACGAAAAATAGTGATCCATACAATGCAGCAGCTCGACGCTGTAAGGCTGCCCGGCAATCAAAGAATGGTCATCTGGGTCGGCGTAAACCCGCAGCGCACCATCGCCCTCGCTATAGGGGTGCAGCAGAAAAAACTCCAACTCTGGGCCAATCACAGGGCGCCAGCCACGCGCGCTATAGAGTGCCAGCACCCGCTTTAGCAGCGCCCGAGGTGTGTAGGCCAAGGGCTGCTGATCGAGCGTCTGGGCATCGCACAGCACAACGGCATCGCGCCCGTCCGTCCAGGGCGCCAGCGTGGCGGTGGTGACATCGGGCGACAACAGGCAATCGCCATCGGTTGCATTGACGCGCGCCCTGCCATCATCGTAGACCGACGCGAAATGCCCGTCGATCGTCTGCATAAAAATATCCAACGGCAGACGCGGTAGCGTACCGGTATCCACATATTTAACGGCGACCCGCTTACCGCGCAATACGCCAGAAAAATCAACCGCCACACACTCGACCCACTCGACCTGCGGGTTCAACTTAAGCCACGATGAGAGCATACACACTCCTTCTTACTCGCCGACAAATCAGGCTAATGCTCACGCGGCACATGAACAAAAACCCACCTTAACCCGCGATCGACCTGGCACACCCTGGCATCCGCGCACCTAACAATCGACTATTGATTGAGTTTGACACGCCGCCATGCATCATTCAACAAGCCCGATGCCTCGCGCGATCGCATCTCTAATACATACAGGTCATCTAGTATCTCTGCGTTGGGATAGATGAACAGATCATCGATCACATCGTCGTTTAGCAGGGGTTGAGAGGCCAAATTACCGTTGGCGTAGTAGGTGCGGTTAGAGATTTTAGCGATCACATCGGGGCGCAGCATGTAGTTGATAAACACCATTGCATTGTGCGGATTGGGTGCATTGTGCGGCACTGTCGCCTGATCGAACCACAGCTCTGCGCCCTCCTTGGGGATCACATACTCGACCCGCACACCGTTATTGGCCCGATCTGCAAGCTCACGCGCCTGAAAAATATCGCCCGACCAACCGACCACCAGGCAAACATCGCCCTCGGCCAGCGCCCTGATGTGATCGTACGTATAGAATGTGGTGATATAGGGGCGAATGCTTTGCCACAGGCGCTCCGCCCTCGCGATGACTGCCGGGTCATCACTGCTCGGATCCTCGCCCAAATAGTTGAGCGCTATGGGGATCATTTCATGGGCCACATCCAACACATACACACCGCAGTCAGACAAGCGCGCGATATGTTTCACATCGAATAGCAAGGCCCAAGAGTCGAGCGGCGCCCTGGGCGCCAGCACCTTGAGCTTGCCGGCGTTATAGCCGATGCTGGTGGTACCCCACAGGTAATTGAAAGAGTAGAGCCCACCGGGGTCAAACCGATCGGTGCGCTCCTGGATGACGGGCCATAGATTGTGGTAGTTGGTCAGTTCGGATCGGTCGAGCTTTTGGACTGCCCCCGACTGAATTTGACGCTGCAAGAGCGCCCCCGAAATGACCACGACATCGTATGTTCTTGCTTCGGACTCTAGCGCACTCTCCAACACCGCTTCTGTTGGAAACACGTCGTACATCACCTTGATGCCAGTCTCGCGCTCAAATTCGCTCAGGATTTCTATGTCGGTGTAACTCGGCCAATTGTATACGCGCACCTCGCCGCTGCCGGGTGGCCCTTTGAACACGAGGTACCCGATTAGGGCGGCACTCGCCAGGGACACACCCAGTGCCCAGTATCCAATACGCTTATTGACTATCCTCACCACAGCACCCTTACACGATTAAATCGCTACTATCAACGCTGCGCTAGGCGCGCAACTCAGTTCAATTGTCCGCTCACTGCTGCTGATACCGACCCAATACACCTCAAAGAAAAAACGACAGTCTCTATATATAGCACGTATACAGGTGCTAACCAATACCCCCCCAGATCGACAACGCGATTCGTAAAAAAGTCACAGACTAGATGACACACCCACAACAAAATTGCAACATCGGTACCGCATCAGCCCTACATGAGAGTCGACCATCATCACCCACCCGCCTCAGAGCGCCACCCGCTGATGCCACTGCGCGCCCAATGTGTCCTCGCTATCATCAGCCTCGCACTCAGCGCCTGTATGCAAATCAGCCAACAATCCGATATCGGCACAGCCTATCGGGCGACCAGCGCGCTCGCCCTCACCCAAGCGGCGCCGGTGCCAGCCGAACAGCAGATCGCCCCGCAAACCTACCAACCACCGATCTACGATCTGCTGGCAGATGACCTACCCGTGCGCGAAGTGCTGTTTGCCCTCGCGCGCGATGCCCAGTTGAATCTCAGCCTGCCGCCGTCAATTGCGGGCAGCATCACACTGCGGGTAACCGGCCAGCCGCTCGATGTCATTCTCGATCGCCTGAGCCGACAGGTGCCCTTTCGGTATCAAATCGACGGGGATGCCCTGCTGATTCAACCCGACGCAGCGTATCTAGAAATCTACCCAATCGACTACCTCAATATCGCACGCGACACCAGCAGCCAGATCGACCTGGCCACACAGATCGGCTCGATTCGCAGCGAGCTAAGCGCAAGCGGCGCAGGTTCCAACAGCTCACAAACCCAGCTGAGCAATCGCTCCAGCAATAATTTTTGGCGCTCATTGCTAGACAATCTCAACCAGATTATCGGGGTCACCGGCACAAGCAGCGACACCGCCGCCAGCCGGATCATCGCCCACCCAGAGGCCGGCTTTATCAGCGTCCACGCCAAGGCGCGCCAGCATCGCATCCTGCGCACCTATCTGGCACGCATCATGCAAAGCGTCCATCGCCAAGCGCTGATCGAGGCGACCATTGTGGAGGTGGCCCTAAACGACAGCCACAAGAGCGGCGTCGATTGGAGCCTGCTCAGCACCCAGGCGCAGGGCATCGACATCCGCCAATCACTCAGCGGGGGCGCGAGTGCGCGCGACACCCTCAGCGCGCCTAACTTTCTGTTGAGCTACAACAACCAATCGGCCAGCCAGGCCATCGTCGCCACCATCAATCTTTTGCACCAGTACGGCGATGTGCGCATACTCTCCAGCCCCAAAATCATCTCCATGAACAACCAAACCGCCGTGCTCAAGGTGGTCGATAACCGCGTCTATTTCACGATGTCGGTCACCCCTGCCACGGTCAATAGCAATGGCGATACCGTGCGACCGGCGACGCGCCAGACCGATATACACACGGTGCCGATCGGCTTTGTGATGCACGTCACCCCGTTTATCGATGCACGGGGGCAGGTGTTGCTCAATGTCCGCCCCAGCATTTCGCGCATACTGGGGTTTGCCGACGACCCGAACCCAGACCTGGCAGAGCAGGGCATTCGCAATCGCATTCCAGAAATACAAGTGCGCGAGATGGAGTCATTGCTGCGGGTCGGCAGCGGTCAGGTGGCGGTGATCGGCGGCTTGATGCAAGACAAAATTGAAACCCATACCAACTCGGTGTACCTGCTGAGCAGTCTGCCCCTCATCGGCCCGCTGTTCTCCTACCAAGAGCAGACCTCTACCAAAACCGAGCTGATGATTTTTTTGCGACCGGTGGTGCTGGAGCTGCCCACGCTCACGCGCGCCCTCCAGCCGCTGCTCGCCCGCCTGCCAGACACCGAGCGCAACCTGCAAACACCGACCAACCTGTTGGGGCCGTAGCACCATGCAGGCCAACAAGCCGGCGCTTGAGCGCGGGGCGCTCGGCGACTGGCTGGTCGCGCGCGGTGCGATCAGCAGCGAGCAGCTATCCATCTGCCTGCAACAGCAAAAGCTGCGGCGCGAGCGGCTGGGCGATCTGATCATCCATCTGGGTTTTATCAGCGAGCAGTTATTGCGCGATCAACTGAGCACCGCGTTTGGCTATCCCAGCATCGACCTGTCTCAGTGGGTGCCCGATAGCGAGGCGCTGGCGCGCGTGCCGAGCGCGCTGGCGCGACGGCATCACCTGCTGCCCATCGCTTGGGATGCGCAGGCGCGCAAGCTCAGCCTGGCGATGGACACCCCGCAGGATTTGATTGCACTGGATGCGGTGCGGGCGATCTGTCCGGATACCGAGCTGGCACGCTATCTGGTCACGGCCAGACCCCTGCTGGCGGCTATCGAACGCTGCTACGGCTTTGAGCTATCGGTGGCGCGCATCCTAGAGGAGATAAAAACCGACAGCGGCGGGCTATCCATCGCCGCCGTGCAGGCCGGCGAGTACCGCCAGCCGATCGTGCGCCTGCTCGATGCCCTGCTAGCAGAGGCGGTGCGCGAGCGCGCCTCCGATATACACTTTGAGCCGATGGAGCACTTTGTGCGCATTCGCTATCGCATAGATGGCGTGATGCGCCGAGTGCACACGCTCGCCAAGGACGACTGGGGCGCACTCTGCACCCGCCTAAAAGTGATGGCGCAAATGGATATCGCCGAAAAGCGCGCCCCGCAAGATGGGCGCATCAGCCGCACCTGCGGCGAGCATCGGGTCGATTTTCGCGTGGCCTCGATCAACACCGTGCACGGCGAAAACCTGGCGGTGCGCCTGCTCGATCGCGATCGCGGCATCCTGCCGCTCGATGCACTTGAGCTGCCGCCAACAACACACGATGCCCTGGTACGCATCAATCATCGCCCCAACGGCATCACGCTGGTCACCGGCTCCACCGGCAGCGGCAAAACCACCACGCTCTACTCCCTGCTAGCCCAGCTCGATACAGAAAGGCTCAACATTATGACGCTGGAGGATCCGGTCGAGTACAGCGTGCAGAACATTCGCCAGTGCGAGGTCAGCGCCGCCTCGAAACTCAGCTTTGTCAGCGGCATGCGCGCACTCTTGCGCCAAAACCCCGATGTGATCTTGATTGGCGAAATTCGCGATGCCGAGGTGGCCAGCATGGCGCTTGAGGCCAGCCTAACCGGCCATCAGGTCTATGCCACCTTGCATACCCACTCGGCCCTAGGCGCCGTGGTGCGCCTGCTGGATATGGGGCTTTCGCCCGGCGTGCTGATCGACAATATCACCGCCGTGCTATCCCAGTGTCTGGTGCGCCGACTGTGCCCGCACTGCAAACAGCGCACCCAACCCAGCAGCCACCAGTGCCACCTATTTGAGCTGGAGCCGAGCACCGCTATCTATCGGGCACAGGGCTGCCCGCAATGCCAAGGGCAGGGATACTTTGGCCGGCTGGCGCTGATGGAGGTGCTGGAGTTCGACGCGCAGCTAGATGCGCTCCTCTACGATCGGGCGAGCATGATCGAGCTGCACCAGGGCGCCAAAAAAATGCGCCTGTGTTCGATACGCGCAGATGGAATAGCGCGCGTGCGTCAGGGCATCACCTCGCTGGAGGAGTTAACACGCGTGGTCGATTTGAGCGAGCGGGGCTAAAACTCCGCATCACAAATTGCCAGCACCGCCTCGGGCAATCTAACGCATAATCACCCCATGCCTTATCTGTACGAATTTTGTGCGCTGGGGGCTGGCTTTTGCTGGGCACTGGGCGGTATTTTTTCGGAACCGGCCTCGCGCGCGCTGGGGGCCATGCGTTTTTCGCGCATTCGCATGACCATTATCGTCTGCCCGATGCTGCTCTACACCTTCACCCTAGGCGATTGGCAGGCGGTGACCTTGGCCCAGTCTCTGCCGATTGCCCTCTCTGGCATCGTGGGTATTTTTATCGGCGATTTCATTATGTTCTCGTCGATCAACCGCATCGGCGTGCGGCTCACCAGTATGCTGTTCGCCACCAACGCCCCCATGTCGGTCCTGCTGGCCTGGATGCTCCTCGGTGAAGTATTAAGCCTATCCAAACTGATCGGCATCGCCCTGTGTATCGCCGGTGTCATGCTGGCCATCGTATACGGCAGCAAAAAACCCTCGGAAATTCATCATTGGCAAGAGATTAGAGGGCCGCTTTGGATCGGTATCGTGCTGGGGCTTGGCGCAGCCTTGGCGCAGGCCGCAGGCTCGCTGTTGGTCCGGCCCATTATGCAAATGGGTCAAGACCCGATAGTGGTGTCCACCCTGCGCGTGGCGGTGGCGGTGCTGGCCCTGAACACGGTGGGGTGGTTGTTGCAGCCGCACGCGAGCACCAGCGCACCGCCCAAGCTCACATCCAAGCTGCTGTTCGGCATCGTGTTCTCCGGCGTAGCGGGTATGTTGGTCGGCATGACGCTGGTGGTATTCGCCCTCAGCGGCGCCAAATCCGGCATAGTCGCCACCCTATCTGCCACCACGCCGGTGATGATACTGCCGATGCTCTGGATTAAAAATCGCGTGCCGCCCGCACTGCCGGCATGGATTGGCGCCCTGCTGATGTGCGTTGGCTGTGCGCTGATTTTTTTAATCGAGTAGCAACTACAGGCAAGCCTACAGGCCGATCGACTTGTAGCTGGCCACGATACGCTCTAGGGCAATCTTCATGCCGGCCATGCGCAAGCTGAGCACACCTGGGGTGTTGTTCCACTCGTGGCTTAAATCCTGATAGCCCACCCGCATCACATCCTCCAAGCCAGACCAAACCAGATCTAACTCGGTGGCACCATGGGTGGCAGCAGAGAGCATGTGCGCAGGGTACTGCTTGCCCGTCATCTCCTCGACGCCCTGAATTAACAGGCGCAGCTGCGCCTCGGTGGCGCGCCGCTGCATGCGGCCAAATCGGATGTGGGTCAGGTTTTTAATCCACTCAAAATAACTGACGGTCACACCGCCTGCATTGGCATACATATCTGGAATAATCACGATGCCGCGCTCGCGCAAGATCGCATCTGCCTCAAAGGTGACCGGGCCATTGGCCGCCTCTAGAATCAGCGGCGCTTTAATGCGCGGCGCATTCTCTGCATTGATAACCGATTCGATGGCGGCGGGGATCAGCACATCGACATCTGCCTCTAAGATTTCGGGGCCGGTTTTCACAAATCCATCAAAGCCCTCGATGGTGCCAGTCTCCAGCCTATGCTTTTGCAGCGCGTTAATGTCGATGCCGGCGGGGTTAACCACCGAGCCTTCGACCGATACGATATGGGTAATCAGCGCGCCGTAGGTCTCCCGCAAGCTGTAGGCGGCATGGTAGCCGACATTACCAAATCCCTGTATCAAAATGCGCTTGCCAGCCAGCCCCGGGCTGAGCTTGGTTTTGGCCACATCGACCGGTGTTTTAAAGAATTCATCGAGCGCATAGGCCACGCCGTAGCCGGTGGCCTCTGTGCGGCCACCAATGCCGCCCTTGGCCTGCGGCTTGCCCGTTACACAGGCCCAAGAGTTCAGCTCTGTCGGGTGCAGGCGCTTGTACTCATCTGCCATCCAAGCCATTTCGCGCTCGCCGGTACCCATATCTGGCGCTGGTACATTCTGCGACGGGTGGATTAAGCTGCGCTTGTTCAGCTCTTGGGTAAAGCGGCGGGTGATGCGCTCCAGCTCCAGCTCATCCCACTCTTTTGGGTCGATGACCAGGCCGCCTTTGGAGCCGCCAAACGGAATGCTCATCAGTGCGCACTTGTAGGTCATGAGCGATGCCAAGGCCTCGACTTCTTCTTGGTTCACCAACGGCGAGTAACGCATACCGCCCTTCACAGGCTCGATGTGCTCGGAGTGTACCGACCGATAGCCGACAAAGCCATGCATCCGCCCGCGCAAACGCACGCCAAAGCGCACCGTATAGGTGGAGTTGACCGAGATAATGCGATCTGCCATGCCAGCTCCCATCTCGACCAGCGGCAATGCCTGCTTTACCAGCAGTTTGGTTGACTCTAAAAAGCTACTATCGGCCATGGGTATTTCCTAATAATTAATGGGGAAACGGTGTGATTGCTATCGGATTGTAACAAAATATCGCCTTGGCAAATGGCGCTTTGCGCAACCATGCAGCCGCGTTTTTAGGCGTAGGGATGGATACAAACGTAAACCGTTGGCTTGAAGAATTGAATCGACGACATGACGTAAAACGGGCCGGCGAGTGAGTTGTGCTGATGCAGGCTACTAGCTGAGCGTTGCGCCGCTAGTGATTTTAATCGTCTGGCAATTGAATACAATTGGTTTAAACCGTTTTTTGCATGTAAATCCGTTTAAATCCCTTTTCTGTAATCCGGTGGGTTTCTACATAGCCTCGCTTTTGATAGATGGCTTGATTCTCCGTCATGCACTCATGTGTGTAGAGGGTAATTGAGCGGTAATTGAGTCGCTGGGCTTCCTGCTCCGCCTTGTACATTAACCGCTTGCCCAGCCCTTGCCCTTGAAACATCGGATGCACGGCAATGTTATCGAGCAACATGGTATCGGCCTGTTCTATTAGCACCAGTATGCCTGCAATTGCGCCATCTTGAGCCGATTCGGCGACAAAAACCAGATGATCTGCTATCGCGGCTTGGTAGTTGTCTTGCATGGGCGCGGGCTTTTTACCCATGCGTTGAATATAGTGTTGATAGGCGGCTGCCACACATATCTGAATGCCTGGCACATCGGTTAGGGTTGCGGGGCGGGCAATAAAATCCATGGGTTTATTTGGAGGATTTTATCCGTACAACCCGCTACTGCACTTCGGACAACAGCTGCTGCAACCTGTTGCGCAAGAGCGTCTGTCGGGATGCATCCGCCGTGCCGGCCAGCAAATCCTCGTAAATACGCCGCGCATCGGCTTGCATGCCCGCATCACGCAAGGCGGCGGCGGCGTGGTAGCGCGCCGACTGGCCCCAGCGGTCGTTGCCATCGGAGGCCGCGCCATGGCCGGCAGAGCGCAGATAGTACAAGGCGGCCTGCGGATATTTTTTCTGCGCCATCAGCGACTCGGCTATCCAAAAAAACAGCTCGCGGTGTTGCTGCTCGGGTAGGTGGCGCGTTTCCTCCAACCGCCTAAAGGCGGCGATTGCCTGGCGGTGTAGCCCGGCGCTCTGTAGATCAAATATCACTTGCAGCACGCGATCGACCTGCGATTGCGATAAAAATAACTGGTCGTCCAATAAATTATTGAGCGCGCGGATACCCTCATCGAGCCGATCGCCCAACACAAACACCCGCGCGCGGCGTAGATTCCAATCGAACACACTGACGCGCTCGGGGCGCTTAGCGAGGGTGGCCAATATCTCAGATGCGCGCACGATATCCGAGCGCTCCAAAGCGTAATCGATCAGCAGATAGCGCAGATCATCGGGCATGGCCAAGAGGGCGATGCGATCGTCATCCACCAACAGGCGCGTGGCCATGTAGCCGCCTTTGGGTTCGCTGTGATAGATGCGGGCCAGCATAGAGAGCGCCCGCCGCCGCCAGCTTGAGCTGCGCGCATGATCGTAGAGCGCAATCAGCAGGCTCTTGGCCTGCACCGGATCGCCGCGCCTAAAGGCGGCATAGGCGGCATCTATCCAAGCCGACTCATCGCCAATCAGCAGCTGATGCAGGTTCGCCGCCTCGCGACCATAGGCCAGATAGCGCTGCCAGAGCTGGTCGGCGGAGCTGGTAAACACCGCATCACCCGACAGGTCCACCGCCGATCGCATCGCCTCCTCCAGCGCGCTGATGCTCTCGTGCGCGTTGCCGAGCCGAGCCTGTGCCTCTGCCACAATTAACTGATAACGCGCCCGATTCGCTGCAGCCGTTCTGGGGTTGGCGATGGCGCGCTGCGCCTCGGCGACGATATCGGCCGGGTCGCGCGTGCGCGCATTTAACTGTGCCAGCAGCAGCAGGGTGTGTGGCAGTTTGCGCTGCATCGCGCGCGGCCAGTTGAGAATTGTGGCGGGTTCACCTTGGCGCAGCAACACCCGCGCATACAGCTGTAGCCACTGGGGTTGATCGGCATCCAGTCCGTCTTGGCGATAGCGCAAAATAGCGGTCTTGGCATCTGCTATGCGCCCCTCTAACAAATAACTGCGCACGATCAGCCGCCGCCAAAGCGCATGTTCGGCGGGCGTGGCAGGCTCGTCGGACCACAGCAACTCGCGCAGCAATGCACGCGCCACAACAGGATTATTGCGCTGTAGTTGTAGCCAAGCGCGCTGGCTCAATGCCCAACGCTGCATGGGAATGGGCAGGGATGCTGGCAGGTCGCGCAGATAGGCAACCGCCAAATCCCATTGCTGGGATTCGATTAGCAGCTCGTTGCGCAGGCGGTTGAGGGCAAACCAAGGGTTTGGGCTGCGGGTCTCGCCGGATTGTTCTTCTAATAGCGAGATGGCCAAGCTCGGCGCACCGTTCTTGGCAATCTGTCGTAGTTGATTATCGCTGAGTCGGCCAAAATCCAACGCCTGAGCGCTGTAGGAGACACTCAGGAGTGCCACTGCAAGCATAAAACGCATCACGCTCGCTGATCGCGGCCTTATGAGATCGGCGCGGACGCCCCGATCATTTGAGTCTTTCTTTGATCCGCTCAGCCTTACCGGTGAGCTTTCTCAAATAGTAGAGCTTGGCGCGGCGAACCACACCACGGCGCTTAACGGTAATGCTGGCGATCATTGGGCTGTGTGTTTGAAACACGCGCTCCACACCCTCGCCGTGAGAGGTTTTGCGCACTGTAAAAGCGGAGTTGAGTCCGCGATTGCGCTTGGCAATAACCACACCCTCGTACGCTTGCAAGCGCTCGCGGGTACCCTCGACAACCCGCACCTGCACAACGACTGTATCCCCGGCAGAAAACTTGGGCACATCCTGCTTGAGCTGGGCGCTTTCAATGGCATCGATTAAATGTTGCATCACTATTCATCCAATTACACAAAATTCTGCGGGCATTGTAACGCGTCCGCCGCCCGCAAGCTATCCCCTTGCCCTAAACATTCTAGGCTCACTTGCAGTTTGTAGGGCGGATGCGATGGGTGCGTGGGTGCATCCTCGCTAGCCATACAGCCAGACAAAACGAAACAGGGCCAGCAAATGCCAGCCCTGTCGAAGTTACATTGGCACCTGTGGG
>CAZROX010000030.1:0-1621 GCA_964601845.1 uncultured Halothiobacillaceae bacterium
GGCCTCAAGCTTGGCCAGTCGGATCGCCTCGCGCTCGCGCCTTGCAGCTTCTTCGGCATCTCTGACACGCTGAGTTTTTTGCTGGCGCACCCGCTGCGCCTGCTCAAATTGTGCTCTGGTAACGACAAAGGATGCGACAACGGGCGGCGCAGGCGCAGAAGTCGACGTCGACTTGCCGGGCAGGCTAAACTCCGACTCGGAATAGCTGCCAGCAATAAGCAGCCACAGCAATGCCAGATGTCCCAGCGCGGACACCCCTATCGGCAAGCACGCTCTGAGCAGACGATACATGCCTGACTAGGGTTCTTCTTCGTCGGTGATCAAGCCGATGCGCGCAGCGCCAGCGACCTGCAAAAGCGCCATGCCCTTGATCACATGGCCGTAGCTCACGCCCCTGTCACCTGCGACCAGCACTTGCATGACTTGGCCACGTTTTTTGGCGGAACTGATTAAAAACTGCGCCCGATCGATGATGTCATCCTCACTCACACGGCGCCCGGACAGCCGATAGGAGCCATCTTTGGCAATTGCCAGCACCAGCGGTTGCGAACTCTCGCTGGCCTCCAATGGGTCGGAATCCGCTTTGGGCACGTCGACCTCAATGCCTGTCATCATCAAGGGGGCGGTGGTCATAAAAACAACCAGCAATACCAGCATGACATCGACGTAGGGCACCACATTGATTTCGGACATGACCGCCCCCCGAGAGGCAACCCGGCGAAAGCGTGCACTCATAACCCATCTCCCGCTTGCGAGCTTCTGCTGGGGTAGGCAACATGTTGCAT
The DNA here is from genome assembly GCA_964601845.1 of uncultured Halothiobacillaceae bacterium. GTDB lineage: Bacteria > Pseudomonadota > Gammaproteobacteria > CAZROX01 > CAZROX01 > CAZROX01. Next base: position 786 of record CAZROX010000030.1, read on the forward strand.
GCGGGACAGTATCTCCACCACCAGCTGATCGTATTGATCGCACATGGTATCGATGCCGGCGTGCAATCGGTTGTAGGCCAAGAGCGCCGGAATAGCGGCGAACAGGCCAATCGCCGTTGCGATCAGCGCCTCGGCGATACCGGGTGCAACCGCAGCCAGCGTCAGTTGGCTCTCGCTACTGAGAGCCAAGAAAGAATTCATAATGCCAATCACCGTGCCCAACAAGCCAATATACGGGCTGACCGAAGCGACAGAGGCCAAAAATACCAATCCGGCGCTCAGCTTGCCGCGCTCGCGCAATATCATCGCCTGCATGGTGCGATCGGTACCCTCCAGTGCAACGGGCAGCGGCATGACACGCGAACTGGCCTGCGCAAACTCGCGATAACCCGCTAAAAAAATACGATACCCGATACCGCGACCCCGTAGATGAGTCGCACCTTTATGAATGCCGCTCAGTGATTGGGCGGTGCTCATCAGCCTGTCGAACACTTGGTCTCCGGCGCGCACCGACATCAACTGAATCAGCTTGCGCCCGATCACTGCCCAAGAGATCACCGACAATAAAATCAGTATGAGGATGATAATTTTGACTGGCCAACTGGCATCTAAAACCAGCGCGAGAGGAGTAGTATCTATTTGCATAAATTATGTCACCTTGTACAAACACGCATTATATCGTGCAACATCTACTGTGTGATTACGCCGGTATTACCATTGAGGTAATATCGATTCTTAATGTGAAACTCGCCGCAATAAGTAAAGTAGATTGGCCGCCGATCGTCGATGGCAGATCTAAGCCAGCCGCCGATGCGTACAAAATCCTCTGGGGTGCA
>CAZROX010000030.1:1721-14524 GCA_964601845.1 uncultured Halothiobacillaceae bacterium
TCATCCGAGCCTTTAATTAAATGGTAGGGTTTGGCCACCGGCTCGATCTGACCGAGATACTTCTCCAACACCCACTCGGCAAATACACCCTCTGCAATACCATTGTCTACAGCACACTGGCTGTTACCCTGGGTGATCCGCTGGCTGACACCGTCCTGACAGACCGCATCACTGTAATCCGTGATACGCGCCCAACCCGCGCGCGTTTCGAGCGCCTGCACCCGCTGCCCCGACACCAACGTGCCGGACACACCACAGGTGGTCGCCGGGCAGGTGCGCTTGTTCAGACGCGTGGCCAGCACCCAATAATCGTCAGCGGCGTAAAGCATGGCGGGTGCGAGCAAGCATGTGAGCAGGAGCGCGCCACCGATGCTAGCACTCAGCATCGCGCTTAGGCTATACATCCGCACCGACTAGCTCGCTAGGGGCGCATCATCCGAGGCTGCTATGTCGTTGCGACAGTACAGCTCGGCGCACGCAATATTGGCGACTCTCTGGTAGGCGCGCTGACGTGCAGCGGACAAATCCTGCCCCATGCCCACCGCGCAGAGCACGCGCCCACCGGCACTGACTAGGCGCCCATCGACCTGCGCTGTACCGGCGTGAAAAACCTTGGCATCGCTGGCGTCCTCCCCCTCATCGACAATCGGCGCACCGACCGGATAGGCACCCGGATACCCCACCGATGCCAACACGACCCCCACAGCGGCACGCGTGTCCCACTGCGTCTGCATCTGCGACAAGTTACCCTGACAAGCTGCCAGACACAGCGCCGGCAAATCGCTAATCAAACGCATCATAATCAGCTGGGTCTCCGGATCCCCTAGGCGCACATTGTATTCGAGCACCCACAGCTCACCCTGCGCATCCACCATCAATCCGCTATACAAAAAACCGCGAAATGGCGTGCCTTCATCGGCCATGCCATCGAGTGTCGGCTGCACGATCTGCTCGCCGATCCGCCTGTGCAAATCGGCATCGACCAGTGGGCTGGGAGAATAGCCACCCATGCCGCCCGTGTTGAGGCCGCAATCGTTGTCGCCGCTGCGCTTGTAGTCGCGCGCACTGGCAAGCGGTACCCAGTCGCGTCCATCTGCCAGGCAGATGTAGCTCAGCTCGGTGCCGACAATGCACGTCTCGATCAGCACGCATTCACCGGCGGCACCAAAAGCCCGAGCCGATAGGATCGACTCCACGGCCTGACGCGCCTGCGCTAGGCTATCGGCGATGATGACACCCTTGCCGGCTGCCAGCCCATCGGCCTTGATCACGATTGGGGCAGTGCAGGTATCGAGATAATCCAGCGCGCTCTGCAACTGGGTGAAAGTACGATGCTGCGGGGTGCGAATCTTGTGGCGCAACATAAAGCGCTTGCCAAAATCCTTGCTGCCCTCCAGTTGCGCTGCCGCAGCACTGGGGCCAAAAAGTTGCAAACCTTGAGCGGCAAAAAGATCGGCGATGCCATCAACCAACGGCACCTCGGGGCCCACTAGGGTCAGATCAATCGCATGACTTTGGGCAAATTCCACCAAGGCATCCAGCGCATCGACACCAATCGGCACGTTCTCCACCCCAGGCTCGGCGCCAGTACCGGCGTTGCCGGGTGCGACATAAACTTTTTCGACTGTCGCTGACTGGGCTACTTTCCAAGCCAGTGCATGCTCGCGCCCACCGGAGCCGATGATGAGAACACGCATATCAGCGCTACAAAATTCGACAAGAGGAGATTAGACTTTCTGCAAAATAGCGTGCAAAACTGCGTGAGACAAACAGATCGTAAGTCGGGGCTTGATCCACCTGCAACAAAAGCGCTGAAATCGCGCAGACCGACGTCAAGGCACTGCGCCCCGGCGCCAACTCGCCCACCATATCCAACGCGCAGACCGACTGCATCACAGAGATCGCATCGCTACCGCTAAGGCGCAAGCCAACGCGCCCGTGGCTCTGATCGACCGCAGCTCCCATGCCCTCAAGCGCGCCCTGCAACTCGGATAGGGCAGGTGCCAACCCGCGCTCATCGCCGATCAGCATCCACTGATTGGGCCCGTGCCAAGCGGCGCGCCACTGGCCGTTCGCCTGCCACAGATTGGGCGCATCGGGGCAGGCGATACCCAGCTTGCCAAGTTGTTTCACAACCTCGGCCCCTTTCCCCGGTAGGGCGAGAATTTGCACCAGGCTCATATCGGGCAGCTCGCGCAAGCTCAGCCCATCTTGCAACCACAGGGCGCCCGGCTCGGCGCCGTACAAGCTTGCCAATACAGACTGATCAGCCACGGACACGCGCCCCCTCGGGATCGACAAATATGGGATGACACACGGTGATGGGCACCCGCTCTTTGTGTATCGGCGAATAGGCTTGCAACAGCTCACCGTGGCGCGAGGCCCCATTGCGCAATAACCCCAGGGCGATATCGACCCCCATGCTCGGGCTGTAGGTGATGGCGGTGATATGGCCTTGGGAGGTCGGCATGGTCTCCACCGTATCCGACTCGACTAGGTGGGCACCGGCACGTAGATTGCCATCGAGCGCACGCAGCCCAACCAGTTGCAGGCGCCCCGCCTCTTTTTGTGCCGCGCGCGACCACATGTGCTTGCCGATAAAATCCTTGTCCATTTTGGCCATCCGACCAAAGCCCAGATCGTCCGCATTGGTACGCCCGTCGATCTCGGTGGCCGTGACATGGCCTTTTTCGATGCGCAGGGTGCCGAGCGCCTCGGTGCCGTAAACCCCCACCCCGAGCGGCTCGCCTGCGCGCATTAAATCCTGCCAGACAGACTGCGCATAGCCCGCTGGCACATTGAGCTCGTAGGCCAGCTCACCAGAGAAGCTGATGCGAAACAACCGCATGGGCACCTCGCCCATTTTGCAATCGCCCACCGCCATAAACGGGAAGGCTTCATGGCTAAGGTCGATATCCAGCACCTCCGCCAAGAGCGCACGGCTCTGGGGGCCCGCAACCGCGATACCCGCCCACTGATCGGTGACCGAGCAGAACACGACCGACAGCTCGGGCCACACACACTGGTGATAGTGCTCCATATGCGCTAAGACCGCCGCTGCATTCGCCGTGGTGGTACTGACCAGATAATGCTGCTCGCCGAGGCGGGCACAGGTGCCATCGTCGAACACCAGTCCATCCTCGCGCAGCATCACGCCGTAGCGCACGCGCCCCACGGGCAGGGTGCGAAAATTATTGATATACAGTCGGTTGATGAACTCGGCCGCATCCGGCCCTTGGACATCAATTTTGCCCAGGGTGCTGACATCGATCAGCGACACCCGATCGCGCACATTATTGGCCTCGCGCACATAGCACTGGCGCAGGGTCTCCTCCGCTTGTGGGTAGTAGCGCGCACGCAACCACATACCGGCCTCGACAAAAATCGCACCCTGTTCGGTGTGCCAATCGTGCAGGGGGGTGTAGCGCGTCGGCAGAAAATGCCCGCCTATGTGATCGCCCGCCAGTGCACCGAGTGCGATGGGCACATAGGGGGGGCGATAACTGGTGGTGCCGCCCACAAAAGCCTGCTCGCCCGCGTACTGGGCCAACACGGCCAGGGCGTTGACATTGCCCACCTTGCCCTGATCGGTGGCCATCCCTTGGGTGGTGTAGCGCTTGACCAACTCCGCCGAGTCGTAACCCTCTTGATGTGCCTGGGCGATATCCTTGGCGCACACATCATTTTGAAAATCCAAAAATTGTTTGTAGCTGCGGTTGTGCGGCGTGGGCGCAAGCCAGTAGGGCGCAATGGCATAGTCGGGATGTGCCGACACCTTGAGCTTGGGCGCTGCGCGTTTGGCACCCGTTTTAAAGCCGAGTTGTTTGGCGGCTAACACCCCCGCCTGCCAGCCCTCATCGAGCGCACCCTGCAGCGACAGGCAACCGCGCGCGCCCCCCACCGAGCACTCATCGGCGACCGAATCACCCGGCACGAAGCTCGCCAACTCTGGCTCGTAACGCGGCTTGGCACCAGATTGGCTGTGCAGATGCACGCTAGGGTTCCACCCACCCGAGGTGCACACCAGATCGCATTCGATGCGCACCGGCTCCAGCGTCTGCCCCTGGCTCGACACCAAGGAGACGCTCTGCACCCGCGCATTAAATAGACTGCGATGGGCGGCACCGATCGTTTGCGCTGGGTAGAGTGTTATCTCGCGCTCTTGCAGTTGCGAGACCAATGCTGGCGGTACCTGCGCGCGCGTATCGACCACACCGGCAATCTGCATACCGGCATCTTGTAGATTAAATGCGGTGCGATAGGCATCGTTGTTGTTGGTTGCAATCAGCGCCCGCTGACCCAGGCTCACGGCGTACTGATTGCTGTAGGCCCGTGCAGCCGAGGCGAGCATAATGCCCGGCAGATCGTTGTTGCCAAAAATGCCCGGGCGCTCGATCGCCCCTGTGGCGATAAGCACCCGCTTAGGGCGAATCAGCCACATGCGCTGGCGCGGTCGGTTGCTACCGGGCACGATCAGATGATCGCCCACCCGCTGTAGCGCCCCGATCACATTGTGATCGTAATAGCCGAATGCACAGGTGCGCGTCAGCACTTGAATGCCGGCCTCTTCACATAACTTTTGGTTGCTGGCGGCCCAGTGGGCGCCCTCGACCCCATCGACCTGATCGGACTCTCTATTGAGCGAGCCACCGATCAGCGGCTGATCGTCCAACAACATGACCCGCACACCCAGCGCTGCGGCGGCGCGTGCCGCCATCAGGCCACTGGGGCCGGCCCCGATGACCAACAGATCGCAGTGGGCGTGCCGATGGGTGTAGTGATCGGGGTCCGGTGCATCGCAGGCCTTGCCAAGCCCTGCCGCATGTCGAATGATGCGCTCGTACACTTGGGTCCAAAACTTGGGTGGCCACATGAAGGTCTTGTAGTAGAAGCCGGCGGAGAGCAGCGGCGAGAGATGGCTGTTGATCGCCATAAAATCAAATTTGCGCGAGGGGAAGCAGTTTTGACTGCTGGCGACCAAGCCGTCGAATAGCTCGACAACGGTGGCGCGGGTGTTGGGCTCGCGGCGCGCGCCCGTGCGTACCTGTACCAGCGCGTTGGGCTCATCGACCCCCGCGCACATCACCCCGCGCGGGCGATGGTACTTGAAGCTGCGCCCAATCAGGTGCACCCCATTGGCCAATAGTGCCGAGGCCAAGGTGTCGCCCTCGTAGCCACTATAGGATTTGCCGTCAAACTTAAAGCGCAACTCGCGCTTCCGATCGATCAGGCCGCCCGTTGCATTTCTGTGTGTTTGCTTACTCATATATAGACGCTCAGCGCTGGCCAGTCGGCTCTGCGGCACTGATTTTATTGGTGCGGGTATCGCGCACCACGCGAATCCACGCGCGACAGCCCTGAATATGCTGCCAGTACTCGGTGTGCTCACCGCACGGGTTAGCGCGCGTGTAGACCGCGTCGTACCACACCTTGGGACGCGCGCTATCTTTCGGGCGCACCACGGTGGCATCGCCGCCATAGGCAAACTCGTGCTCGTCGCGCAGTCCGCACCAAGGACAGGGTATTCTCAGCATAGCGACCTCAATGCAAATTCGGTGTCGCCCCGACACCCTTCTCATCGATCAGCGCGCCCTGCGCAAAGCGCTCCAAGCCAAAGGCGCGGTTGTAGTCGTGCGACTCGTCGTGGGCGATGGTGTGGGCAAAAGTCCAGCCCGAGGCCGGCGTGGCCTTGAAGCCACCGTAGCACCAGCCGCCATTGAGATAGAGATTGTGCCAAGGCGTCTTGCCGATAATGGGGCTGCCATCCATCGACATATCCATCACCCCGCCCCACTGGCGCAACACCCGCAAGCGCTTTAGGCAGGGCATCATGGTGGCGGCCGCCTGCATGACATGGGTGCAGGTCGGCAGGCCACCGCGCTGCGCATAGCTGTTGTAGCCGTCGATATCGCCACCGAACACCAGCCCGCCCTTGTCGGACTGGCTGATATAAAGGTGCCCGACCCCATAGGTGCACACGGTGTCGATCAGCGGCTTAACGCCCTCGGTGACAAAGGCCTGCAACACGTGAGATTCGATAGGCAACGGAAAATTGAGCATTTGATATAGCCGACTGGTATTGCCCGCAACCGCGGTACCAATGCGCTCGGCCTCGATCAGGCCGCGCGTGGTCTTCACGCCGAGGATGCGATTGCCGCGCCGCTTAAAGCCGGTCACCTCGCAGTTTTGGATGATATCCACCCCCAGTTGATCGGCTGCGCGCGCATAGCCCCACACCACGGCATCGTGGCGCGCGGTACCGCCGCGCGGTTGCAACAGGCCACCGAGTACTGGCATGCGCGTATTGCCGCTGTAGTCGATGCACGGCATGCGCTTTTTGAGCGCCTCGACATCGAGCATCTCGGCATCGATGCCGTGCAGGCGCATCGCATTGGCGCGCCGCAAGGTGGCATCGCGCGCCGCATCTGTGTGAAATACATTGATCACGCCGCGCTGGCTGAACATCACGTTGTAGTTGAGCTCGGTGCTAAGCCCCTCCCACAATTTCATGGCGTGTTCGTAAAAGCGGGCGTTGTCGCGCAGCAGATAATTGGAGCGCACGATGGTGGTGTTGCGCCCGGCGTTGCCGCTGCCGATATAGCCCTTCTCCAACACCGCCACCTTGCGAATGCCGTGCACACTGGCCAGATAGTAGGCGGTGGCAAGCCCGTGCCCGCCGCCGCCGATGATAATGACATCGTAGTGTTTTTGCGGTTCGACATCGCGCCAAGCGCGGGTCCAACCACGGTTACCTGCCAAGGCTTGGCGCAAAATTGTAAAAGCGGAATAGCGCATAGAGTACCTAATTCGTACCAAAAAATTAGTCGCAAGGTCACATCAGCAAACGATTATAAACCAACCACGCGCAACGGGTGTTGCAACTCGGATAAGGGTGAGTAAAATCGCCGCCCGCCAGTTGTTTGGGATACGCTGCGGGTGGAAAATAGCGCCTCACAGCACAAGCTAACCCACCCACCAGCGCACACGAGACTTGAGCCGCATCGGCACTTCTCGCTATCATGCGATGATAGGGGTCGAACACATACCACTTGAATCGAGTAATCAGGAGTTATCGAACATGATCAAATCCAGAGCCGCCGTTGCCCTCGCCCCAGGCGAGCCTTTGCGTATTGAGCAGATTGAAGTCGCACCGCCGCGAGCGGGTGAAGTGCTGGTGCGGATCGTCGCCACCGGCGTCTGCCACACCGATGCCTACACCCTATCCGGCGCCGATCCAGAGGGATTGTTTCCGAGTGTACTGGGGCACGAGGGCGGCGGGGTGGTCGAGGAGATTGGCGAGGGGGTGACCAGCCTTGCCATCGGCGATCATGTGATCCCACTCTACACACCCGAGTGCGGCCAGTGCAAATTTTGCCAGTCGGGCAAAACCAACCTGTGCCAGGCGATTCGCACCACCCAAGGCAAGGGGCTGATGCCCGATGGCAGCAGTCGCTTTTCGCTCGATGGGCAGATGCTGTACCACTACATGGGCACCTCCACTTTCTCCGAGTACACCGTGCTGCCCGAGATCGCGCTGGCCAAGATCAACCCACAGGCACCGCTCGATAAAGTCTGCCTGCTCGGCTGTGGCATCACCACCGGCATAGGCGCAGTGCTCAACACCGCCAAGGTGCAGCCCGGCGACACGGTGGCGGTGTTTGGGCTTGGCGGCATCGGCCTGAGCGTGGTGCAAGGGGCGGTAATGGCCGGAGCGGGACGCATCCTCGCCATCGACACCAACCCCGAAAAATACGAGATGGCACGTATGCTCGGCGCCACCGACTGCGTCAATCCCAAAGATCACAGCGCGCCCATCCAAGAGGTCATCGTCGAGCTAACCGACGGCGGGGTGGACTTTTCGTTCGAGTGTATCGGCCAGGTCGATGTCATGCGCTCGGCGCTGGAGTGCTGCCACAAGGGCTGGGGTGAGTCGGTGATTATCGGCGTGGCGGGGGCAGGCCAAGAGATACGCACGCGCCCATTCCAACTCGTCACCGGCCGCGTGTGGCGCGGCACCGCCTTTGGCGGCGTGCAAGGGCGCTCGCAGTTGCCAGGCTATGTCGATCGCTACCTCGCAGGCGAGATAAAAATCGACCCGATGGTGACCCACACCATGGGGCTAGACGACATCAACCACGCTTTTGAATTGATGGAGACCGGGCAGAGCATTCGCTCGGTCATCATCTACTGACACCCTTGCAACAAAAGCCTGCACTGAGTCAGGCGCACCTCAAGGCGGCTATGCCAAGAGCAGCCGACAATGTTGTTCGATCACCTAAGCGATGCGCAAGGCTGATATGACCGCCATCATGGCCGCCTATGTGATTAGCCTGCCCCGCTCTAGGGCGCGCCTTGCGCGCATGGAACAGCAGCTGGCCGCGATGGCGCTGCCCTATACGCTTATCCCTGGCATAGATGGCGCAAACGAATGGGTGCGCCTATCGGCAGACCTCGATGAACCCGCCTTTGTGCGCAATGTTGGCCGGCCCGTCCTGCCCGGGGAGATTGGGGCTTATCACGCCCACCTACAGGTGTGGCAGACCTTCCTGAAAAGTGACGCCCAAGTGGCCTTGGTGATGGAGGATGACGTTATCTTTCACCCGGACTTCAAAGAGGCGCTGGAGGCTGCGCTCTCCATCCGCGATGAGTGGGATTTTTTAAAGCTCAATAAAATTCGCGCAAAACAGCCAATCTGTCGGGGCACCATTGGACGCTGGCACCTAAATGCCTATCTCGGCCCTGCAACCGGCCTCGGGGCTTATCTGATCACTCGGCAGCTGGCCACCAAGCTGTTACCGGCGATGCTGCCTGCCACCCGCCCCATAGACCACGAGCTAGATAGAATTTTTGTCCATGATTTTCGTCATTTTGGCTTGGAGCCGTTTCCGAGCCATGTGGATGATGGCAACGAAAGCACCATCACCGGCACCGCATTTACAGCGGTCAAGAAATTTCCGCGCTATCGACGATTGCCCATGTATGGGCTGAGGTTCACCAATCAAATGAGCAAACTGTTGTATCTGTTGCGCAAAGGCTGGCTGCGCGCAAACAAGTCACCCTGTCAACCGGGCAGCCGCCCGCCATTCTCCACCCAATAGTCCGCCATCCAACGCACTTGGCCATGTCCCATATGTGGCCATCTATCCCAAAAACCTGCATTTTTTCCGATCAGATCGACCGGGCGCGGCACGCCGTGAAACGCAATCACATGGGCCGTTGGCGGCGGCGCTTTGGGCGGCCGTATCAAGTCGACCCCAAAGGGTTGCCGCAGATGGCGCTTGAAGCTGACCACCCAATCGACCGGCCAATAAGCCATCGAAGAGGCCGCCGCACCAACCCACACCTGCTCGATAACATGCTCCTCTACCACCTTTTGTCTCGCCGCCATAAACCGCTCTAAAATTTGCCCCTCCTCCCCCAAATTAAAAGCGAAGATACTCGTGCCCGCCTCTGGTTGCCCGCGCCCCGATGGCTTGGGGCGCCAATCGACGCCCATATCGAGTGTGACAAACTCAGGTGTGTACTCAAAGAACGGATCGAGTGAACCGCAGATAACCATATCCAAATCAATAAACAGCGCCCGACCCTTCAGCCCATACAGATCGGACTTAAAAACGCCCAGCTTTGCCCAGGCACCACTTTTCCACATGCCAGCTGTCAGGCCGATATCGGGAATGGGGAAGCTTTCGATCTCAGGTTGCAGCCCCTCGGGTTTATCTGTCAGGCAAACAAATCGAAACGGCCCGGTAATGTTTTTTCGACAAGCCGTATACAGAATATTGACGTACTCCGATGAGTAGAGCGAACCCCATTTCATGCTCAATACGATACGCTCAGGCGTATTTTTCATAATTGTTTCCTGTGATGTCACCGATGAATACAGCGTGCATCATCCATGAGCCTGATTCGGTAAAGTATCAGCGATGTGTATATTCCCTACGGCTAGCGCTGCGATTCATTGAACATCGCAGCCATCACCTAAACCGTAGCCAGGGCGCACCCGCTATTTTACGACTTGCTAATCGTCATTTTTTCTAACGTTCTGTCTTTTTTAACGAAGTGATGATACAAAGCGGCTAGCACGTGACCCAATATTAGCATCTACCGAGGTCGGTGAGCGGGTCTGGGATGATCCGGTGTTGCTGGATCGGGTTAGGGCGTTGCGGGTGATGGGGGAGAAGGGTTAATCATGCATCAGGCACTGGTCGGCAGTTTGAACCAAAAAATCGTACCCTGACCAAAACGGCTATCCACCTTGAGTTCAACATGGTGCAAGGCTAATAATCTGGCGGCAATCGCCAGCCCGAGTCCATTGCCTTCATGATAAGCTTTTTTGCCATTGGTTGAACGGAAATAGGGTTCGAATACATATGGCAGTTCATCGGCCGCAATGCCTTGTCCGGTATCTTCGACACTGAGCAGGGTGTAGCGGTGTTCTGCTTTTCTGACGCGAATGGTGACGGTGCCACCCACTGGCGTATAGGTAATGGCGTTACCAATCAAGTTTTGCAGCACGCGTTCCAGCCGCGCCACATCGGCGAAGACCATACTGGCCTCGTCTTCCATATTAACCTCAAGGTGCACGCCTTTATTATTAGCCAAGCCACTGAGCGACGCATATATATCGCTCAGTAAATCAGAAATGACAATGGTGTCAGGATGAATCTCAACCTGGCCATGCTCCAGTCGCGCCATTTCAAATAATTCATCGATCATCCCGGTGAGCTGCTTATTGGTGAGCAGGGCTTTGCTGAGAAAATCTTTGCGCTCGGTGTCGGACAGTTGCTGATCTTTGAGTTGCAGGGTTTCTAGATAAGCCCGCATGCCCGCTAGCGGGGTGCGCAGGTCATGGGAGACATGCGCCAGAAATTCACGGCGCAGCTGGTCGTGTTTTTGTAAGTATTGAATCTGGTCAACGATTTTCTGGCTCATCCGATAGCAAGAGCCGCGTAACTGTTGGAGTTCGTCGCCCTGTTGCGGCAGGTCATCGCTATTATGATCATGATGCAATGGCAGTTGCTGAAAGCCGGATTGCTCGAAGGCTAAGACTTCACGCTTTAAATTCACCAGTGGTCGGGTAAATTTATAAAACAATAATAGGGCAGTGAGCAGCAGAAAAACCAGTGCCGCAGCAATCACGCTCAGACTAATCCACCAGCTTTTGTTCACGCTGATAATGGTGGCGACTCTGTCGTAAATTTCACCGCGAATAATAATGTACAGATAAGACTGTAGTTGTCCATCCTGATTGAAAATCGGCGCTGCTGAAAAGACTTTTTGTTTGTTCGAGCGTGGGTCATCGCCGACGATGGGTAATGACTCTTTATTTTCGATAAATTGTTTAATCGGTTTAAGGTTGACCTGGCTGCGAATTATTTTTTCTTCCAAGGCATCATAAGCCAGCACTTCACCCTGGGTGCCGATGATGTATAACTCAGTGCCTGGGTCGAGCATCATCACTTTGTTGAATGCTTTTTTGATCTCTTTATGGTTCAGCTTATTATCTGAATGCAGTTCAAGATCCTGTACCAGAAAACTGGCCAGATTCAAATGAAGTTTCTGCGAGGTTTCTTGTTGTAGCTGCCGCCCGGCGTTTTCATTGACCCAGAATAAGACAGCACCCAGAATCAGAAACACACTGAGCAAAACCAAGGCCAGTCTGCGGTAAAGCCCTTTAATCATGAGGCCTTCTAATCCGGGCTTTCGAATTTATAGCCGACGCCCCAAACGGTCTGGATGAAATCAGCTTGTCCAGCACCGCGTTTAAGTTTATTGCGTAGGCGGTTGATGTGGGTGTTGATGGTGTGTTCATAGCCATCGTGGCTATGACCCCAGATCGCATCGAGTAATTGGGAACGTGAGTAGACACGCCCGCTGTGTTGTGCCAAAAAGAACAATAAATCAAATTCACGGGCAGTCAGTTCGATGGTGCGTTCAGCCAAGGTGACAACACGGCTACCGGCATCCAAAGTCAGTTCGCCGCTACTTAGCCGCTCATCTTGGGCAGTCACCACCGGCGCTTCAACCGAGGTGAATTGTGCGCGTCGCAGCAGCGCTTTGACGCGGGCGATACATTCGCGCATGCTAAATGGCTTGGTTAGATAATCATCTGCACCCAGCTCCAGACCAATCACCCGATCCGCTTCGCCATCCAGTGAAGTCAGCATCAGAATCGGGATTTGCGGCTTGCTTTGCCGCAGCTCCTTGCAGATGTCCAGACCATTACAATTCGGCAGCATAATGTCGAGCACAACCAAGTCATAATCGTTGAGCAGGAGCTGCTGATGGGCGATCTCGCCATCGGCAAAGTGCGTGACCTGATGGCCTTGTCCCTGCATATGAAAAGTGAGCATTTCTGCAATGGATTCGTCATCTTCAACAATTACGATGTGGTTCATGCCGGGTCAACCTGTCACTGAGTTATGTCACTCGAGTTTATCAGGGAACCAAGAGCCTGTTATGCGTTGGGTAGGTGTGATCGTGACACGGGCGGTTGGATTGTCAAAACGGTGGCTTTCACTTAACACCGAGCTGGCCAGCCCGTCAGCCGGGCCGGGCCGGGTGCCAGCGGCTTCAGTATTCGCTTCAGTGCCGGAATACCAAGTAGGTAAGTTCAGGGTCAGGCTTTGGCTCAGGCCCAGACCCGCAATATTACGCGCATCGATGCCGGTAAAGCCATCAGTCGCTGAGTTATGTCACTCGAGTTTATCGGGTAACCACGAGCCTGTTATGCGTTATTAACGGGTACGTGTGATCGTGACACGGGCGGTTGGATTGTCAAAACGGTGGCTTTCACTTAACAC